>JBCCQK010000557.1:0-5302 GCA_039024375.1 Bacteroidota bacterium
ACGGCTATTCTCAAAAAAAATGCCTTGTCTAACGAAAAAATACACTCGATTAAACTATCAATTACTTATGACTTGAACCACTAGTTAGATAAAGTGTTGATTTCCAAAATTTGTGCTATTTCGAAACTATCAATCACTCAGTAACCTGAACCATTAGTGATGCAGAAGTCGGACCGTCG
The DNA here is from genome assembly GCA_039024375.1 of Bacteroidota bacterium. Classification (GTDB taxonomy): domain Bacteria; phylum Bacteroidota; class Bacteroidia; order Chitinophagales; family Saprospiraceae; genus JAFMDF01. Next base: position 180 of record JBCCQK010000557.1, read on the forward strand.
TTCGGAACTGTCAGATGTCAGATTGCTTACCAATATAAATATCGTAATAGGTGAAACGGAAAACGTATAACTTCCTCTATCGAAATAAACGGTTTGTCAAGTTTATTTATGGCCTGATTGTGCTAAATATTGTGGCCTTAGTACTCGAATCGTATAAAGAATTGCGGGAACCTTACGGGTTTATTTTTGATGCGATAGAAGTTGTTTCGGTCATTATTTTTACCGTCGAATACTTTCTGCGAATCTGGGTAGCAGACATTAACAAACGGATGAAAAAGAGTCGCTTCGTATTTCTCGTTTCTCCGATGGGCATTATTGACTTATTAGCGATTTTACCATTCTATTTGCCTTTGATTTTTACAATGGATTTGCGGGTCGTCCGAATTTTACGGCTTCTGCGCCTATTGCGGATTTTTAAATTGGGCCGCTATTCCAAATCCTTGAAAAGCATCCGTTCCGTTTTCAAAGAAACGAAGGCCGATTTGTCCATTGCCTTTTTTGTGGGCTTCATTCTGATGATTCTCTCTTCTACTTTAATGTATTACATCGAAGGGGAAGCACAACCCGAAAAATTTGCCACCATCGGCCATTCTTTTTGGTGGGCGATTGCGACGTTGACAACGGTTGGCTACGGCGACGTTTATCCGATTACAGCCATGGGCAAACTATTGAGTGCCGTTATTACCCTTATCGGTATTGGCTTCATTGCTTTACCAACAGGTATCATCAGCTCTGCTTTTATTGAAAAAATTAAGCGAAAAAAACGAAAGCGAAAGCGACGGAAAATTACTTGTACTTGTCCGAATTGTGGAACGACTATCAAGGTATAGGCGGGGTTGATGAGGCTAATGGGGCTAATAAAGTGAATGAGGCCAACTTGATTCACCTTGTAAACCTCATGAATCTCATCCACCTCATGAACCTAGCTTCTCCAACAGCTTCATATCCGTCAAGCACTTATGAATGTAGCTTTCGCTCAAATGCGGGACGGTGATGGACAAATCATTGACTAATTTTTTGAATTGGCGGCAGTCGGCGCTGGTGCTTTTGACCGAATAAGGGCGACTGTAAGCCATTAAAATGTCTAGCGCTGAGAGGGACCGTTGGGCTTCGGGCAGCGTAGTCAATTTGTCTTTGATTCTGGCAAACCATTCTGAGTGCTCCAATCGCTGAGTCGGATAGCCCGCCGTTTCTACCCAATCGACGAAGTTATCTAAGGAAATGCCATCTTGTTGGTAGAAATTCTGGACGTTGAACGTTTGGTAGGACTTATTTTGATAGCGGTAAACACCGACTACCGCGGCGGCAATCACGTCCACGGGAACGCCATCGTAATGCCCTTTGGCACTCGGATTTTGTAGGTCTTTTTTATAAAAAGAAGTGGGGGCCAAGCCCGTTTGAATGATACTGAAAAGTAATCGAGTGAGCATATCGGCGGTGTTAATTTGTCCCACAAATTCTTGGTGGGCCAGAATCATATCACTTCGGAATACGTTGACGGGGAGGCCGAATTGTTGACTAGCTTTTTTTAATAAATGTTCTCCCGCCCATTTACTGATACCGTAACCTGCGGCGTACTGTTGACTGAGTTTTACTTGTCGTAAAAGTGGTGCCGCTTCGTTTCTGCCTTGGCTATTGTCCAAAAATCGTTCGACGGCCACCGAAGAGATAAAATCAATCGGTTTTTTGCGAGTCGTTAACGCTAAACGGAGCATTTCGGCCGTACCGACCACATTAGGACCAAATAGATGCTCGTAGCCAAAGCGGTGATTGACCAAGGCAGCGGGATGACAGATTCGGTCCACTTCTTCCGCTAATCTTTCGAATACCTTCGTGGACAATCCCAAGAAAGGTTGGGTAATGTCCGCCGCTAATACTTCTAGATGGTTAGCCGCCAGCTTCTGGTATTGCGCTTCCATTTGTGCGTCCGTACCTTTAAACATTTGGTCCAATCTCAAACGAGCTGCTTGGTCATCTTCTGCTCGAACCAAACAAATGACTTTTCCATTTCTAGGAGCGACTTCTTCTAACCATTGTAAGGTCAAAATATGTCCCAAAAAGCCATTGGCGCCCGATAGGAGGACTGTGTTGGGCTGTTCTACTACATCGGCTATCTGTGCTGCTTTTTGAATGGTTGCTTCCCCGATAAAACGAGATAGTTCTAAGTCTTCGGCGGAAACGGTTGAGATACTTTTTCCGTGAATATTTGAAAACGTTGGCCGATTATTGGACGAAGACTGCTGTTCTGCTTCGATTGTTTCGGCCCACGCTTTTAGGTTTCCCGTTGGGCTCAATAGCACGTTAGCGGGAATCGAAACCTCGAAAATATCGTAGATGGCGTTCGAAAACTGAACCGCTCCCAGAGAATCGCCGCCCAATTCGCCGAAGTTTCTAGGTTTAGATGTGTCTAGGTCTTGAACGCCTAAATTGGCGGATAATAATTTCACTAATTTATTAAAAGTCGTCAACGGAGAATCGGGGGCTTTGAGTGCTTCCATTTCCGCTTTTTGTCCTTGTGTATGCGCTTCGTACATAGCTTCAAGTACGGCCGAATATTTTCGTTTTAACGCTGGTCGTAACCGCTTTCGAACACTGGAGAGTAAGCCATTTGCTTGACTAAACGGTTCGGTTTCGATAATTACGTCACGGGGTATTTCAAAACTTTTTAACTCCTCTTTTTTGCCCACTCGTTGCAACTCGTCTCGAACAAGACTTTTTAATTGGGCTAAGGAATAAGATGTTCCCAATATCTGTTCAACTACCTCTACGGCTGGCACCACAACGGCTAGTAAATACGCACGGTGAGCATTGCCGTAGATATAAATCTGCTCAATAACGGCGCTGCCCGCCTCGAAAACGGTTCCTAAAGTGCCAACGGCGACATATTCGCCTTGGGATAATTTTAATACGTCTTTTCGACGGTCGATAACGACTACGTGGTCGGGGCCTCGTTCTTCCACAATGTCTCCCGTTAGCGAATAGCCTTCTTCGTCGAAGAGTCCCTTGGTAGCTTCAGGTTGTTTATAATAACCCGTGATGCCCCACTTACTTTTGAAACACAACTCGCCTCTTGGATAAGGTTTGTCAGTAGTATAATAGCCTAATTCTGGAACGTCTCGCAATTTATATTCCGAAACCGTCGAACGTTGAATGATGCCGTCCATCGTCACCGACCCAGTACCAGATTCGGTATTTCCGTAGCCGTCCATCAACAGAATGTCGAAGCAGTCTCGGATAAAGTCCCGAACGGCGGGCGAAGTAGGGGCCGACCCAACGATACCGCCCAATAAGCGGTCGCCCAGATAGGTCTTTTTCATATGTGCCTTTACGGCGGTTTCTACTTCCGAGCGACTTTTTTTATTCGTGCGCAATCGACGGGTTACTTCGTTTTGAAAATCTTGATAAATCAGTTCGAACGCTCGGGGGAAAAAGGTCAAAAAGGTCGGTCGAGCCAAACGAATGTCTTCGAATAAAGTGGACATATCGGGTTTCAAGGTGAAATAGGCTGTTCCCCCCGTATTTAAGGTACCAATTAAAGCGTTTCGCCCCATGATATGATTCAATGGAGCGAACATCACCGTCACTTTGGGTACTTGCGTTGGTCGCCCCAACCAAGTATGCTTCACTGCCCGTTCGGGCATAATCGCTCCTTTGGGTTTACCTGTACTACCCGACGAATGGACAATGGCCGTCATTCCTTCGTCGCCTTGCGGATTAGATGGTAAAAATGTCCAAGGGTGCTGCTTTCCGTATGCTTCCAAATTTTGTAATGCGACCAATTGAGTAGTTACTTTCGCATTTTTTAAAAGCGCTTTTGCTTTTGCAAATTGCGCTTTTTCTTCCGACGCTCGTTCATCGTAATCGAAGGCAATGAGCGTTCGAATAGACGGATGTTTAACGGCGTGTTCGGCGGCCAAGACCAAATCGTTGATACTAGCGGCCAAAGTTACGGGTTCAGTATTGGCAAAAATTTCGTCTAAGTCTGCCCCCGACGTGCTACTTTGTAGTGGAATAGACACCGTTTGGGCGTAGGCGCAGGCGAAATCCAATACAGCAAAATCAGTACTCGTAAACCCAATGATGGCGACAAATTCTTCGGGACGGACTCGATAATCGGGATGATAACGCCATGCGTTGGCCATGTTTTTAATCCGTTGGTGCAGCGTTTGGTAGGAAATGGATTCGTAAGCAGGTAAATATTGACGTATTGACTTTTGGGTATCTTCCGACGCTACAATTTTGTAAGCCCGTTCGGCCACGGCAGGTCGGTCGCCGTAGCCGTCCAAATAGGTGGCTATCATCCTGTCCAATGGGATGTCGGGGCGATTGACGGCTGCTCGCAGTTCGGGTTTGGGCATTAACGCGTTGATTTCGGGGTCGGTTTTGGCAAGTTCTAAGATGCCTAGGACGAAGCGTTTTTTGGCGCTGATGGGTTTTTCTTTTGCTGGTAGAGGATTGCTCATTCCCTAATTGTTTTAATCATCATAATGAAGTCGGCACTGTATTACAATGCATCGTTGGCTAGCTTCAATTCAACCAAATCTCCTTTTGTTAATTGGTCTATACTTTCTGACAGTCGTTTTCGATTGGCATTAGTGGAAAGCAAGTATTCCGTTTCCTTTAGAGCGTTGTATTCATTTAGACTCATAATGACTACTGCATTGTCATCATCACCATTTCTTGGAATAATTAACACATCTTTTGAATGGCTAACTAGGTCAAAGTAGTATTTCATTTTTGACCGTAAGGTAGTTATCGTTATCGCCTTCATACTCTTATGATTTAGTTTCTGACAAATGTACGTAATCATGTACGTCTATGCAATATAGCATCTATCATCACAGTGTTGCTTTGTGAGAATGATTAATTCAAGTTGTAGAGAACAGCTATAAAGCGATACTTTACTAGTCTCTCTTTCTTTCTCTTGAAAAGCAGGAGATACTGGCAAAGTCTAACGACACCCCACAAGGTTACTTTAGGGTAAATAAGGTACGGAGTACCGATAATATTTGTATCACCTGCTGCTGAAAGTGGGTCTCAATGGTGCAGTGCACCGTCCACATTTGTTAAAAATAAGGTTTAATGTGGACGGTGCGCTGCACCTTCGGAGCGTTTTGACCAAC
>JBCCQK010000558.1:0-5294 GCA_039024375.1 Bacteroidota bacterium
ATTTTCTAATTATACTGATGATTTTCTACACAACTCATAGGTTCCAATTATTCCACTAATTCTAACTAACGATTTTTAGGGCATGACCTTACAAACAAAACAAATACTCCCGCAGGGAATGTTGGCCAAAACGGAAGCGGCGGTTTTTGAATTGTACAAAAATCAGCAAGACGGTCGTTTGTTATACCATACCTACGAATGGGCTAACCGATTGGTGGAATTAGTACAAGAAATTGGTGAGAAAACATCTTTGCCCGCTTCGACGCTAGAAATGTTGGGTATCGCTGCGTGGTTCTTTCCTACGGGTTTTCTAACCAATTACGAACAAGCCACCGAATCGGCCATCCGAAATTTAACCGACTTTCTAGTAACGAAAGGCTATCCAAAAGCCAAAACGGAGAAAATAAAAGATTTTCTCCGCTTAATCGAAGCCAAGAAAGTACCGATTAGTGAAGAACAAGAAGTTTTTCACGACGCTTATTATGCCTTGAGAAACGGAGAAGGCTACGGTACTAAAAATTCGTTACTACAATTAGAGCAAGAACTGCATCGAAAAACTATTTTGCCCAAAGAACAGTGGACACAACTACAATTGCAGCAATTGCTAGCTACCAGGTTTTATACCCCTCACGGCAAATTAACTTTTGAGTCTTACTTAGCCGAAAACATCTTATCTACCAAGGCTCAACTACAAAAGATAAAAAAGAAGCGAAATATTTACGTTGAAGAGACACCACCCGCCGCTTTTCAGCATCTAGAAGATAAAGTACCGAATCGAGCGATTCAAACGTTTTTTCGTACCAATTATCGCAATCATATTAATCTGAGCGCCATTGCGGATAATAAGGCGAACATTATGATTAGCGTCAATGCGATTCTTCTTTCGGTGATGATTTCGCTATTGAGTTATCGAAATATGGCCGAGACGAAGCCGATGATTTTAATGGCCGTCATTGTCTTTTTTATAACGGGTTTAACTTCATTGATTTTTGCCGTTTTATCGGCAAGACCCAAGGTGACAGCTCTCAACCAAAAGATACAGGATAAAGTGGCTACACAGAAGAATATTATTTTCTTTGGTAATTTTGTTCATTTATCTCTCGAGCAGTACGAAGAAGCAATGGATAACGTTTTTCGCGATGGCGAACTCATGTATGGTAATATGGTCAGGGATTTATATCATTTAGGAAAAGTATTAGATAAAAAATATCGGTATTTAACGACCTCCTATAATATTTTTATGGTAGGCTTTGTCGCTACCTCCGTTACCCTGTTAATCGCTTTGTTAATCAACTGATTTTCAGTAAAAAAAGATAACTGTTCAGCAATTGTATAAAACGTGTCGGACACTTCAGCTTTTATAAAAAAAGGAGCTAAAAATTAACCTTTTCGCTTTTGTAAAAACAAGTGTCCGACACGTTGACGACGAATACTGAATAGTCAAAAAAAAGAAGATTATGGCATTAATGCGTTTTTTTAAAGTACCGAAGAACCAAAAATTTGATTATAAACCTAGGTTTTGGGACCCTAAAAAAGAAGCCTTAGAAGAGCGACTCAGCAAATATAAAGAGGAAAATAAAGGGGATACTAAAGCAGTAAAAAGTAGAATCGCTAAGGGATTTCAAAGAGGAAAGAGCGGAGGAAGTATTGGTTTTAAAGAAAGTCGAGCCATTCGAACCAAAGAATTGAAGCGCTCTAACCGTGTTTTATTAATAACCGTAGTTGTCCTTGTATTGTTAGCTTATTTGCTTTTCGAAGTCTATTTAACCGAAATTGTGAATATGTTAGAATAAAAACAGTTATTCTTCGTGATTCTAGTTATAAGTGATTGCTGAACTAATCACTAATCAACTAATTACGAGTCACTAGTCACTAATCCAAAATTCGACGAGCAAATAATATCTTAGGATTCCAATAACTTGAGCGAGTAACATTATCTTTTCTAACTCCTTTGGAAGTAGTACTGTGAATGACGACTAATCCTTGGTTATCGTTAGAAATAACCATTGCCACGTGCGAAATTTTATTCTTTCCCGTGCCCGTAAAAAAGACTAAGTCTCCTTTTCGTGCATCTTTCACTTTGATTCTCACGCCCTTTTTCGCTTGCGTTTGCGAACTTCTAGTAATGTCAATATTGGATTTATTGTAAACGTAGCCCGTAAAACCCGAACAGTCAAACCCTTTAGGCGTTGTACCGCCGTATTTATATTTCACGCCAATTAACCGTTCCGCATCTTTCTGCAATTGCATTCGCACTTTATCTCCTCCAATATTCGGTCGATAGTCATCGGGAATTTCAACGACTTGGGGTGTTTGTTGCCTATCAACATAAATGTTGGAACAAGCATTTATCAAGCCTAGAAGAATTAGAAAAGTCAATAATTTTCGCATAAACGAGGGAGTCAAATTACTTATTATTTCCTTAGAAATTATTTTCTGCGCATTTATGACAAGAAATTCTTCTAAGAGATTGAGGAGCAAGAGGTCAGAAGTCAGACCATTTCATTGTCAGAGGTCAGATTTTTGACGTTGATAAGCCTCAAATCTTACTTCTGACAATCCATTAAACGAATGTTCTGACTTCTACGATACTGTCTCTACTAAGTGAGGACTATAATAAAAATTACCAACAAACTTAATAAGTTTTGAATTCTCTGCGTTTCTACTGATGGAAAATTATTCTAGATTAATGAAACTATGGTTAGAAGCTGACAAATAAACAACCCGTTGTCCTTTGCTTCTCCCAACATTCTCAGGTCAATACACTGTGCAAAAAGAAACAATTCCAACTCAAATAAAATATCATCTCCAACAACAATTGGAAAAGTGGAGAATAGCGCTCCAGCCACTCTACGAAAAATGGTTGCAAGCGAAAGAGCAATACCCCAAAGGTGCGTGGGTCGCCTTGATAGGAGGTAGTTTAAGTATCTTCGCCACCATCTTTGTCCTATTTTTTTACCTATCTATTCGATTCGAATGGTTTGATACCCTGCCAACCGAACAAGAATTGCTAACTATTGAAAATAGTACCGCCTCGCAAGTTTATACCGAAGATGGACAAATACTGGGTAAATATTACCTGCAAAATCGAGTTAATGCCAGCCTCGACGAAATTTCCCCTTTTTTATTGGACGCATTAGTAGCGACCGAAGATGTCCGCTATTTTGACCACGACGGAGTTGATATTCGAGCGTGGGTCAGGGTATTTTTTCGGTCTATTTTGATGCAAGATGATTCGGGTGGCGGCGGTAGCACTTTGAGCCAACAATTAGCCAAAAATCTTTTTCCACGTAAAAGATACAGGCTACTTTCCCTGCCCGTCAATAAAGTACGGGAAATGATTATCGCCAAACGCTTGGAACGAGTGTATAGCAAGCAAGAACTGCTCACCTTATATCTCAATACGGTTTCGTTTAGCGATAACACTTTTGGGGTCAAAGTGGCCTCTAGAAGATTTTTTAATACCAATCCACGAGATATTAAATTAGAAGAAGCGGCCGTTTTGGTTGGTATGCTCAAAGGGACTTCCTACTATAATCCCTTGACCCATCCTGAACGAGCGGTGAATAGGCGAAATACCGTCTTAGCACAAATGGTCAAATCGGGTCACTTAGTTAAAACCAACTTGGATTCCCTACAAGCAAAGCCTTTGAAACTGCGCTACGCAACGGAAGGAAATACCGAAGGGAGTGGCACTTATTTTCGGGAACATCTCCGATTGGAATTACGAAATTTATTGAAAAAATACAAAAAAACGGATGGAACGGCTTACAGTATTTATACGGATGGGCTGAAAATTTACACCACGATTGATGCGCAAATGCAGCGTTACGCCGAAGAATCAGTTGCCGAACACATGCGCAAATTACAGGCTAATTTTTTTGACCATTGGCGACGAGGGCCATCGAAAGAAGTGCGACGAGAAATTGATAAAATTATTCAACAAACACCTTTGTACCAGCGACTGCAAAAGCAAGGAAAACCCAAAGCGGTCATTGATAGCCTATTCCGGAAGAAGCACCCAATGACCATTTTCACTTGGGACGGCGAGGAGGAAAAAGAAATGAGCAAAAGGGATTCTATCGAATACTATTTTATGTTGCTAAACACGGGGTTCATGGCCATGAACCCGAAAAATGGTCACGTCAAGGCTTGGGTCGGTGGAATTGATAATAAATATTTTCAGTACGACCACGTGAAGTCATCTCGTCAAGCGGGTTCTACTTTCAAACCTATTGTGTACGCAACGGCTTTAGAAAAAGGAATCGAGCCCTGCGAATACATTCACAATCACCTCACCATTTACACCGAATACGATAATTGGAAACCCGAAAATTCGGATGGTCAATACGAAGGCGTTTATTCGATGGAGGGTGCTTTGAGCAATTCGGTTAACGTGGCAACGGTTGATTTGATTATGCGGTCGGGCATTGATTCGGTGAAATATTTGGCGGAAAAAATGGGCATTACCTCCAACATTCCCGCAGTACCTTCAATAGCCTTGGGTACACCCGACGTATCGCTCTACGATATAATGAAAGTTTACGGGACTTTTGCCAACCAAGGCCGTCGAGTGCAACCGACTTACATTCGCCGAATTGAAACCAAGACGGGAGAAGTACTCGTCGATTTCGACGATAAATCACCCGAATCGGAACAAGTTATCCAACCCGAAACGGCGGCAATGATAACTCGAATGTTACAATCCGTTGTGGACAGTGGAACGGCCAGAAGACTACGTTATCAATACCATTTACGTAACCACATCGCCGGTAAAACGGGGACTACGCAAAATCATTCGGACGGTTGGTTTATGGGCTACACACCCCATTTAGTAGCGGGTGTTTGGGTAGGTGCCGAGTCTCCGAAAGTCCATTTTCGCACGATTCATTTGGGTCAAGGAGCCAATATGGCTTTACCTATTTGGGGGCGATTTATGAATAAAGTGTACAAAGACCCTAGATTCCGCCAACAACGCAAAGCACAGTTTAAGCCGCTTCCAGATTCTCTTTATTGGGCAATGGATTGTGCGCCTTATTTAGAAGAAATGCCTGTGGAAGATATTTGGGAGGATATGGAAGAAAATGCTTCTTCTATTTTTGACGTTATTTTTGGACAACCAAAAGCAGAAGAAGCAACTTCCACTCGAACCAATCGCAGTGACCGCCCCAAAAAGAAGTCCAATAGAAAGAAGAAAAAAAAGAAGCGAAACCTCTTCGAACGTATTTTTGGTAAAAAACAATAATCGGTGAATGCTGTTTATAGTTCAAACTGGATAAAATTATGATTTTGAA
>JBCCQK010000559.1:0-5260 GCA_039024375.1 Bacteroidota bacterium
GTTCGTGACTGGTGATTAGTTACCAGTGACTAGTAGCTATTATCAAGTAATAAGACGTAAATCGTTTACCATTCAAACATCTACCAGTTAGTCATCTACCGTTTATTTACCCAGCTTTGTTTTCAATTTTAACTTTTTGTTAATTGGTCATAAATGGGTCAATATTTTCACATTGTGTCGAAAGGTATTTACCCTCAATATAGAAATCCACAAGGTAATGAATTGAAATTGATTATTCTAATCAAAGTACACAAATGTAGCTAATCCTTTCTGTTAACCCTAATTTCGCAAAGGTAGGAAGTAGCCGCCTATTTGGCATAGCTAAGTTGAAAAGTCTGCCATAATTGGTAAAAAAGGCCCCTTTTTACAAATGGCACCATTTTTTCCCTGCTGTTATTATCCTTGTCAGCGTTGTATTTAATGACAATTTGTTCACTGTCTTCTATTACATCATCGTGTTGGCACGTCTATCCTTTTTTAGAGTCAAAACATTAAAGAAAGTCACATTTTAAAAAAGATTTTATTTATTGCAGCTACCCTAAATTTTTGGTGGAACAAAGGACAAACACCTAAGTAGTAATCAAAGTCGAAAAAAAAGCCTGAACTAAATCTAAAGGTCATTGTTTTGTACCAAAAGATTGTTTAATATTGTTTCAAAATCGCTGTAACTATCTTTTGTACAAATGAGTTCTTAATAACCATTAATTTGTACAAAAAGAGAAGCTAGAAAGATTAATTTGTCTCGTCTTTAATTGTCAAGTTATTATTGGTGAGTGCGCTCGACTCTAGAACTCTAGCTTTCAATCAGGGATGATGAAAAAATTTAGCCCTTTTTTTCGTGATTACCTACCCTCAATTTTGTAAACAGATAGACCATACTTATCATGAACAGAAAGTTTTCTCCCAAAGTAAAAAAAGTCATTGCCAATAGTCGCAAAGAAGCCTTACGATTGGGGCATGATTATATCGGTACGGAGCATTTATTGCTCGGTATTGTCCGAGAGGGGAAGAGCCTTGCCGTCAAAGTTTTTGATTCTTTAGAGGTGAATCCCGACGAGTTAATTCAAGTTATCGAAGATTCTATCGAAAGAAGACCTTCGCTAAATGCCTCGCTTACGATTGAAAATGTACCTTTAAACAAAGATGCCGAACGGGTCTTGAAAGTTACTTTCCTAGAAGCAAAGCGCCTAAAGACAGAAGAAATTAGTACTGAACATTTGGTACTTTCTATATTAAAACACAATGATAATCCTGCCTCGCAGGTGCTAGAGCAATTCGAAGTAGATTACGATACTTTCAAAGCGGAACTAGAATACGTCCGACACGAAGAAGACTTAGTGGATACCGATGTGTTCAGCCAAGCGCCACAAGATTCGGACGATAATTTTGAAGAAGAGCAAGGCGGCGACCTAGGTGGCGGCCGTGGTGGCAATTACCAAAGAAAAGGAGGCAGTGCAAAATCTCGTACGCCCGTCTTAGATAATTTCGGTCGAGACATTACTAAATTAGCCGAAGAAGGTAAGCTAGACCCAATTATCGGTAGAGAAACCGAAATCGAACGAGTCTCTCAAATTCTGAGTAGAAGAAAGAAAAACAACCCGATTCTAATCGGTGAGCCGGGCGTTGGAAAGACCGCTATCGTCGAAGGGCTTGCACGACGTATCATTCAACGTAAGGTATCTCGCACACTTTTCGATAAGCGAATTGTCATGTTGGACTTAGCAGCACTGGTTGCGGGTACGAAATACAGAGGTCAATTCGAAGAGCGAATGAAAGCCATCATGAACGAATTGGAGAAGTCAAGAGATGTTATCCTATTCATCGACGAAATTCACACCATCGTTGGTGCGGGTGGCGCAACGGGTTCGTTGGACGCTTCCAACATCTTCAAACCTGCCTTGGCCAGAGGCGAATTACAATGTATTGGCGCTTCCACGTTGGACGAGTACCGACAGCACATTGAAAAAGATGGTGCTTTAGATAGACGTTTCCAAAAGGTATTGGTAGAACCACCAAGTCCCGAAGAAGCTATCCACATATTAGAAAACATCAAACCCAAATACGAAGATTTCCACAACGTGGTTTACTCTGATAAAGCCATCGAAAGCTGTGTTAGTTTGAGTAATCGGTACATCAGTGACCGATTCTTGCCCGACAAGGCCATCGACGTTTTGGACGAAGTGGGCGCCAGAGTGCATTTGAAGAACATCCACGTTCCTAAGCACATTGAAGAATTCGAAAAGGAAATCGAGAAGATTAAGGAGGATAAGAATCAAGCGGTCAAAGACCAACAGTACGAAAGAGCCGCCGACTTGCGAGACGATGAATCCAAGTTAATTCGACAGTTGGAAATTGCCAAAATTGATTGGGAAGAAGAATCTAAGTCGAAGAAATATCCCGTTTCGGAAGAAGACATTGCCGAAGTCGTATCCATGATGACGGGTATTCCCGTGAAAAAAGTCGCTCAGAACGAGAGTAAAAAACTCGTTAAAATGGGAGAGGACATCAAACAAATGGTTATTGGGCAAGACGAAGCTATCGTCAAAATTAGTAAGGCGATTCAGCGGAATCGAGTTGGCTTGAAAGACCCATCGAAACCCATTGGTTCGTTTATATTCTTAGGTCCAACGGGTGTTGGTAAAACGGAATTGGCAAAAGCCTTGGCTCGATACATTTTCGATTCAGAAGATTCGCTGATTCGAATTGACATGAGTGAATACATGGAGAAATTCTCCGTAAGCCGATTGGTCGGAGCGCCTCCAGGATACGTCGGTTACGAAGAAGGTGGGCAGTTGACCGAAAAGGTCAGAAGAAAGCCGTATTCAGTCGTCTTGCTGGACGAGATTGAAAAAGCGCATCCCGATGTCTTTAACATCTTGTTGCAAGTATTGGACGATGGACAACTGACAGATGGTTTGGGTAGAAAAGTAGATTTCAAAAATACCCTAATCATCATGACCTCCAATATCGGTGCTCGTCAGTTGAAAGATTTCGGTCAAGGGGTTGGTTTCCAAACCAATGCACGAATCAATCAAGCGGAAGACCACGCTAAAGGCGTTATTGAAAGTGCTTTAAAGCGAACGTTCTCTCCCGAATTCTTGAACAGAATCGACGATGTAGTTGTCTTCAACAGCTTGAACCAAGAGGATATTTTCAAGATTATCGAAATTGCTTTGAAGGATGTAACCAATCGTTTGAAAGGAATGGAATATACTTTAGAATTATCCGAAGATGCTAAGAAGTTTGTGGCCGAAAAAGGTTTCGACCCGCAATTTGGTGCTAGACCATTGCACCGTGCGATTCAGAAGTATTTAGAAGACCCGTTGGCAGAGTTCATTTTGAATCAAAACCCTGAAGAAGGTAGTCTTTTGATGGCAGAACTGACGGAAGAAGGGAATAGCATTACCATTGCTTTAGCAGAAAAAGTAACGGACGCTCAATAAAAACCGTAGTATGCAACATATGGATGATATAACTATCATTAAAACTACTTGCTACGTTTTTAGAAGCATCCAACTGAATAAACTGTAGTTATCCTATAAATAAAGGTTGAATCAGTGTATAGAATACTGGTTCAGCCTTTTTATTTTTGGTAAACAATAGAATTCTAGTATTTTTACCAACAATTAATACTCAGTGGGAACTATTTCCCCTATTTTATTGATTATTTAAGGGGGATAGAGGAATAAAATCCGTTTTTCCTCTTTTTATACATAAAAATCGTAACGCAATCCTTTGAGTTGTGCCAGTGTGCAACTCAGCACAACTCAGAGAGTTATGTTACTTTTCATTCACAAAAATAATTTATCTATTGGCAAGAAGACATCATCGTAGAAATCACAATCAAAAAGAAGAAATTAGATTTAGAATCAATGACCTAATTAAGGTACCCCAAATTCGTTTAGTTGGAGACAATATGGAAGCGGTCAGTCAAGTGGCGGGCAAAAAAGTGGAAGTAGGCGTCTATAATACCCGAGAAGCTAAAAGTTGGGCTAGAAGAATGGACCTTGATTTAGTAGAAATCTCACCGAAGGCAGCTCCGCCAGTTTGTAAGATAATTGACTACCGAAAATTCCTTTACGATAGAAAGAAAAAGCAAAAGGAAATCAAAGCAAAAGCGGTAAAAACGGTTGTCAAAGAAATTCGTTTTGGTCCCAATACGGACGACCATGACTTCGAATTTAAAACTAAGCATGCTAAAGGCTTTTTAGAAGATGGCGCTAAAGTCAAGGCCTACGTTCAATTCAAAGGTAGAACCATCGTTTTCAAAGAAAGAGGTGAACTATTGCTCTTAAAATTTTTGAAAGAACTCGAAGAATACGGCGCAGCGGAAGCACTCCCTAGAATGGAAGGTCGAAGGATGTCGGTGATGGTGCAGCCTAAGAAGAAAAAGAAGAAGTAGAAACATGAAACTGTAAACCTCCAGTTAGCTGGTTTTCATAATAAGTCAAAATCATATATCTAAAATCATACATCATATATCTAAAACCTACTTCATTCAGATATATGATTCAAGATGTTTGATATATGATTTTTGATTTTTCACCCTATGCAAAATCTATTTTCCAAGTACAACAAAAAGTCGCCGTCAACCAAAATAATATTTATCAGCATCATAAATACTTGGTTATCTATTGATTCTCATTAGTTAATCTTACCTCTCCCTTTCTATTTCCCCCAAAAGTTCCTATCTTTGCACACCCATTGAAAAATGGGTACGTTCTTATATTTATTTTTGAATTTTTTAGTTCGTTTTTTGCCCTTTAAAATGCTGTTTTTCAGCTTTTTAAAGAAAAAAATGGCTACTAGTCCAACATTGTAATTTATTGAAGATAAAGGAATTGCAATTCTTTGATTTTCAATTTATTCTGTGTTGACCGTTTACCGTCAACCGTGGACCGATAGCCCAAAAAGCAACTAAATCAAACGACATTGAAATGCCGAAGATGAAGACCCACTCTAGTGCAAAGAAGCGATTCAAGCGCACTGGTTCCGGTAAAATCAAGCGCTTTCAGGCTAACACGTCTCACCGAAAGAGACAAAAAAGTAAGAAAGCGAAGTTGAGAGTTCGAGGTTCTGCATTGGTACATGCAGCCGACCAAAAGCGAGTAGAAAAGCTACTTTGCTTGCGAGGGTAGTTTAGTGATTAGGTACTATGTAAAAAACCAAGAAGTTCTTTGAAAAAAATATTAATTTTATGCCACCAAGGAGGTTGCCTTAGAGCAAGCATCCACAGTAGGCAAGACAGGTGTCTTGTCTA
>JBCCQK010000560.1:0-5259 GCA_039024375.1 Bacteroidota bacterium
ATTCATGTAAGCAAAAAAGGCATCCGGTAACGTACCGAATGCCTTCACTATGGGAAATTAAAAGTCTTTATTGCAATTCAGAAGAGAGAGTAGAGACCAACTTGTCCGTATGGATTTCATTGAGGGAATAGAGACATTACACCAGCAAAAATTAACACTCACGCTAACGTAATCAATGTTCTACTTCTCTCATCTCTGCTCTCTATTCTCTGTTCTGAATAAGTAGCTTACTCCAAAATAATCATTTTCTTCGTCGCAACGTTATCCGCCGACTCCAATTGGTAGTACATAATTCCCGTTGCGTTGAGTTGCTGTGCGTTTACCTCGAAGGTGTTGTATCCTTTGGCAAACTCATTGGTTATTTGTTGCAGTACTTTTCCTTGCACATCTAGGATGGTCAAAGTGGCCGTTCCAGCGTTTGGCAATTGGAAACCAATGAGCGTCGTATTGCGGAATGGGTTCGGTGTATTTTGCTGTAAGACAAACCCTTCGGCCGTCGATTCGGTCGCAAAATTAAGGGCGACATTCATTAGTTCACCGTCCGTCGAGTAGGCTTCGGCAGTAGTGACCTCCGAACTGAGCGATACCATTTCACTCAATAAGCCCGTGGTATTGGCCGTGAAAGTGACCGCAAAAAGCAGTTCATCAGCAGCGGCCGTTCCGTTCCAAGACGTAGCAATAATACCTCTTTCGGCGGATTGTAGGTTAAAGTTGGTCGCTTTCGCTACGCCTTCTTCAATCATTGCTTCACCCGCTACTTTTAAGGTAAATTGATAACCAGATGCTTGGGTCATATCCGCCGCTGAGAAAGGAATGGTTACCGTTTCTCCCGCTTCCACAAATCGGTCCACAACGTTCAAGTGTAGTGTTTGAGTCGCATTTCTACTGCTGGCAGCTTGTAGGTTATTCGCCGTGGCGTTACCGTTGACATCCCCAATCTTCACCGCCGTAAAATCCAATTGCTCCATATTATCCGCAAGATTATTGATGCTAATGAACTCGCCAAAGGAAGCTGCTGCGGGGTTCTCCATGTTGAAGTCAAAGTCCGCTTCTACAAACCTCCAACTGGTATTGTTAGGGAATTCGGTCGTCAAATTCAAAATCAATTGTCGCAACTGCACCATATCGAAAGCAGTAATCGTCCCCGATTGGTTGATGTCCGCCGCAATGTGCTGGTAGGGCGATTCGAACGGTGTAATACCTAAGATGTGCTTACTAATCAACACTAAATCAAAGGTAGAAACACCGTTCAACGGATTGATGTCTTTTTCGGGCGTTACCGTGTAGTCTCCACCTTCGGGCAGCATGAACTGATAATGTCCATCCGCCGCGGTGGTCATTGTTTTTTGTTCTGTCCCATTGACGGCTAGGCCGACGGATTGAACCGCTACACCATTCGCATTCTGAATCGTCCCAGCAACCATTCGATTACCATTATTTTCAAAACCTAAACAGGTTTGCATATTGTCCTGTACGATAACGTAGGTAATGGCAAAATCCCAGTTTTGCTCTTCGTCAATCGCGTAGATATGTACGTTTTGGGTCCCTACTTCCAAACAAGTGAACTCTAACACTTTTGGCAAGTTCAACACGCCCAATTTATCCGTCGGTTGTGGTCCCAACTTACGGTGCCAGATTCGCAAATCAATGTTCGCTTGGTCCGTACAGTTGTCGAACGTTCCTTGGTTCAAATCGGAAGCCCATACTTCTATCATGCCTGTCTCCATTATTTCGATGGCAATTCCGTTCAATAAGTAAGGTGTTGGTTTTTTGCAATCCCAGAACTTCACGGGTTCGCCCTTCAACGTTCCCGCATTTCCACAACCGTCGTAGGCCCAGAATTGTGCGAAGTAAGACTCTTTGTTCGAGACTACGTAAGAAATCGTATTGGTCTTCACTTCTTTTACAATGTTACCCGTATTCGCATCAATCAATCGACCTTCCCAAGAAATAGCCATGGAATCGGTACAATCTACCGCCGTCGCCGTCCAAGTTTTCACTTCGTCGCATTCGAAAGGAGCAAAGCCTGGCGTCTGGTCTTCTTCGCCGTAAGGAGGTGCGTCAAACTCCACTGCGTTGATACAAGGGTCTGGTTCTTGAATCGTGACCACGGGCGCTACATCGTCGTGCACTTTCAGTACTTGGACGTACGTCCAGTAACCGTTATTTTCGTTCCCTTCGCTAGTTACCATAAATCCTTTGGCAAAACCGTGGTCGCCTTCTACTCTAGCGATTTCGACGGGTGCCGTTCCCGCTACGTACTTACACCAATTGATGATGTGGTAGGTTCTTTCCATTTTGAAGCAAGCATCACCTGGAACTTCGAATAACTTGGACGTTACTTCGTAGCCCAGCAGGTCGCAAGCACCATTTTCGATGGTCAATGCGGGTGGAATCAAAGTAGATTCACACTTGCCTTCCCAATCGTCGGGTAGCGTAAATTTCCAACCCGCTCGGTAGGCCACTTTCACGTCTTGAAAAGCATTGTTCGATTTGTTACCCGACCAATCTACGGCGCGGTGACGTCGCTTGATTTCAATTTCGCCGCAAGGCCATTCGATTAACTGATATTCCTCTTCGGAAGTCAACACGCCACAGTCCGTGACCGTTAAATTATCCTCGCATTGAAATGCACCAAAGTATTGATTATAAACGAGTTGCAGTTTTTCGCTAAGCGGTTTCCACTCCGATTCGTCAAATTTCTTATCGCCGTCCGCATCGGTCGTTTCGCCCAATTCACCATTGTGAAATTCGTCGCAGAATCGAGTAGTGGGTGGTAAATTTTCGCAGGCGGGTGGAATTTTATCTTCTACCGTAATATCTAACCAACAAATATTGGAGTTGCCTTTCAAATCCGTTACGCGCAATTCTACTTGTAAATCGGGGTGAACAAATTCACAACCGATGTCTAAGCTGTCGCCCCAAGGCGCCCCCGTTCCTTTAATGCGAATTTCTCGTTGGGCAATACCACAAGCATCGTAGCTACCCGCATCTACTTCACTAGCAAATATTCGTGCCCCTTTAGCACTAGCCAGAGAAACAATCAATCGGTCCGTACAGCTCGCCGAAGGAGGCGTTACATCTTTTACATTCACGATTTGTAGCAAAGTATCGTTCTTCAATTGCTCGTGGCACTTGTCTTGAGCGACCCAACGAACGCAGAAAGAATCGCAGTCTAGCTTCGTTAGCAAATCGGCGGATACCCCCCACTTGATACCGTCTTCAATCCGGAAAACGCTATCAATTCGAACCAATGGATTCGCATCGCAATTATCCGTAGCCTTGGGTCGTGGAATGGTCGTTAAATCGTAAGTGCAGTCAAAATGACCCAATTCCAAATGAAGGGGTTGACCTTCGCCCATTGCAAACATTGGCGCAATCGTATCAATGTATTCGATGAAAGTTGTGTCACAAGCCACAGGTCCCAATTCTGGTTGACACCAATCGACTAAATACCAGTACCGATAGCTCTTAGAACCACAATCCGTTGCGGGAATCACCTCGTCATCTTTCGTCAAAATATAGCCGCATATATAATCGTTAGTGCTTAATCTAACCGTATCTCTAGCGATAAATTGGTTGTTCTTTACCACTCCTAATTTTAGACCAGGCACTTCGGCCCCGCCCGTTACGATAGCCGAACAATCTTCTTTTACATTTCTAGTTTTAACAATGTGGTCTTGCTTGTTGGGGCGAATAATGGTATATTCTTTCATTTTCGTACCCACATTTCCACAATCATCCACTGCCGTGAAAGTTACGAAGGCAGTTGTTGTATCTCTCTTTCCTTTTGTATTAAAACAAGGGTCGGTTTCGTCCAGTCGAACCGTGAACGTTACATTAATATCCTCATCACAATTATCAATCGCTTTGGCGCTAATAATTTTGCCCAAACCCGTAGTATCGCAAGCCACTAAAGTATCGCAATCGGCGTCCACCGTAATCCACGGAATGGAATGGTCAAAAATATTCATCGTCGTTTCGCAGGCGCTAGACTTTACGCCGTTATTGCAAAAGGTCAACATATCCGTCGTACCGTAGTAAATTCTTTCGATTCTGACGGTGGCTTTTGCACCGCAGACCGTCATCCCCGCTTTTCTAATCGCTTCCTTGGTGATAACAGGGTATTCGACTGGATTTCCGTTGTTAAAATTCTTCGTTGTTAAAACTTGCTGCGTTTTCCCCGTTCCTAAGGTTACGGTGATATTGTAGTACATGGTGTCGGTGACGGTATCACAAGGATTTTCGAGTACATCGTCGGGTTTCAAAACTACCATACAGGCCGAACCAAGTGGTACTCGCACCTCGTCGTTGCACACCAAAGAAGGCGCTTGTACAGAGAAAACGACCGACTTAGTTTTAGTCGTATCGGACTTTAGTTTATAAACGGCGACGTAGCTACCAATACCAAAAGTATCGGAAACGGAGTTACCCCCCATCGTACCCGAACGGGTCAAACAGGTGTCGATGCAAATCATTCCGTGTTGGTTAGACACTCGAACAATGACGGAATCGGAAGGTGACGACATCACCTCTCCGCACATTTTCACTTCGGGGGCGGGAATGTTAATCACGCCGTAAGCAGAACTGTCACAAGTCAATTTTCTATTGGCAATATTAATGTTGCCCAATTCAATATTTCTCGCTTCGCAGTCCACCCAAGCGTCGAATCCTTTTCCTTTGGTATTATTTCCGTCGGTGTAAAAAATGAAGGTTAAACAGCCCGTTTTATTTATCAAAGGGTCGCAATCAGCCGTCACCCAGCCACCGTAGGCTTGAGCGACACCCGTTCCCGAACCCGCACCAATTCGATTGGCGCTTCTTCTAGTCAAGGAATCCATCGTGCTCGTAAAGGGGCCACGTAGTTCTGATTTTTTACCATTAAAAACTACGAGCGAATCGTTCACTTCAACGTCAAAATCGGTGAAGATAGCTTTTACTCGGTGCCAAGCGTCCGTTGGACAAAATTCGGTGGTATCTCTTCTCTGGTGACCAGTAGGGTCGGCGTAGTTGCTGTCGTTGGTGCCATCGTCGGTAAATCGAATGCTTTTAGTGGAAGGTTCGCCGTTGCAAACGGCTAGTTTGTGGGTAGTACAGGTAGTGTCATTTTTCGCATAATTCATCAGCACTTGCGCATTGGCGCTGAATGTTCCGAAGAGCGAAAGGGTGAAAAATAAGAGCAGGGCTTTGTCAAACAGACGCAGCCTGGGGAGCTTTGTAAGACTCTTTCTGTTCATGAGATAATGTGTTAAGTAAAAT
>JBCCQK010000561.1:0-5250 GCA_039024375.1 Bacteroidota bacterium
AATCGTGCGAACTGCTGTTTCGAGCGTCCAATCATTTCTAAAATTTAGATATTTATTTTTATCTTACTATTTAATGACCTCGGTGTTTTTTCACAAAAAATCCGCTCAACTTCGCTAAAAATTGAACGGATATAAAAAGGTATAAGGAAAATATAAATTGTTATATAGTCTATTTAGTCTGTTTGGATTATTTTAGGTAGTTATTGCTTTAATGATTCTAGCCTTTTATTCTATAACTCCTCACACCAAATATTTAACCCTTGCAATTCATCAATGATGTGTTGAGAAACATTCTCCTTACTCACTACTCGTAAAACATTATCACAATCCTCCAAGTCAAAACTCCACTTTTTAATAGATGTAACTTTTTGCAAAGTACTGTTGACCAGTTGCACTTCTACGTAAGAAGTAATAGATGTTTTAAATACGTAAATCTCATTCATTGGCAATTATTGGTCGATTTTTCTTAATATCTGATAATCCACGTAGAAAGGTCCAAAAGGGATAATGCAAGCCAACAAAACCTTCCACGTAATCTCTTTGAATTTCCAGTTGCGCTCTACGGCAAAACTTAACGTTTTGACCACAAACAATAAGAACAAAATGCCGTGAATAGGTCCTATAATTTGTACCAATTCGGGCCGGTCGGCTACTCTTTTTAAAGGGACGGCCACAAAAACCAAAAGGACTAAAGAAATGCCCTCCAACAGGGCTATTAATCGTAAGACTCTTAGGCTACTCATTAAGGATTTTTTAAAAAGGTCGAAAATTAGGGCGACTTACCCAAGGGGAAAAAGACCAAGGTATAGCCACCATCAACAGCAAAAAGCCAATGCCAAACCACAGCAAAACGGTACGAAATTTAGCAACATCTTCCTTCATGCGCTTAGCCTTAGCCGACCCAATCGTGATGATTATAATAGCGACGAACATCAACAAAGGATGGAGTAAACCGAAAAAAGTAAGCTGTACGTTAGCGAAACCTACTTGAGTGTCTTGCCAAAATTGGAGGACTAATGTACTTTTTGCCAGCAATAGCATACCAATGATTAACTGAATATGAAATAAGGTAGCGGTACTATGTCGCAACAAATCATCGGTAGGTGAAAATGATTTTCTTTGGATGAATTTTACGCCAAAAAGTATCAAGGAAACAACCAATCCGAAAAAAGCCAGCCAACGAAAAATAGAATGTGCAATTAGTAAATAGTAATACATATGTGCTACACTATTTTTTAATTGATTAATTGAAAGCACAAATATCAATCAAATAATCTCCTATAAATAGCTAAAATCACACTATAAATTGCAAAATTCAATCCTTTTGGTATTCGGTTGGTAAAATTCCCGTTTGACTTTTAAAAAAATTGGTGAAGTGAGCTGGTTGAGAGAACCCAAGTCGGTAAGCCACTTCGGAGATGGAGCTAGTGGAATAGGATAATAAATATTTGGCCTCCATAATTCTTTGCTCGGCAATCCACTTAGAAGTTGTCTTCTTGGTTAATTTATTCAGCACTTTGTTTAAGTGATTGGTGGAAACGTGGAGCATTTTGGCCAAATCGCTCGGTTTAGGACTATTATAGATTTCGGCGAGTAGTAATTTTTTGAAATTGGCCACCAGTTCTTCGGGTTTACTTTTCGTTACTGGCGCATTTGCAAAGTAAAGTGCTTGCAATTCTAACAAGACATTGCACAAATAATTGGGAATCAACAATAATTTATGCGGATGATTGGAATGGTGGAGTTGCCAAATTCTCTGCATAATAGGGTAAATCAATTCAACTTCTGGCGTATCTAGTCTAAAGTGCGGCAATTGCTCTGAACTCAACATTTTTCCAAAAGTAGCTATGGTATTTTGTTGTTTGTCAAAGGATAAAAGGGGGGCGTCAAACGTACCGATAAACCCTTTACTGTTTGGGGCGATGCTGATAAAATTATTCATTTGACCAGCGGGAGTTAGGATAAAGGTAGCGGAAGAAAAAGTAAATTTTTCTTGATTGAGCAGCATTTGCATGCTACCCTCGGTTAAAAGGATGAAACCGTGTGCGGTGTTTTTAAAAGGTGGATGGGGAAAGACAATACTTTCTCGTACATTTTCTAATTTAAAAATATTGAAGGCCTCCTCCACCTTTTGAATAAGCAGTTCGGAAGTTAAGAATTTTTGGCTGACCTCCTTGGGAGATAATGTATTTAGGTTATTAGACGTTTTTTTCAACAGATGAAAATTTAGGGACGAAGAATTAAATAAACTACGCAAAATGACGAGTTTATTCCCGCCCGACTGCCGCAGGCGGGCTGGTTTTCGATTAGCTAGGCAAAATTTTTTAGCATAGCCTAGCTACGTTGAAAAATTTTAACGACGATAATCGGAAAAAGAAGCCGTCAGATGTGTAGGTTATTTATTTCGTCGTCCCTTAACTACTAAAATAATGCTTTTTTTTAAGCAGACACCTATTTGAGTGTACCATTTTTATTGAGGTCCCGAAAAGTTATTCTATCTACCATAAGTAGATGATGCCTCCTCCTCCAGCAGTTTTTCGTGCTTGATGACCGTAATGGTCGATTGAATGTATAAAAAAAAGGAGTATTATCTCAATAATGTTGACTAAACTCCCTTTGATTTTTCGGAAGAGTTGATTGTAAGCAAAGGTAATACGGTTAGATTTTTGGGGTGGTTGGAGTCTAGTACTATTTGATATATGGTTCTAACAAACTCAATAGCTCAAACCAAATCCAAAAGGATACAAAGGTGCTTTACTATCATAGGGAACATCTTCCAATTGTGCTTTGACTGCCTCCATTGAAGAAGGAAGTTCAAAAGGCAATTTACCTTCGGGGGAAAACTCCCCATAAATTAAATCAAGAATAACATCATCTTGGCTGGCAAAATCGGCAATGACGGCCTTGCTTGCCGCATTGATTGCAGGAAAGACGGCTGGTCGTTCTAAGTTAATTACCGTCACCGTTGGTTTGGAATTGATAATACCTAATAATCTTGCCTTTTCCTCTTCCGTAAAATCAAGTCGGCCTTGCGGAAGGAATCGCTCTATAAAGTATTCTCCTAGCGACTCGTGTGGTGTGGTTAATTTCAAAACAATCACCTCCGCATCCTCCAAATCGGTTATCACTTGCCCGAATCGCTCTATTTCTTCTTCGTAAAATCCAATAGGATGAATGCTTGTTCCTTTTTTGAGCGGAAGGATATTTTCGTTTTTTAATAATACCAGCGACCTACGTTGGGATTCCAGTCCTTTTGCTTGAAAAGTCTCATTCGCTAAAATTTTTAACCCTTCCATTCCCAGATAAGGATTATCAAATAAGCCTAGAGTAAATTTTTCTTTTAATATCCTAGTGACCGAGGAGTTTATCCGTTCCTCTGATACGATTCCTTCTTTGACTAAATCAACAATCACTTCGGGAATATAGTCGCCGCCAATCATATCACAGCCTGCGTGTAAAATTTTAGCTACTCGTTCTGGCACACTAAGATGTTCTGCTCCGTAGGCTGATGCAGGTTTAAGTACCAAACCAAATAATTTCATGTCCGTCACGATTCCATAATCGGTCACTACGATTCCGTCAAACTTATATTTATTGCGCAAAAGCCCCGTCACTATTTCCCGATTATATCCAAAAACGACTCGTTCTTTGGTGATTTTTTCTGGGATGCTGTAACTAGGCATTACCTGTGCTACTTTCGCCTCAAAAGCCGCCTCGAAGGGAATTAAATGGTAGTTGTGATTATTACCGGGATATACTTGAATGCCAGGCGGAAAGTGAGGGTCTAAACCATCTTCTTGTGGGCCATACCCCGTAAAATGTTTTACCACACAGGAGACACTTTCAGAGGTCAAGCTATCTCCCTGAAATCCTTTAATGTAGGCTTTTGTTAAGGCGGCAGTAAGTTGGGCATCTTCGCTAAACATGCCATTAATACGAGCGACTCTAGGTTCTGTCGCCAAATCCGCTTGTGGAGATAAGGCCAAACGAAGACCTACCGCTTTGTATTCTTGACTCGCTATTTCGCCAAAGGTTCTCATTAGGACGGTGTCCCCGATGGCACCAAAACCCGTTGGAGAACACCATTTGGAAAAGAAAGGCGTGGAGATAGACATACCCGGTGCGTGCGGTGCGCCGTGTCTAGGGTCGGTGGCAATTGTAACGGGAATGCCTAGCCGAGTTCGTTCCGCTAGCTTTTGGATATTATTATTCCAGTTGACTAGTGCCTCGGGAGAAGGAGCTTGTAGTATATTGAAATGATGTAATTTCTTTTTGGCAACCAAGGTCATATTCGCTGGTAACACCAAAGAAATAGGATTGAATATTGTCTTTTTATTACTTAAACCTCCCTCACTAGTCATTCCAGCCATAGTGATGAACATAGACCCCGCTTTTTCTTCCAAGGTCATCTGTCCCAGTAAATCAGCTACTCGCTCCGATATGCTTTTCCGATAATCTTCGTAAGGGTCAAGTGTGCCATTTTTATTGAGGTCACGAAAAGTTATTCCATCAACGATAATAGAGGAGGTCTCCTCACCAAGCAGCTTTTCGTGCTTAGTGGCAGTAATGGTCGATTGAATATATTGGAAAAGGAGCGTTACCCCAATAATGGTGACTACACTCCCTAAGATTATTCCAATAATCTTTAATCCTTTTTTAAGCATCCGTTTAATTTTGGTAAATCGTTTAGTTTATAGCATTCTTTTGTCGCTACATTTTCGCCCAATAAAAAGTTTTCGTCATAAAGAACTTTTTACCGACTATCTTGGCTTTTTCTTTATTTTCTAAGGAAATGGTCGCATCAATCCTCATATTCCCGCCCGGTTTAATCAACGTTCCTTTGAGTTCATTTTTATTGGAATCGTATTCCCCTTTTTCAAAAATAACGCTATTGACGGCCTTAGCGTCCTCCGATTTTGTTACTTTGGCGTACCATAAATCATCTCCCGATTGGTACACTTCGATGGTTGCTTTGTCCATTTCTTCTGCGTACCAAAGTCCACCAAAATCGGATTGAGCGGCGAGTGCAGAAGTAGTAAATAACAGCGCTACAAAAAAGAAATTTTTGAGTTTTTTGGTCCACATAATTATTTTTTTTGGTTATTCAATTAATTACTACAAATATTCCGTATGAAAAGAGTAAGTATGCTAATAACTTTAGTTGAGTGGACAAAAGGTAGCTTGAAGTGGACAGTTTCTTGTTTGAGAAAATTTATGCTTACAGCTAGGGGTTGTGTCAAAAGTCGAAAA
>JBCCQK010000562.1:0-5242 GCA_039024375.1 Bacteroidota bacterium
ATGTGAGGACCGCCGCTATCTGCTTTAATTTTCGCAATTTCTTCGAGTGTTTGGTAGCGGTCGATTCCCATCAAAATAGAATTTTTAACCGTTGTGCCATCTTCCACTCTGGTTCGAATGCCGATGACGGAGCGTTCAATGTGGGCGTCGTGAATGATGCTACCACCCGTCATAATTACTTCGTCAAGCATACTCTTTCGAACTTTCGAGGGAGGCAAAATACGTGCTCTCGTATATACTTTTTCGGTATTACTGAATAGGTTAAATTCGGGAATATTTTTAGTTAACTCTAGGTTCGCTTCCATGAACGACGCAATCGTTCCGATGTCCGTCCAATAGCCGCCAAATGCGTGCGAAGCAACTTTGTACGTTCCTTGAATGGCGTTGGGGATGATTTCTTTTCCAAAATCGTTGGCATCGGGATGGTCCTCAAACATTTTCACCAAAACCTCTTTGTTGAATAGATAAATCCCCATAGAAGCGAGATAGGGCTTGTTTTGTTTTGCGTATTTTTCTTCTACGGGCGATGTCCAATTAGGCAATAAATCGGGGCTTGGCTTTTCGATGAAGCTATCAATCATGCCTTCGTCATCAACTTTCATGATGCCAAAACCAGGTGCATCACTCGCATTGACGGGAATAGTAGCGATAGAAATATCTGCCCCTTTTGCTTGGTGGTCGGCTAATAATTCTTGATAATCCATTTGGTACAGTTGGTCACCCGACAAAATCAGTACGTGTTCGTAGTCGTGATTGACCAAATGTTTCATGGATTGCC
Organism: Bacteroidota bacterium; assembly: GCA_039024375.1. Lineage (GTDB taxonomy): Bacteria > Bacteroidota > Bacteroidia > Chitinophagales > Saprospiraceae > JAFMDF01. The sequence continues at coordinate 779 of JBCCQK010000562.1, forward strand.
GAACCGCATCGGCCGTTCCTTGAAACCAGTTTTTATTGGCGCGGGTTTGCTCCGCCGCCAGAATATCGACAAAGCCACTGTTAAAATGGTCAAAGCCGTAAGTAATTTTGATATGCTTATTGAGAGAAGCCGAATTGAACTGAGTCAAAACGAACATTCGGCGGACACCCGAATTTAAACAGTTGGAAATCGGAATGTCGATGAGGCGGTATTTTCCAGCCAACGGAACGGCGGGCTTTGAACGATTTTCGGTGAGTGGATAGAGTCGGGTACCAGCGCCGCCGCCAAGAATTAGGGCAATCATGAAGAGAGGTTTTTATCTTGATTTGAAAACAATTGCAATTACCACTGTAATTGCGGTGCAAAGATAACACTTTAATTTTAGTTAGTGTATTTTTTACACTAAGAATTTTGTCTATTTATGAAAGAACTCTCGAAGATTGCATAATGTTCAATCTATCTTCGAAAATGGAGTAAATTTTTGACTATCTATAAAGCTATCTCCTTTCCAATTGCTACCAATTTTTCTGCTGCTTTTTCCATGGCTTCCTTTACAGATTTAGACCTTTCTAAAATGGTATAAATTTTCGATAGGCCCAATTGGCGCCCAACTTTTTTTTCCGCTGCTCCACAAACTGCGATAATCGGTTTATCATATTTTTGCGCTAAGGCACAAACACCGCTGATGACTTTCCCCTGTTCGGTTTGGGTATCTAATTTTCCTTCGCCCGTGATGACCAAATCGCAACTTTTTATTTCTCTTTCCAATTGGGTCAATTCCAAAAAAGTTTGAATACCCGATACGAGGTTGGCGTTAAAAAAAGCCATCATTCCACCACCAACTCCACCTGCTGCACCTGCACCTTTGACATCAGCAATATCATCGTAGCCTTGTTGGATGAATTGGCTGGCTAAATGCTTCAGTCCATTATCCAGCAGTTCAACTGCATCGGTATCGGCGCCTTTTTGTGGGGCATATACGTAGGCAGCTCCGTTTTTACCGTAAAAAGGGTTGTTAACATCGCAAATTACTTTGATTTCTACTTTTTCCAAGTCAACGCACATTTCTGCTGAGTCAATTTTATCTATCCATCCTAAATTCTTACCGATAGGTTTTAGCAAATTTCCTTCTTCCGCCCAAAATCTATAGCCCAAGGCGTAGGCTATACCTACACCGCCATCGTTCGTTGCGCTGCCACCGATGAACAAATAAATCTGCGTTGCGCCTTTTTCCAAAGCATCTTTAATCAATTCACCTGTCCCAATAGAGGACGTTTCTAAGCAATTCCGTTCATTTTCTTGGAGTAGTACCAAACCCGATGCGGCGGACATTTCTATGTAAGCGGTCTGATTGGATATTTGATAACTGGCTTCGACGGGTCGAAAAAGTGGGTCTTTTACGGTAATCGTAACCGTTTCCAATGCTAAATAGTGAGCCAATACTTCTAATGAACCATCACCACCATCGGCCATTGGCCGTTTGATAATTTCTACTATGGGGTTACTTTTTCTTAATCCTTCCGCTAGTGCTGAGCAAACTTCTTTTGCGCTGAGCGAACCTTTGAATTTATCGGGAGCAATGAGAATTTTCATAAATTGGATGAGAAGCCAGACTGTGGTTGTGTATAAAAGGGTATTAATAAACTAAATTCGATGACTTTCTACACAAACCCTGTCGGAAGTCAGGGCATTTGAGTTATTGACAAACGATTAATCAAGCGCCTAGCAGTGGTAAGTACTTCAACTGGTGGTATCGTAAGGCCATCGAAATACAATGTTTTAGTTCCTTTTCGGGAACAGCATCGTCGAGCGAAAATTCAATAGCTCTATTTTTTTCGTATTGAAAAAGGTCGCCGTAAATGGCTCGAAAAGTAGGAACTAATTTGCTAGTACACTGGAAATAGATGGCGTAACGATTATTTGATTTTTTCCAACCTAAACGGACGGTGCTGCCTTTGGGAGCTAAGTAACTCGGCTGACCCCATTTTAAGGTTTCTTCCAGTTCAGTCAAGCCAATTTCTTCGGCAGTCCCCAAAATGAGTTGGCGTAAGTAGCGTAATTTTTTGGGAAAAACTGACGGGTAATTGTCAAGAACCTTAGCTACTTGAGGGTCAATAGTTACTACTAGTTCACTCATGATGGATGTTTTGTGAATAGGCATTACAGATTTCTAAGATATGGGGCATAGCCGTCAGGCTAAGAGAATAAGGCTTTTAAAAAAATGAGTCCAAAGCCGTCGGGAGACGGACGTGATACTGATTTCAATTCCGTTTGACAGAGCGGGATTAAATTATCGACTTTTATAAAATATTGAATAGGAATAAACTAGTTTTTAGTCTGACCGCCATGAACACTGGCTTAAACTTGTCACTAATCACCAGTTACTAATCATTAGACTAACTATACCGCTGGTCTAACATAAATTTTTCGGGGTATTTACCCGATTTATCACGGTAAAAATCCATCACTTTACGCATATCAGCTTCCGTATCATCGGTCGTATAAATGGGGCCACCCACACCCGCTTCTTTTTTAGCGTAGTCCAAATAGCCGAAAGTAATCGGAACGTTCGCCTTTTTCGCCACGTAGTAAAAGCCCATTTTCCATTCTTGACGCAGGCGACGTGTACCTTCGGGTGCAATGACCAATGCAATTTCGTTATATGTTTTAAAAAAATCGGCCATTTGTTCGATTTGGCTTTTTCTCGGTTGGTTCGGGTCTTTTTTGCTACGGTCAATTCCCAAACCACCGAAGGGCTTAATAATGATGCCCCAAGGAAACTTTGTCCAGTAATCTTTAATGGCAATTTTTACGGGGATACCTAAAACGTAAAAGGCGACTCTGGTGATAATACCGTCCCAGTTAGTCGTGTGCGGTGCGGCAATCATAACGCTACGTTCCGCTTCTTTTGGAATAGGTCGCATGACCTTCCAGCCCATCAAGTACAGTATAAACTTAGCTATTATCTTTCCCATGGTGCAAAAATAGGTAATAGGGCGAAATTTTAAAAATTCATTCTTTGGTAGAATTTGTCAAAGTTGAATTAGTTAATTCCTGCAAATAGCCAGCAGTTTTCAAAAAGCGAGTGCCGTACCAAGAGAAAGCCTCTCCGTCCACTAAACGAATAGATGTACTGGGAAATACCGATTGTAGGTCATCGAGATGCTGCTGTTTGAAGGGGAAGGGTTCAGAAGAGAGTAAGATAAGATGCGGTTGTCGTTGTTGTAAATCGGAAAGGGTAAAAGTAGGGTAGCGGGTAGTCTCCGAAAAAACGTTGACGAAACCTAATTGCCGCAAAACGTCGTGGATATACGTATCGTTTCCGATGGTCATATAGGGTTTTTGCCAAATGAGATAGGCCGTTTTTATCGAACGCTTAGCGTCGTACAACTTTTGCCAAGCATCCGAAGAGCGTTCAATAATATTATTGGCTTTTTCAACGGTCTGAGTCAATTGCCCTACGGATTGAATCATTTCCAAACCCGCTGCGAACGTAGGAATTTGACTGACCCAAACGGGAAAATGAGTCATTAACGCCTTGATTTGACCTTCGTCGTTTTCTTCTTGGTTAGCAATGATTAAATCGGGTTGCAAAGCCGCTACTTTTTCTAAAGACACCTGTTTAGTACCACCAACTTTAGCAATCTTCTTTACGCTATGCTTCGGATGTACACAGAATTTTGTCCGACCAACGAGACGCTTCGTTAGCTCCAAATCAATCAATAACTCGGTAATGGAAGGGACTAACGAAACGATACGCTGAGGGAGGGCGGGAACGTGTACTGTTCGTCCAATTTGGTCAGAAATTATCACTAGGCAGTCTCTTGCAATTTTCCTCGAATCCCCGCTACGGTAATGTCTAAGTGGGAAGTATCGAAAGTACAGTAGCCGTCTTGAACCAATAAAATCTGAGGGGATTGGTGTTGGACACTAAAAAAGCTCGCTACTTCATTAGATACCTCTCGATGATTCAATAAATCGAGGTAGTAGGCTTCGACTTCTCCTTCTTGAAAGTCCCAATTTTTTTCAACGCGGTGCTTCGCCATAGAGCTAATAGGGCAGGTCAAGCTGTGCTTGAAAATAAGACAAGGAATAGATTTAGATTTTTCGGCGATTTTCTTGATTTGTGCGGTCGTTGTTAACGCAGTCCAATTCATGTTGTAAAATTTTTAACAAAAAAACATTTCAAAACTAAAAAACCACTGCAACAGTACTGCAATGGTTTTTTCAGAGTTGTCAGAAAACCCTAAATCTTTGTGATTTAATGATTCTACTTACTCAACAACGCTAGTAGTGGACTGGTTCATCGAAAAATCGCTGGGACAACCAATTCCTTTGTTACAAGACTGGCTGGCCAAAGCAAAAGCAACCAATAACACTAATGGGATTATTTTTTTTACTAATTTCATCGCTGTATTTTATTTTTGTTTTTTATAAATGATTGGGGAATAGTCTTTAAGAAAA
>JBCCQK010000563.1:0-5237 GCA_039024375.1 Bacteroidota bacterium
TATTTATTTTATTTTTAATATATTAGGCACTGAATTTGTTTATACTTAGAAGAACTACACACCTCAATTGTATTTAATAATTGATACCAACAAAAACAACCCATCCTCATCACGTTCCAGTTAATTTATATCACTAATCTCAAAGGGTTCGCATAATGTACTTGACATTATGGTATCCACCTATTCCACAACAAATTTTATTAACGCCTATCTGGTTAGAAAACTGGAGGTAGGTTAAGTCTGCTTTGGAGATACAGTACTTGGTATCGAGAGAGTAATTTAATCCATGGACGATGAGCTTTTTGAAAACCTTTTTTTGGGTAATTTTTACATTTGTATTGTTTGTTTGTACGAATCCTTTCACGGCTAAAGCACAAGGAGGGGTGCTGGCTTGTAATGACACGATTCATCTTAGTTTAGATAATAATTGTCAAGCCGTTCTAACACCCGATGTGCTGTTAGAAGCACCCGACACAAGCGACATTTACCGTATTTTTATTACGGCACCAAAAGATTCGATAGGTGCTTTTTCCAATAATCAAACGGATAGCGTCATTATTCAGAAAACGGGCCTATTTCAATATTCGGTTGTGGATACGACGACCAACAGTTGTTGGGGATATATAGTGGTAGAAGATAAACTGAAACCTACTTTTTTGAGTTTACCGACCGATACTATTGTGCGGTGTACCGTAGATTTGACGGAAGCAGGAATTAGTGCGACCAAACCAACGGCCACGGATAATTGTGCAACTGTTCAGGTGAAATTTGACCGTGCTTACGTTGAGTTGGGTGATATTCCTTGTGATACGGCTCGAATCGTCTCTTTGTGGACAGCCATCGATAGTTTTGGAAATACGGTCTCTGATACACAACGAACCGTTTTCATTCGCCCCAACGTTTCCCAATTGATTCGACCCTTGGATAGTATTACGTTAAGTTGTGGGCAAGATAGTCTAACAGATATCAATAATTTGGACAAAACGGGTCGCTTTCGGGTACAAACGGGAAGAATTACGAATGGTGCATTCGTTCCACTAGACACCGTTTTGCTAAACGATGATAATCATTGCACTTTTGCTTTTAGCAAGCAAGATGTCATTGAAAATAGCACCAACTGCGAAACGAAATTATCCCGATATTGGCGCCTGCTCGATTGGTGTACTCTGTCGGCCGTTCCTACTTTTATTGATACCCAGGTCATCGTATTTACGGACACGTTAGCCCCCGTTTTTCAACGAGTGCCAAATGATAATTTACAGAATGCAAGCAAGGTGGAATTGGGGGAAAATTGCCTTTTTAAAGTAGAAGTAGCACCTCCAATAGCTACGGATAATTGCGACACGATGCCTACCGTAGAAATGTACGAAGTAGCGCAATTAGTGGCAGGAAATTGGACGCCAATTGGCACAAATGTCAATACAACTCCTTTGCCCGCCGACACGCTTCGTTTGGGCTATCGAACGTTCGATAACTGTCCTAAGCAAAATAAAGAAGATAGTACGTTTACTTACGTGATTACCCAAGATAGAACGGCACCTGCAGTTATTTGCGCTAATAATCTGGTCATTTCCATCGGAGATAACAACGGCGTAAAGTTAACGGCGGAAACGGTTGATGGCGGTAGTTTTGATGCCTGTGGGGTGATAACAAAAGAAATTCGTCGGATGGATATCGATTCTGCTTGGCAGTCGTCGATTAATCTGACTTGCGAAATGGTGGGGATGGAAATTATGTTGGAATTGAGAATTATAGATGCGGCGGGAAATCAGAATTTCTGTATGACTTCCGTACGATTAGAAGATAAAGTAAGTCCTATTTGTCAGCCTTTAGATAGCCTGACCGTCTTTTGCGATACCCTTCACACGGATGATTTTGGCCAAATTACAGACGCTAACGGTAATAGTAGTTTTGACGATGCCGAATGGCGAGAGATGAGTGCTAATCAAGTGACGGCTTACAACGAAACGTTTGGGAATCCTGCCTGCAAAGAAAATGTCGCTTGCCGTTCTTTCACTATTCAGCAACAATACCAGCGGCTGAGCGACGGTTGTGGAGCAGGAACGATTCTTAGAAGGTTTCGAGGAGTGGACGCACAAGGAAATATTGGAGCTTGGGTGGAGCAACAAATTACGGTGAACTACCGAGCCGATTGGGACATTACATTACCGCCCGATTGGGAAGGTGATTGTAATGATACTATTCCCGCTCCGTTCATCGACTTACGTAATGGAAATTGTGGCGCTTTGCGAGTCAACGTAACCGAAAAAAGATTTACGACGGGCGAAGATTACTGTGTAAAAGTGGAACGGATTTATCAGATAATTAATAGTTGTCTTTATACGCCTAGTACACCACTATTCACCATAATTCGACCCGAAGATTCCACGAATACGGTACGAGATACGTTTCAAATCAGTAGTGATAGCCTGGCGAGTCAAGGCCTACTGAGGTACAAACAAATATTAAAAATCCGCTCGACCAATCGCCCGAACTTATTTATTCCCGATATAAGTTCTTGTTTGTCCAATAATCAGTCGGATAGTATTCCTAATAAAATAGACTCGGTAAATACTTGCGCAGTTCTACGAACTTTTAGGGCTTCGGCAACGGATTGTACGGGAGGAGCCGTTGAGCGATTTGAATGGCAATTTTTTGAAAATGATAGCCTAAAAGCAACGGGTGTTGGAGATTCTTTTATGAGAGCTGTAACGCCCACAATTGACTATACCGTTCAGTTTACGGCCATTGATAATTGTAATAATCGTACAACGGATAGACGGGATTTCACTTTCGTGGACTGTGAAAAACCAACGTTGTTTATTGCGAATGGTATCACTTTAGAGTTAAAGAATAGAACTATTGAAATTGAGGCCAAAGACTTCGACCGAGGTAGCAGTGATAACTGTACGGACAAAACTACGTTGCAAAATAACTTCCGCATTTGGAATCGACGATTAGCGGTGCCAAGACCCCAAACCATAGCCTCGGTAAAGGCTTTGCCTACCTCGTTGACATTGACCTGTGATGATTTGGCGAGCCAAGAGGTATTTATATTTGCCTTTGACGAAGCGGATAATTTCACTACCGTCGAGACCTTTATTGTCGTGCAAGACAATCAAAATTCTTGTGTCAATTCGGGAACAACCAATATTAACGGAAAAATTATTACCGAACAGGGCGTAAATGTAGAAAACGTAGCGGTAGCCATATCGGGAGCAATGGTAGATGACCAGATGACGCCCGCAGATGGCGCTTATGCTTTTGCCGTTCGACCAAATGGTTCGTACCAGATTCGGCCAACTAAACGCAGCAATCCTTTAAACGGCGTGACTACCTTTGATTTAATCTTAATTAGCAAGCATATTTTAGGTATTCAGCCGTTCGGTTCTCCGTACCAACACATTGCTGCGGATGTCAATAAGTCGGGGACAATTACAGCGTTCGACTTGGTACAATTGCGACAATTGATTCTCAATTTAATCCCCGATTTCCCCAGTAATGATAGTTGGCGATTTGTGGATAAGCAATACCAATTTCAAACAAAAAATCCCGCAAAAGAGCCTTTCAAGGAATTTATCGAAATAGGAAATAAGTTGGATAGGGAGCAGGCATTAGATTTTATCGGTGTTAAAATAGGGGATTTGGATGGGAACGTTCGGGCTAATCGATTGACTTTGGCGAAAGCACGGCAAATCCAAGCGGTTTATTCCATACCTATACGAGATGTTTTTGTAGAAAAAGGAAGCACGGTTAAAGTCCCATTTAGCTTGCAGAATATTGAAACGGTTGCAGGTGCCCAATTTGCATTAAATTTTGAGGGACTAACGGTCACAGGGTTGACCGAAGGGCAACTACACGTAGAGCACTTCAATGTAGAAAATATAGCAAAGGGACAACTAAAAGCGAGTTGGCACCAAGTGGAAAACAATAATTTATCCAATGAACTATTTACAGTAACTTTTCGCGCCACTAAAAGTGGATTTCTTTCCGACCTATTATCCATCGGAATGGAGGGAATCCAACCCGAACTTTACACCACAGATGATGAAATACAGACCATTGTGTTAGATTTTCGCCCCCACGACAATTGGCAACAATTTAAGTTGTTGCAAAATAGACCTAATCCATTTTCAGAATCAACAACCATTGGTTTTTATTTGCCAAGTCCCACGAAAGTAAAATTGGACATAGTCAATATGCAAGGACAAATTTTAAAAACTGTTCAAGGAGATTACGGTGCAGGGCTTCACGAAGTTCGATTGGATAAAGAAGTGCTCGGTGGTAATGGGATTTTGTATTATCGAATGAAGGCAGGGGAAATAATTTTGACAAAGGAAATGGTGGTACTGTAGTAGGGAACGACGCTCACCTATGAGGATTTTCTCCCAAAAATTGTTGGGAACGCCTAGAAAGAAGTTTCAGGAGAAAGTTCCTCTTTAGGAACAGTGAAAAAATAAATTTATATTCTCAAAATTTCTGATTATAACGGATTGCGTAGCTCTAATCATAGTCCGATAGGAACACGGATTTAATGGATAAAACAGATTGGAACGGACTTTTTATTCTTACTAAATACGCTAACTTTCGGAATAAAATTCATTTAGAAATCCGTTTTAATCCGTTAAATCCGTGTTCTTATTGAATCTAGCTACGCAAAACGTTATAATTAGCAAAATTTTAACTTATTGATTGTCAATACTTTTAGATTTTGGATTTGTAATTTCACATTTTGCTTAATCACTTTTCTCTGCGATTTTTAGTACAGAAAAGGGCAAAAAGGTACGCTATTGTTGATAAATCATTGTACTATCACTTCCATTGAGACATCAATCAAATCTTCTCCACCCACGCTATTGGGAATCGACATACCAGGTGTAAACAGTTCTGATTTATTGGGATTTCTTTTTAGAACAAACCGAATTTGACCAGCAACAAATCTATCACTCGTTTCAAAAGACATATTTAAACCCAGCGGGTTGCCATTATCGTCCATGTCCTCGTAGTCAATGTTTTGAAAGATATTATCGGGTTCTGCTACCACAAATAATTGATAATCGTTTCCCGCTTCTCGAATGGCCGCCGTTAAGTTCTTTCCTGGTTCCACTTTTCTATTAAAAATGACGACTCTGGCATCATATAGCGTACCTGCCATTAGGGGGCCGCTTGCCTGTGCTCGGGCAATGCCCAAATCTCCTAAATCTTCCGACCCAAAGACTACTTGGTCACCGCCGCCA
>JBCCQK010000564.1:0-5220 GCA_039024375.1 Bacteroidota bacterium
GTATCGGTTGCCGATGTATCAAGTCTCCAGACCTGCCCGCAAGCATTCAGGCGGGCTTGATACGGATATCCGCAGGTCTCTTGACCTGTATTGAATATTCATTCCATGGAGTTAAATTGTTGAAAATCAATAGATATTATCTAAAATTCACGTTAACCAAATCAACCTTAACGTATGAAATGTAAAATCGCATTATGGCTAATTCTAATAGCTCAATTGGGGCACACCCAAACGGAATTATACACTAAGACCTTCGGACAAAAAAATCACCCCGCTATTATTTATCTACACGGCGGACCGGGCTATAACAGCACCAGTTTTGAAGCCACCACTGCCCAAAAACTGGCCGACCAAGGGATTTTTGTCATCGTTTATGACCGACGAGGTGAAGGCCGTTCGGACAAAGTTGAAGCCGTTTACACCTTCGAAGAAACAATAGCGGATATAGCACAACTGTATAAGCAGTTCGAACTAGAAAACGCGACCCTCATCGGTCACAGTTTTGGGGGAATAGTGGGTACGTTATTCGCAGAAAAACACCCCGAAAGAATAGACCAACTAGTTCTGTTAGCTGCGCCCATTTCCCTACAAGTTACTTTCCAAACAATTATTGATTCCGTCGAAGTAATTTATAAAAGTAAAGCGGACTCCATTAATCTCCAATACGTTACAATGCTTCGAAATATGGACCGAAATACACTAGAATTTAGCAGTTACTGCTTTATGCACGCCATGGCCAACGGTTTTTATACACCTAAAAATCTGACACAAGAAGCACAGCTTTTATACAAGAGTTATCAGCAAAGCGAACTGGGAAAGTACGGCCAACAAATGTCCTACGAAGCACCACAAGGATTTTGGGAAAACGAACAATATACGAGTCTAGATTTAACCCTAAAACTGAAAAATCTGGTTCAAAAGGGCATCTCCATTTATGGGATTTACGGCCAAGAAGATGGCCTCTACGCAACGGAGCAAATTAGAAAGATAGGACAAATTATTGGCGAAGAGCAGCTATTCTACTGGGAAAACTGTGCGCATAATCCGTACATTGACCAACAAGAAAAGTTCTTAAAAGCAATGGTTACTTTTGAAAAATAAACCCGCCTTACCATCATCTGTTGAGAATCTGCTAAGTCAATACTGCGCTCGAAAAAAACTTTGTGTGCGCTGTGAACTCTATCTCTTTGTGGTGAAAAAATGAATGCTGAGCTATTTCGAAAATAAAGTACGCTATCAAAAATTAGTTTTTTCTACCTTTGTCATTGTTACACACCCCTATTCTCTAATCCTCACTCCCTATTCTCGAATACAATGAATCAATTAGCTATTGACCTCAACTGCGACATGGGCGAAAGCTACGGCAATTACCACATTGGCAACGATGACGTCATTCTTCCCTATATCACTTCCGCTAACGTCGCCTGCGGTTTTCACGGGGGCGACCCGTTGCACATTGAAACGACCATCAAGAAAGCGTTGCAACACGGCGTGCAGATTGGTGCGCACCCTGGTTTTCCCGATTTGCAGGGCTTCGGTCGCCGACGAATGTCCGTACCCGCCGACGAATTGCGGGCCATCGTCAAATATCAAATTGCCGCCGTAAAGGGTATTACGGAAAGTTTAGGAGGGCAATTGGCCTACGTTAAACCCCACGGTGCGCTTTACAACGCGGCGGCCGATGATGCGACCATTGCCGAAAGTATTGCCCAAGCCGTCCGAGAAGTGGACGAAAAATTAGCTTTAATGGGCTTAGCAGATAGCCAAATCGTACGAGCGGCTGCTACAAAAGAGGGCTTACGGTTTATAGCTGAGGCCTTCGCCGACCGAAAATATACGCCCCAAGGACGACTACAATCTCGACAAATAGCGGGTTCGGTACATCACGACCCACAAATAGCGGCGCAGCAAGTCGTTTCCATTGCCCACCAACAACGAGTCAAAACCAGCGAAAACACGTTCATTTCCATCCAAGCGCAGAGTATCTGTATTCATGGAGATAATCCAAGTATTAAAACCATCCTGCAAACGATTAATGCACTACTAGAAACTCACCAAATTCAAAAACGGGCGTTTTAAACGTAGTAGGCGATGCTTTGTCAGCATCTCCTACTTTCTGGACAGACAAAAAAGAGCTGCTGGCAAAGCATCGCTTTCTACCTATTCTCTATGGGAGCTTTGACAATTTTGCAAGTCTAGCAATCACGAAGTGATTGAACTCGATTAACTCCGTATGAAATGCGGAGAATTGAAGCATATACGTGACTCACAATCCCGAAGGGATTGAACTTGTGCAAAAATTATCAAAGAGCCTCTATGGGCAGAATTTTTAAAAATATTTGTTTTAAAAAATAAATTTTAAAATAAAAAGTAACTATCTTTGCATCATAATCATGTCACCCGATTGTACAATAAGTTTTCTCAAGTATGTTTGTCCAGAAGCCTCACCATCGTGAGGCTTTTTTGTTTGCTGGATACTAGCTTCTAGTCACTAGTTTCTAGTTTCTAATCACTAATTACAAAAAACTCTCGCACGATTCTTGCCCTAGATTTTCCAAAAAACTACATGAGAAGCATATGGATAATTTGTTGGCTATGTTGCTTTACAGCTAAAGGAGAGGCGCAAAACTGTTGGCGATTCGGCCTACAATCTGGACTGACGGCCACCACCTTTACAACGGACGTTACGATTTTCAATACCTTCACTACAAGTTTGCCTGCACCTATTTCTTTCGACTATGACCCAACGGTCAATTTCCATTTGGGGGCTTGGTTAGAACGACCTGTTGGGGAGCGGTTGGCGCTGCGCTGGGAGGTTCAACGAAGTCCGGGCGGTGCGATGAGTTTCGATGCCGCAGAACAACGCAAGCAGCGCTACAAATTTTTCTATTTGAGTAGCCCAATGGTACTACAAATCGCCCCTAATCGCTCTCGAAGAATCCAATTAGAAGGTGGGGTAGTGGCTAATTTTTTTATGTTTGATTACGGCGAGGAAATTTACGCAGGTGACCAAAATAATTTTGAATACAGCTACTTGGTTGGCCTAAACATACAATTGGGAGCGAAATGGCAAGCGCATGTACGTTACCAAAGTGGCCAATCTGCTTTTAGTGAATTAGAAAGCACTAATGTACAAGCCAATACTTACAATCGATTATTGGCGCTATCTTTTAGCAGGCTACTAATCGAATTTTGAGGCGTGTTTAAGATGGTCGCTTTTAGTTGTTGAACCGATTGGTAGTGAATAAATCCGACTTCGCCGTCCATCGTTTTGACGTGGTACCAGCGACCCGAAGCGCCCAATAACTCAATGGGCAATCCACTTTCTAGTTTTTTCAATAACGATTTTCTGGTACTAGGTTTACTCCGCAGATTGGTATTGGCCAATGTAACTCCTTTGTTAAGCACGTCTTCTTTTATCAAAGCCACATTGTTTAGAAAGCGATTTTTGTAGGTTTTGACGAACGGCAGCGGGTTAACGGCGCCTCGTCTTCTCGACCGATAGATGCCAAAATGTAGATGTGGAGCCGTCGTTCTCGCATTGCCCGTGTTACCGACGGTGCCAATCGTATCGCCAACGACCACTTTTTGTCCTTCTCGAACCAATTGCTTGTGCAAGTGTGCGTAATACAACGCGTAGTCGGTTTTCGAATCCCGAATCCACACCTGCTTACCGCCCAATCCACGGTCACTGACATTGACCACTCGACCGTCGGTTGCGGCTAACAGTGGTGTCCCTCGTTTAGCAAAAATATCAATGCCTTTATGTTTGCGTTTACCGCCACCTCTGGGGTCGCCAAAGAAACTCCAAACGTCTTCGTTGCCCTTGCCCGCTACGGGAAAAGCGTAAACGGGATTTTTCAAAATTTTCAGTTCGTAGGATGCCGCCTTATGAAATTCGGGTTGGATGCGAAGTAGATAGGTTTCGGTATTGGGGACTTCAAAATGAAAATGTCGTTGCCCCGTTTTACTTTTCATAATCGGATACCAATCACCCTTTTTCTTCTGAAAAAAGTCCATAAATACTTGTATATCCGTGGAGTCATTGGATAGGTAAATATCAATTTGCTCGCCTTCTTTCAATGGTATTTCGTAAGCTAACACTTCTGCTCGACCTTTCAGAAAATAGCCCGTTTGCCGGTAAGGCGTTGGAATTTCCACGTTTTGAGTAAACGCTAAATTGGCGATAGAGTCCCATTCGGCGAACTTATCTTTATCAAAAAAATCGGCTTGTTTTAAAGAACGTTCGTACTGCGCTCGGGCGGAAAGTGGGGTGAAAAGCGCCGATAAGACAGGTTGTTCCTGTTGACAACTGAGGCAAACGGTTATTAATACACCGCAAAAAAGTAGTTTCAAAATGTTCATTGCATCAAAAGCGATAGAGGCAGTTATAACAGCCAGTTGGTGATAAAAAATTGGGGAGAGAAAACTCCCTTATTTTTAGGGATAAACGTAGTTGCATGTAAAACTGTTTGATTTTTTACTCTGGTATGTTATTGAGAAATATTAACTTTCTTTGTGGACTGGGCTAATGAGGCTAATGAGGTTAATGGGGCTAATGAGGTTGGTAGCGAGTAAGGATGCTATTGGTAAGATAAGGGTAGCTAATAATAAATTATTGGTCTTAGTTTGGGAAACGTGTTGAAAAATGGCTACATTCACTTTCCAAATGCGCCCTTTTATAAAAAACGTAACGATTCTTAGCTTTCAGTGCTGGACGGTTAACAATGAAAACACATCATGAAAAACGCTTCCTTAGTTTTCGCCTTATGCCTCAGTTGGCTCAACTTATTTAGCCAGCAAGCACCCATCATTGTCCACTCGCTGCCCGATTCGGCGCTTGATGTCCAATCTTATTTAAGCATTCACATTGACGAATCGAAAGAGTTAACGCTAGCAGAAGTAAAATTTCTAGCCGAAAGTGGTCAATTTGTCCCCTTCAAAAGAGTGCAATTTAAAGGAATGTTAGAGCGGGGCAAATTTGCCTACTGGTTCCAGTTTTCGGTGGATGTTCGTGAGTCAACTGCCCAAAGCGCTATTTTAACGGGTTTTGCAGGAAATATCCAACTGTACCATTTCCACCAAGGTCAATTACAGGACAGCCTTCAAATAGGGTACGACTTGATAGAAAAAGAGCGGCAGAATCCGAAGTTTGGCTACCATCGAAAGTATCTGCCCATTGCCCTTTCTGCTGGACAACATCAATTTTTCGTAAGAAAA
>JBCCQK010000565.1:0-5194 GCA_039024375.1 Bacteroidota bacterium
CAAAAATTCTTTGCATAGCACCGCTACGGAGATAATTTTTAACGCAGCAGAACGGAAAAAGAGACCTTCATAAAATGTGTCGATTATTTGTGGTTAGGTACTTACCTACGCCCTTGGCAAAATAAGAAGGTGGCTGCCCAAATTCGCGCGTAAATAAGCGGGTAAAATAGGAGGGGTCGTTATAGCCTACGTCGAAGGCGATGGTGGTAATGGATTTATTTGATTCCTGTAAAAATTGGAGGGCGTGATGCAAGCGAACGGTGTGGATAAACTGCCCCGTTGATTTGCCCGTCAAAGCCTTCATCTTTCGGTGGACTTGTGCACGACTCAGGAAAATAGCCTTGGACAATTCTTCCACGCCGAACTGCTCGTTGTCCAAATTGGCTTCGATGGCGTCTCTGACTTTTAGCACAAAGGCATCGTCTAATTGTAGCGACTTATCCGTAGAAGGTCGCTTTAGACTAAGACCGGCATAACGTTCTTTTAGCTTTTCCCGCAGTTGAATCAACCGTTCCATGCGAACAGTTAATTCTTTTTCGTGAAAGGGCTTCGCCAGGTAAGCGTCTGCGCCTCTAGATAAGCCAGCTATTTTATCTTCCACATCGACTCGGGCAGTTAACAGGATAATTGGAATGTGGGACGTTTTTTCGTCCTGCTTTAAAGTTTCACAAAGTTCGAAACCATCTTTTTGGGGCATCATCACGTCGCTAACAATCAGGTCGGGTATAAGGTCCATCGCTTTTTCAATACCTATTTGCCCATTTTCCGCAAAGTGAATGGTGTAATCATCTTGTAGGCAAGAGGCCGTAAATTGGGCGACGTCTGCGTTGTCTTCCACGATGAGTACAATGGGTAAATCACTGTGCTCGTTTTTTACGACCGGCTTAGGAACGGTAACGATGGCTTCGTCCAGTTCAAAAGTGGAGGTGATGGCCACACTTTCTGGAGCTAGATTCGTAATGGGCAACTGTACCACAAATTCGGTTCCTACCCCCTGTTGGCTAGATACATTAATTTGCCCCTTTAATAGATGAACCAGTTCTTTGGTAAGCGCCAGTCCAATGCCCGTTCCTTGCATTTGGTGGGAATTATCAGCGCGATAAAATCGGTCAAATATTTTTGGTAAATCTGCTGCTTTAATGCCTATGCCTTTATCTTTCAAGTTGACGAGCAAAGTGTCGTCCAATCGCTGAACGAAAAAGGTTACTTGACCTCCTTGATTAGAAAATTTAATGGCGTTAGAAATTAAGTTGGCAATAATTTTTTGCATTTTATCTTCATCAACATCCATTTTTAGCGGTGCGTGCGGTAAAGATATCCGAAACTCAATGCCTCTGCTGACGGCTAAAGATTCAAAACTATCCGCCAGACTATTAAGCGTTGGAATAATATCTTTTTGGACGAACTTTACTTTCTCCTCTCCGACTTCTAATTTCCGAATAGCTAACAATTGATTGACCAATCGAAGCAGTTGCTTACCACTTTTTTCTATACCTTTAAGCCTGGTCAAGATAGATTTAGCGATATTTTCCTCCTTTTGGATTTGCCGAGTCTGTCCTAAAATTAAGGTGAGGGGGGTACGAAATTCGTGGGTAATGTTAGCGTATAACTTCGTTTTGAGGCTATCCATTTCTTTGAGTTGCTGCGCTTCTTGTAGTTGCGCTTGGCGTTTTAATTGCCTTTGGTACAATCCATAAATAAGACCTGTGCCTAAAAGTGTGTAGAACAAATAGGCCAGCCACGATTGGTAAAAGGGAGGGGTAATCCGAATGGGAAGTTCTGCTGCGGTACTGTTTGGTTGAGAAAGGTTTTTTACTTTGAAAGTGTAATTGCCGGGAGGTAATTGATTGTAAGCAACAAAAGGACGGTTATCGTAGGGCTGCAACCAATCTTCGTCCAACCCCTCCATTTTATAAGCAAATTTCACTTTTTCTTGATTGGAAAATATTAAGGAAGAGAACCCCAATTGGATATTATTTTGGTCATGCTCCAAAGCCAACGAGGTAGTATCTTTCATTGGAAATGGAGCTTCATTGATAATAATATTGGTAAAAACCAGCTTCTTTGACAAAAAGGAAGTTAATAATTTATCAGGTTGTATTTTATAAAATCCACCTTTCTGCCCAAGCAATAATTCCCCCGTATTTAATTGACCTACACCTACATTATAAAAAAAATCGCGAGTGAGTCCATTTTCAACGCCAAAATGAAAAAATTGCCCCATTGGTTCGTTGAAATAATACAAGCCTCTTTGGGTAGTACACCATAATCGTTCTTGATGGTCTAAGAAAATTTTAGTGACGGGTACTCTTGGTCTATTTTCGAGTGTGTCTAAATTGAGTAAGGCTTCTCGCTTTAAGTCAAAACATTTCAACCCTCTATTTCCCGTACCTAGCCAAAGTTTATCTCCTTGATTTTGTATGGATTCGATATTGAGATTTCGGGTGGATGGATACAGTTTAAATTGTTGATTGTCTAAATCAAATCTCACCAACCCTCTATCGGAAGCAATGAAACAAGCATTATACGCACTCAGCATAATAATATCTCTAAAACCCAGATTAAGCGGATTACCAGATTGCTTTTTTGAGTCATACAAAGAAATGTTGTTTGTTTCGTCTATTTGGAATAGCATACCACTTGCCGTTGCGCCCCAAAGATGTTGATTGTCCGCTTCAATTAAATCAAAAATATTTTCTTCTTGTATAATCGCCAAATCGGGGTCATCCGATTGAAAGGGAATAAACTTGTTTCTATTTTCGTCCATTTGCAAAAAAGGTGGTCGAACAATATCCCCTTTGTTGAGTCCTCTAGATTTGTTTCCTGCGACGATAATTCTACCGTCTTTTGTTTGTAAGATAGTGTGAAAAATCTGTATTTGGTCTTCAAAGCCTTCTAAGGGGATAATCCGTTTGACATTACCCAAGAGGTCCGTTTCGTAGCACCCCCCCAATCCATCTCCGAGTACAAAAAGAGCATTTCGTTCGGGTACGTGTAGAAAATCTTCTGGATAGAAGCCCGATTTTGCCCAAATTTTTGGTATTTGTAAATCGTAAAAAGTAAAGTTCTGAAATTTAGGGTCCAGATAACTGATTCCCTGTTCGTCCATAAAAAACCACGTTCGATTGGCACCATCAACGAATACATTCCAACCGTGGTTGCCAATGATACTATTATTATCTTCTTTTTGATTTTTAAAAAAAGTAAATTCTTCCGTCTCAAGATTGAAAACGCCCGCTCCAATATCTTGGCCATTGACCCAAATCTCATTAGCAGATTTGGGCGCAATCCCTTTAATAATGTTGTAAGGATAACGGAGAAATTTCCACGCTTCTTTATCTGGAATAAAGTAGTTCCATTTTTTTTCGGCAATATCAAACCTTACCAGTCCCGTTCCATGCGTACCTAACCACAAATGGTCAGGTTGATTCATGAGTAAGGAGTAAACTGCTGTACCTTCGGTGGTGGGTACGGTCGATGGATACTGCTCTAATTTTTCGGATTTTTTATTAAACTGATACAGCCCATCATTACCACCAAGCCACAAAATATCAGGGTCTGAAATGTCTTCTAAAATATCTATGACCGAGTTCTGGCTAAAGCGAATATCTATATCATCTAAGTTTAAGTTGGGCCTTAGGTTATAGTGTTTAAAACTATTTTCCTTGGGATTGAATTTCAAAAAACCGTGAGAATAACTACCAATCCATAAAATCCCTTCACGGTCTAGGTAGGTTTTCATCTCGGCACTGAATGAAATGTTACCATCAAACAATGGATAAGGAAAAGTTGTAAATGTTTGGTCTTCTGGATTGTACCGACACAAACTTCCCTGATGAGACACTATCCACATATAGCCCGATTTATCTTCAACGATACTGGTTATCAAAGAACCTGCAATGCTCGTAGAATCTTTCGGTATAGGCAAGAAATTTTTAAATTCCAAACCGTCCCATCTGGATAGACCATCGTGGGTCCCAAACCACATGTATCCATTTTTGTCCAGCAGTGCGCAATGAACAAAATTGTCCGCTAAACCATCCTTTTCCGTAAGGTGCTGAAATTGGAGTTGTCGATAGGAAAGATTGCTTTCAGGATTTTGCCCCCTCATAGCTGGAAGCAAAAGAGAGCAGCCAATAAGAATACTTATCCCAATTTTATGTAAACTTACCATAAGTTTTGTTCCTGTTGTCTGTTAACCAAATTGATATTTTGGTAGAATAAAAGGGGGATTGTAACGCTAAAGATAAAAATCAAATGGAAAAAAATGTAACTATGGTTCTTAAAATAAAGGCACTACGGTGAAAACTATGGGTCGATTGCGTTACTTGTCCACTATAACTGTAACATAACTCTCCGAGATGTGCTACGTAATTGTAACATAATTCTCCAAGTTGTGCAACGATTATATCTCGTACCAAAAATTGAATCTCTAAAGTACGAGAATGGAGCCTCGCACCAGCAGAGACCTGCTATTTTTGGAATCACTCTTGCAGTATATCTTTATATTTTTGATTTAAGAATTTCAGATGTCGATTTCTTTTTACACCACATGAACTTTCTATACAACATATTTGTAGTCATTGGACTTGTTTTCTCGAACAGTCTATCCGCCCAATTATACGATACCGCATTGGGCGTCCGACTCGGCGCCCCTCTATCTCTCTCTTACAAAAAAATCATCAACGAAGACAAAGTCATAGAAGGTTATCTAGGTACTAGAAAAGTTGGAGATTTCCGCTTTGTCAACCTCAGTGCCGCTTACCAATTTGTACAACCGGTAGATTTGTGGAGTATCGAAGAACTCTATTATTATTACGGCGGCGGAGCGTCCATTTATCTATGGAGCATCGACGGAGAGGGCAACAACCAAAGAGTATCGCCAGGCCTACAAGGCTACCTGGGACTAGAATACACCTTCGCCGACCGACCGCTGAATCTGACCGTTGACTGGATTCCGTCCCTATTCTTTTCTGGAAATATTTCGGGACTAAGAGGTGGGTATCTAGCTATTGGCGTTCGCTACGTTTTAAGCAGAGACGGCAGTGGTTCTTTGAACGTTAGCAAAAAGTAACCCGACTCTCCAGAGTCGGAACTAGCGACAAACGTAACTTGACTTTCCGAGTCGAGACTCATTTTTCTCTGTCACAACCACTCCAAAATCCCTACTTTTCCTCCATATAACAACTATTCC
>JBCCQK010000566.1:0-5193 GCA_039024375.1 Bacteroidota bacterium
ACCTATTTTTTGATATTGTGATAGTAAACCTGCGCTATTATAATTGAGAAATAATTCTTGCGGCTTCCATTCGCCCCCCATCAGTTGTCCGTTACTGGCCCAAGTGCGCTCGTACCGTTCGGTAGATGCGGGTCTGGGAAAGCCGCCAAACGAACTATAAATCGTCCTCGTGCCATCCAGCAGTTCGCCATCTACTCTTTTCTCCGTTTTGTAGGGAATACCAATGATGTTATTGGTCGTAAAGTAGTTCTTGATACTACCGTCTCCGTCGTAATCAACGGAATAGCTGGTTGTAATTTCGGTTACTTTTCCGTCGCTATTAGTGGTCGTCATTTTCGTCGGCGGCAAGATTAGATTATTATCGCTGTGGTAATCGTAGTCCGTAGTACTCGTTACGCCGTCGATGGTGGTAGTCACTCCGTCTGGCCGATAAATGCCCGTATGCATCGTGTAACCTGCACTGGTTACATCGTCAATGACGGATGTCCCATTGTACCGCTTAATTCTGGCACTACGGTGTTTGACTCCCGTGATGAATTTGGTAATATTATTTACTGGATTATCAAAAATGTTTTTAGTTAGTTCTAACGTTCCATCTTCTTTGTAAACCTTTTCTTTATCCAACGTTCCATTTTTGGCAATAAACTTTGCCGGTGCTACTGGAAAATCGGGGACATAATTGGGTGCATCGTAGAAAATAGTGTATTTCTTGTGCCCATTTCCGTTAAAGTACTCGTTTACTTGTCGGTAATAAATATGATTACCGTCCGACCCCGATAGCGGTAGCACCCCCGTGGAGGTAAATATGCCCGTATGTCCGAAATTTCCGTAAGTCGCTTGGTCGATAATAAAACCGTAGGTTGGTTTATTGACGAGCGCTCCACTTGGCGTGCCGTTGTCTAACTGATAAGTAAAGGTTCGTTTGATGTCCTTATCGTTATCGGGGGCGGCTCCTTCTCCCGTAATGATTTCTTTGATTCGAAAACCGCCCGCTAGTTCTTCGGTATAGTTAGGGGTATAGCGAATATCCAATTCGCCTCGGGCAAAACTTGCTTCTAAAACAAATTTATAAGTACCCACCGTAAGCTGAGGAAAATCAATTTTTATATTTTTCTGGATGGTTTCCTCGTCGTGGACACCGTAAATATTGGTACTAAAGCCAGCCACGTAGTCATTAGCACTGTCATAAATGGTCACCCTAGCAAAATTATGCCCAGGCGTACAATTTACCTCCGTTCCATCGTTTTGAGCTGTTAGGTAGATTTCGCCCGTTTCAATCATATCTTCATCCAAGGGTACAGTTATTTCTTGCGTAGTAGCGGGGGAAATATCCACGCAGCAGGCACTACTATTCGTAGTAGAACAGGTTTCGATGGGAAAATTATTGACGGATTGTTGATTGGTTTCGTAATCAGCATACCGATTGGCTTCATAATTTAGTTGTGTAAATCCCTTGGTTGGATAGGTTACTTTATAAAGCATTCCCGTTTTCATGGCTTCCTCGTCTGTTCTACGGTCAGCCGAACCGTGGTAGAGGTAATACCCACCGGATGGGGTCTGCACGGAACTGGGTCCAGTAAGGTCGATTAGATTGTCATTTATCGTTCTCCCGTTGTAAAATCCCCAATGGTTTATTCTTTTTGATAGTAAACAAGGAAAGTAGTTGTTTGTGTGATGATAGGAAAATACGTACGGCTCTTCCGTCTCATTACCTCCAGCTACACAACTAACCTTCTGTATTTGGTCTAGCCGCAGTCGTTTTCTGAGCGGTTGATTAGTGTTTTGCGATAAGTTTTGTTGATTGTTCTCTCCTACAAAATAAAAATTGGGGTAGATATTATTGTCCTGATAATAAGACTGTGTCAACTCGTACTCCACGCAATGACTACCATCGGAAAAACCAATGCGGTCTATTTTTTTGGGTGTAATTCCACCGCTATGTAGTACTAGGTCGTCTCTGTCCGAAGTTGAAAAAGTAATCGTTTGGTACGATGATGTAATAGATGATAAGACTCGACCAAATACCTCAATGAAATTATAATCGTCTCTATCACAGGTATTTTCTGCTTCTTGCTGTCCTCCGTCAAAGTAATGCGTGGAATGACAGTCTTGTTTACTGTAAAAAACGTAATTACTCGGCGTATAATTAAAGTTGATTTGATGTATTCCATCGGCAGAAACGATTTGATATAAAAACCACGTATCGTAAAAACGTTCGCCGTTGTTTACTTCCGTACTTTGGTGTTGTCCATTTCCAAAGAAATATTTGGTACCATCAATAGCGGTAAGCTCAAAACCGTATATTTCGTCGTTGGCGGTCATGGTTTCCTCGATTTGGATGTTTGATTGCGGAATCATCTGTATTTCTCCTAGTTCGTTGTAGACGAACTTTCCTGTCATTCCTCCAACGTGAAAAAAGAATAAATCTGGCTCCGCATCTAACAAACCATCTGCTACGTCTCTCGCTTGCGGAGCGTGACCGTAATGGGTTAAATTCGCCCCTTCTTTAAAATACCCTTTATCATCATCATCGGGTAATCCTCTAACCGTCCTAGAAATGACTCCCCCAGCATTTAAGTGCCATCCCAATCCTATTTCGCTTGAAATTTCATTTACTCTAACGCCTCCTGTATGGTAAGTAATAGAAACCGAATGGGATAGTGGCCCATCGGCAACGGAGAAAAGTGGAATCCCAAAAGCCATCGTTCCATTATTCGGATTGATTGGGTTGTCCGCATATTTGCCGTAACTCATGGCTGCTGCCGACGGAGCAATTGGTCCTTGAACGGCGGTACTATATGGACTCTGGGCATAGATATATTGAGCAGCCATTAACCAGATAATGGCTAGAATCGTATTTTTCATTTTAATTTATTTATTAGGTCTTTTGACAAATTCTGTAGTCAAAAAACTGTTTATTACTTTTTTTACTACTAAAAGGCTACGCTCTTTACTGCACAACAACTCGTTGGCTGAACGAATGGTGTCCCGTTGTTGCTTTCACTATGTAAAGTCCAGGCTGCCAATCGGTTACTTGAATAGAAAGGGTTGATTGGACATCTACGTCCAAAACTTGGTGAACCAGCTGTCCCGTCAAATTGAACACCTGAATGGAGTACTGCGTAGCTACTACCGAGCTGGCTTTTTGCAGATTTACCCGAAAAAAATCTCTGGTCGGATTTGGACGAATCAGCAAGGAACTTTTAAAAGGATGTTGGACGTCAATAACTGGTAAGTCCTCTACAATTATTTCTTCGGGTTTTGCTCGCTCATTTGCCACTAGCGAATCAATAATAACGGGTACCGAATCACGGCAAAGCAACTTAATGTTTCCGTTTCCTAGCTTACCTCTCGGTCCTTTGGGGTGCAGTACTCTTTGAATCCTTTGCATCTGACCGGCTGTAAAAATTTCCAAACAATCGTCAAAAGTATTATCCATGAAGTTGTTGGACATTTCTGTAGGATTGCCATTACACAAGGAGATGTGATTAACCTCAGGACACCTAAAATTGGGGCCATTGTGAATGGGCGTATCACTGACGTAATCGTCTTGGCAGGGTTTTTCTCCCCACAAGGGCAGCAACCCTAAATAATTTCCCATCAAATGGGTCAAAGTGTGACCTCTATGGTAGGGACTTTCCGCATTAGAACTATCTGGGCGACCAATACTGTTAATGTATGCATAGTCAATAACGATTCCATCGTACTTTTTGGGTCCATTCGGCATTTGAGCAAAACCGCTATTTCCATCAGGTAAATCCACTACCCAGATATTGATATACTTATCTGTAATCAAAGGGGCAGCCCCCGTTTTTCTTTCTTTCATAGAAAAAAAGTCTTCCCATTTTTCTACTTTTGTCGGGATATAATTAATACCTACATTTACCCCCAAGTCAATTTCGGAAGCAACATTCTTAACTGGCGCAGGTAAGCAAAATTTAACTCTGGTGTCTTCACGAAGCGTCCTAAAATCACGAATTTTTCTACGGTCTTTTCCGTCGATTAGCTTAGTGGTCGTTTCATATCCACCGTTTGAAAACGCTTCGTTTAACACTTCTAGTTGTAGATAAATCTTTTCTTCGCTCACTCGTTCTGCCTCATTTTCGTATAATACGTGGAAGACAACGGGTAGGGTAAAAAAATTATAGTCTATGAATCGTAGGGTTTTTTTCATATCCCTTTCTACTTGGGATAGCTGATTAAAGGTGCTTTTGTCTTTTTTTAGCGTAGCCATGTACTCAATGGTCTTATAGAAACGATAATTCGTTCTCGGTTTTTCTTGAGCACTTAATAGCAATGGAAACAACAGAAGCACTAAACCAATAAACGGTTTAATATTTTTCATATAGTAAAGTTGATAAGATATTTAAGAAAATGTTTGCGTGTCCGTTTACCGTTTTGACACTCACTCTTTTGCTAACTGGTGCTTTTCAAGTTGCTCCACTTTGCTATTCAATTCAATGATGTGCAAGGTTAATTCTTCTATCTTCTCTAGGTATAATTTATTGAGCGCAGCTAATCCCAACGGCTTTTCTTCCATTTCTTTTGCCGATGGAATTCCTGGTAAGTGTTTGTTCTCTTCTATGTAGGCTTCCAGTTTGGTTAGAGGCATGAGGTCGTAGTTTGCAGCAAACACGTAATCTGGAAAGTTGTTTAGGTTGACAAAAACCTCTCTAGAGTAAGTGGTACCGTCTCCCATTATTTGAAAATTCCTCGACCCACCGTTTGAAATACTGAAGGCTCTCTGGGTGCTCGAGCTAGCATTTACTTCTAAGGAAGAACTCGGCGTGGCCGTATTGATACCTATATTGTTGTAACTGTACAGGACGTTGTTTCCGCTATTCCACTGAGTCTGCCCCGAAGGAGCGTTGGTTGTGATATTAACGGTATTACTATTGGCGGATTTATTGCCCGCAGCATCCGTTGCTTTCACATAGTAGGAATAGCTAGTAGCAGGTGTCAAATTAGTAAAGCTAAAAGTGGTATTCGGAGTAGTCGCTGTGAACGTACCATTTTGATAAATATCATACCCCGTAACTCCAACATCATCCGTTGAGGCGGTCCAATTTAATTGAACGAACGTCTGCGTAACGTTTGAGGCAGTAAGGTTAGTCGGCGCCGTGGGGGGACTGGTATCACCAGCTTGTCCCGGTGCGGGAAACGAAACAGTGGCATTGGAAATCGAAGCACCAT
>JBCCQK010000567.1:0-5180 GCA_039024375.1 Bacteroidota bacterium
ACAGAAAAATAGTATTTTTCGGTCTGAATTCTGGCTGCTGACCTCCATTTTATTAATTTTTTATCTGACGTTCCAATGTCCAAAAATGTCTGTGAAGAAAAAGTGTTCAAAACGATTTTTGTCGAACAGGCAGAACCTTTACGCAATTTTATGTACTACAAAACGGGCAATTTGCAGCAAGCAGAAGATTTGCTACAAGATGCCTTCGGTAAACTGTGGGAGAATTGTGCAAAGGTAGCTTTTGATAAAGCCAAGTCTTTTCTTTTTACGGTGGCCAATAATCTATTTTTAAATCAAGTCGAACACCAAAAGGTAGTCCTAAAATTTGAAAAAAGAGGACATAGCCAGCAATTCAATCTAACTCCCCAATTTTTATTAGAAGAAGCGGAGTTTGAAAAACGACTGGAAAGGGCCATTAGTGCGCTACCCGAAGGGCAGCGTTTGGTGTTCCTAATGAATAGAATTGACAAAAAGAAATACCGAGAAATAGCGGAAGAACTGGATATTTCCGTAAAAGCCGTGGAAAAGAGAATGCATAAAGCTTTAGCTGCTTTGCGAAAAATATCCAAAAAAGTGTAGGGAAATCGCCGTTCGAGCTGTTTTATTTCAAAAGAAATTTGAATCCAGATGAGGATATACAGACGATATTACTTTTTGTAGCCCGTATGGATGATTTAATCACTGATTTCTCAAATAGAAATAGTGAAAAAATAAATTTACCATTTCAAAAATTTTAACTTATTGATTATCAATACTTTTAGATTTGTAGTTTCAAATTTTTTACATTTTCCATAGACCGTTGATGCCATAAAATTTACAAAAAATGAACGCCGAAAAAGATACTTTATATGCTCGTTGGTTAGCGGGTGACCTCAGTGCCGAAGAGCAACGGTCACTTCAAGCTTCTGGTGAATTGGAAGACCTTAAAAGGATTGTTCGAGCAGCGGATAAATTGGCAATACCAAAATACGACGCCGAGGTGGGTTTTGACCGTTTCAAAGCTAACCGTGCAGTAACGAAAACGGCCAAAGTCCGCCGTCTAAGAACTAAGTCAATTTGGCCGATGCTCGCAGTGGCGGCTAGCGTCCTGTTATTGATTACAGCGGGGATTTTTTTATTTCGTAGCCCTAGTACCATCGAAATAGGGAATGGAATGACCTTAACGCATCAGTTTCAAGATAACTCTTCGGTCGTTTTAAATGATGGTTCCAATATCGTTTATGATAAAAAAAATTGGGACAAAGAACGCTCGTTGAAATTGACGGGAGAGGCTTTTTTTGATGTACAAAAAGGCCAGCCGTTTATCGTCCAAACGGATGTTGGTCAAATCGAAGTATTAGGAACGAGTTTTAACGTTAGGGCGTGGGGAGATAGATTGTACGTGGAATGTTACACGGGTAAAGTGCAAGTGACCCACGAAGCGCAGACCGCTATTTTGGAAAAGGGGGAGTCCGTGCGTGGCGTATTGGGAGAACTGAAAGCTAAGCAGGTAATTCGACACGAGCAGCCCTTTTGGTCAACGGGTAGTTCTAGGTTTTACGAAGCACCGCTTTTGAGCGTTTTTGAAGAATTAGAGCGACAGTACGATGTAACAGTTACGGTCCCAAAAATACAACGACTTTTTTCGGGAGATTTTCAGCACGATAACTTGGCAAACGCCTTGAATGCTATTTGCAAACCAATGGGTTTGCAGTTTGAATTGTCGGAAGATGCAAAGCGAGTGACTATTAGTGAAATCTAAAATGTGAAATTTAAAATTTAAAAGTACTGAAAATCAGTAATTTACATTTCAATCTGACACAAGTTA
This sequence comes from Bacteroidota bacterium, assembly GCA_039024375.1. GTDB lineage: Bacteria > Bacteroidota > Bacteroidia > Chitinophagales > Saprospiraceae > JAFMDF01. The sequence goes on from JBCCQK010000567.1 coordinate 1,808, forward strand.
ATCTTTAAGTTTTACTTGCCGTTTGATAAAACCTTTTCCTATAAAAATCGAATCGTCGCATAAATATAGGTTGAAATGGACATCGAGTTTATTTTAATTAAAAAAGGAAAACCTTTTTCACAAATTTTTTCGTATCGAACGGAAAAATTTGTTGGGAACGTCTAGCTTAGGAACGAGGGATAAATAACTTTTACGATTTAGAACGAGCTATTTTTTCTAGGAAGTATAAAGTAAAAAGAGCCGTTTGTAAACGTAAAACTTATTTGTGCGTCGTTCCTTAGTACGTTTCACAAGAAAACCCTTTATTTTATGTTTCTTCGCTTTTTCTATCTTTTTGGTGTATTGATTGGTCTGTCTAGTACAGCGATTGCTCAAAAAGATGAAAAAGGAAAGAGTATCCACGAAGTGCTCCAAAATATAGAAAAGAAGTCCGATTGGGTCTTTAATTACGACCCTCAAAAATTAGGTGCTTACACGTTTGACGGACCACTACCGAAAGGAGATATTTCAAATCAACTCACTCAACTTTTCTACTATACGCCCTATACTTTTGAAATCAATGAAAAATCCATCCTAATTTTCTTGGAAGCACCTACAACCTATCGACTTTGTGGTACGATTAGGGATAGAACTGACCGCCGTAGCTTACCTTTAGCTAACATCTTTATGGACAGTCAGCAGCAGGGTACACAGGCTGACGAGAACGGTGATTTTGAGGTCGAATTTACGGCGCATAAGCATCAAGTGGTAACGATTAGTTATATTGGTTATCAGTCGCAATCATTTGTAATGCAGGAACTGAATCAAGAAGCGTGTCGGGATTTTTTTCTTGAAATTGACCCCGCTCTCTTTGGCGAAGCTATCATTGTCAAAGACTACATTTTACCAGAGGTTACAGAAGGAGAGATTTACAGTGGTGTCCACATAGATTATCAAAAGTTGGCTAAAAGGCAAACCATCATTGAGCAGGATATTCTAAAAACGGTACAGTTAATTCCGGGCGTCAACAGCACTGATGAAAGCGCCACAAATTTGCAAATCAGAGGCAGTACGCCCGACCAAAACTTAGTACTGTGGGAAGGAGTGACCCTTTATGACCCTGGTCATTTATTTGGGATGCTTTCGGCGGTAAATCCTTATATAATAGAGGAAGTGCAGGTATTTAAAGGCGCATTTGACTCCCGATATGACAATAGAGTAGGCGGTATTGTCGATATGTCTCTCGGTGATACGATTGTAGCGCAATTTCACGGTGGAGTAGGAAGTACGCTAACCGAAGCGCATGCCTACTTTGAACTACCCATAATTAGCAATAAGTTATCTCTGTTATTGTCGGGCAGGCATTCAATTAACAACATCCTCAACTCACCTACTTTACAGAATTATTCCACCAAAGTCTTTCAAGGGTCAAAGGTAGCAGACCAACAAGGGGAAGCCGAAGGAGAGGATTTAGAAGTAGAACAACTGCTAGATTTTTACGATTGGAATGGTAAGCTGATTTTTAGACCCAATAGCCAATGGACTTTTCGGGGTAGTTGGCTGCAAACTCAGAATACTTTTGCTTATCAAGCAGCATTGTTTGATGATGAAAGATTTACGGTAGATAATGTTTTATTTGACTCGCGAGCCATCAATTTGACAGCTATTTTCCAACCGAAAAAAGATTGGCAGTTGAGTTTAGCTTATCTTAGTTCAACTTACAGCAATGACTATTTCTTCGCTTTAATTAACCCCGAATCGGACGAAACACTTTTGAATACCACTATTTTCAATGATATAAAAGACCAAGGAGTTGTTCTACAAACAAACTATCAGATAAATCCTACGCTGAATCTGCAATTGGGCTACGACTACAACCAAAAAGCGGTCAATTTCAATGCGGAAGAAGTGAGCGTTTACGAAGATGGTTTTGCCGATTTCAATTTCTCTGAGGGTCATTTTCATAATATTTTTGGTTCTTTGAATTACCAACAACTGAACCTGCAACTTAATGGTGGCTTGCGAGCTACTTACTTTGTAGAGGCGAATAATCTAGCTTTATCGCCTCGTCTGAGTATGCGGTACGCGCTTTCTGAACATTGGAGGCTAAAAATATCTGGCGGTATCTTTCAACAGTACATCAGTCAGTTAAAAGAATTTGGCGAAAATGCGTTGGGATTGAACACACAAGTGTGGATTCTGAATCAAGGAGAAAATGAAAATAATATTTTACAATCCGCCCAAAAAATCGCAGGAGGATTAATTTATCAAAATAAAGGATGGCTCGTTGATTTGGAAGCGTACTACAATCAAACGGATGGTCTATCTACTTTGGGGCCTTCTTTTGGGTCGAGTTCAGCGTCAACGGAGATAGACTTCTTTTCCACAGGTTCGGCTACGGCTAGAGGTATCGACTTGCTCATGCAAAAACGTTGGCGAACTTATCAAACGTGGTTGAACTATTCTTTTAGTCGAATTAATTTTAACTTTCCAGAACTACTTGAAACTTCTTTTACAGCCACTCACGAACAACAGCACAATCTGAGTTGGACCAATAGTTATACCTATAAAAAATGGGCTATCTCTTTGAGTTATCAATACAAGACAGGACTGCCATTTACGGATGGTATAGCCGTAGGAGAAGATATTGATTTCGAAGACCTAGAAAGGACGGGTAATATAGCCGAAAGCACTTTTTATTTTGTGGAATACGGTGAACCAAATGCGCAACGTTTGCCCAACTACAGCCGCTTAGACGCAGGAATAAGCTATCGACCTACTTTCAAAAAGACCGCTTTACGAGCAGAACTGACTTTTTCTATCATTAATTTGCTGAATCGCACCAATACCTTTCAGCGTAACTTTTTTCTGGATAATTTGGCGGAGGAAGAGGATGAATTTTCTCAACCACAGTTGTTTGGTACGGATAAGCGATTGTTGAGACGAACGCCGCTATTGGTGGCTAGAATTTATTGGTAATGAAAAATTCTAACAAAGAAATTGGTAACTACTTAGGTCTTATGGCTTTATAGTGTCTTGGGCTTATGGTAGTCCACGGAGAGCGCAAAATTTTGCTAAAAAAGTACTTTTATGGCCAAAACGAGCTTAACCGTAATACCAGAATACCAAAATATCACAGCACTAAAGTAATTACACTTTTTAAATATAAAGACTTTTCACACAACCCCAATATTGGCAGTGTTCGATTAAAGTATAGCCAACGATTTTGAATGACAAATAGAAGTTTAGGAACGAGGGATAAATAATTTTTACGATTTAGAACGAGCTATTTTTGCTTTAGACAACTAGAAAAAATGGGAGTCTAGCGGGATAAATGACCATTTTTTCTAGGAAGTATAAAGTAAAAAGAGCCGTTTGTAAACGTAAAATTTAT
>JBCCQK010000568.1:0-5158 GCA_039024375.1 Bacteroidota bacterium
AGAAGTGAAACTAACTAATAACATCAAAAGTAGTCCAGATATGAAAGCATTTAGAGAAAATAATGTTACTATGAACTATGCTTACAAAGATAAAAATGGGAATTTCATTACAAAAATTTCAATCACTCCAGACGAATACAAATAAAAAGATGTAGCATTCAACTCACTGACTCTATTTTTTGCTTATTGATTCGTAAAAATTTTCCCACCAAAGCATAAACTCTTCCAACGATTATTTGTTTTTAGTAAAACGATATATCGCAATAGCTTTACTAATATTTAACCCCAAAATAAAAGTCCATGAAAATTCAATTGCTCTTTGTACTACTCTCCTTTACAGCATCGGAAAATTTTTCTTCGGAAAATCTCAGTAACTCAACTATTTCCACCGTTTACCATTATCGAAACAACATCTACGTTACTAATTTTGACGGTACCCGTTCTACCATTCAAGTCAGTGGAAATTCGGCGACGCTATTTAATGCGGATGGCACGATTTCGGAAATTTACTTCGGCAGTAGTTCTTCGAGGATAGTAGCGGCCGACGGGACGATGGCATCAGTTTCCCATAATGGTGCTTCCTCGACCGTAACTAGGTCGGACGGTAGTCAATTTTTTGTCAATCATACGCCGAGTACCTCTTCCTGTTCAATTGCGGCGAAAAAACATACCATTATGCACAATTTCGGCTTTAGAAAAGAGTGGCGAAATAAGAATAAGATTGATGTGCTGGTTCACATGAATTGGTTGGTGCAAAAGGTTGTAGCAGAAGCAATAGCCGAATCTAATGATTCACCTAAATAGGTACTGGGACAGAATTAATTTTCTAAACAGGACGAACACGATTTACAGGATTTTGATTGTCAACGAGTTAAACCCTATCAATGTGAGTTTTCAATACTAGTTAGGATTACTGGATAACTTCCCGTTATCCAGTAAATTTACAGCTAAAATTATCCAGTAATGGGAAATTACTGGATAATCCAATTACCCGATTAAGTAGTTACATGTCAACCTTGAAACCCGCTCGACTGTGCAGCGGGCGAGCCCTGTCAAAGGAAAAACAAAACTAATCTTGTCTAGGTTCCTAACTTTTACTGCGCCGTAAACTCAATCTGTTTCCAAGTACCCACAAAATCATCATTAGCTTGCTTTTCTCCTTGCGTACTACGTCCATTCAAAATTTGCTCGGTCAGCAACTGCTTCATAGCGGCCACTTTTTCGGAGTATTGCGCCTGCAAATTAGTCGTCTCCCCTGCATCATCTGCTACATTATACAATTGAACGGGCGGAAACGTGTCTAATTCAACGACCTGCTTGGGATTGGGAAAACTCCAACCGCCCGAACCGCCGTCCATAATCAATTTCCAATCACCTTGCCGTAGCGCAAAACTTCCGATAACCGAGTGATGAATGACGTCTTTTCTTTGGTAATCAGTTGGTTGATTGTCAAAAAGCGGTAATAAACTATAGCTATCTTCCCCTTCGTTGTTGGCTAAGGAATAACTAATTAGGTCAGCACAAGTGGCCATTAAGTCCGTGCTACAAACCAGTTGGTTGCTCGTTTGCCCCGAGGTGATTTTTTCGGGCCATTTAACCAAAAAAGGAACCCGATGTCCGCCTTCGTAAATATCCGCTTTGTGGCCTCGATAGACATAACTCGGATAATGCCCATTGGTTTGCAGTAAATCAAAATTGGCTTCGGGCGAACAACCATTGTCGCTCGTGAAAATGACTAGCGTATTGTCCGTTAGATTTTTTTCTTCCAGCGCAGCCACTAAACGTCCCATGTAATCGTCAATCATCATCACAAAGTCTGCGTAGGGATTTAGCTTACTTTTTCCTTGCCATTCTTTCGTCGGCAAAATGGGGGTATGGGGAGAAGGTAACGCCAAATAGAGAAAAAAGGGCTGGTTGGTCGATTGTTGGTCGATGTAGTCAATAGCCCGATTAAAAAAATTGGGCGTCACCTCTTTGTGGATAAAATCGGCGCCCGTTGGGCCTTCTCGCCACCACGTATATTGGGCCGTATCAACGGTCGTTTTATCGGGCAAAGCGGTAATTTTTCCATTTTCCACATATACATAAGGTGCCATATCCAAAGAGCCTGAATGGCCGTAGGCGTAATCGAACCCCAAATCGTTGGGGTTATTGGTTACGGGTTGAGTAAAGTCCAAATTATCAAAATCTTCTTTTTGCCAGCCGCTTCCGCCCAAGCTATCGGTCGTCAAGCCCCAATCCCATCCTAGATGCCATTTTCCAATAAAAGCCGTTTGGTAACCGTGCCGTTGTAGCATGGAAGCAACCGTAGTTCTAGTTGATGGAATGAGTGCCTTCGATTTACCCGTCAAAACGCCCGCCTTCAAACGACTACGCCAACTGTATCTTCCCGTCAAAATGGTGTAGCGGGTAGGCGTACAAACGGCGGAAGCACTGTGCGCGTCCGTAAAATACATACCCTCTAAACCTATTTTATCAATATTTGGCGTTTGAATTTTACCATTTTCATTTAAAATGGATACATCGCCGTAGCCTAAATCGTCGGCAAGGACGTAGATAATGTTGGGGGTGGTTGTTTTGGGAGCGTTGTTCTTATTTTGACAAGCGACGCAAAGGGAAAAGAATAAACAAGCTAGGTAAATGGAGGTGGTTGATTTCATGTTTTGTTTAGATTTAATTTAAAAATACCTAATGCGAAACTCATGTGGTGATGTTTCGGTTATTCGCTAAAATAGCAAATACTTAGCTTCTGTGGTTCATACTCTAGATTTTGCTAGAACTTTACCTTTCTACTAATGGGTTTTCAAGCAAAAAATGGCAAGTATTTACCACCACACATTAGAAACACCCAAGAAGGGTAAAACAGTCAATGCTACTGCTCGAAATAGTCAATACTATTGCTCGAAAAAACTTTGTGGACTCTATGAACTATATGGACTTTATGACAAAAAATAGTGCTAATCAGTTACAAAAAATGAAAGTATATACCCAAGATGAATTAGATTTTATTGTACAAAGATTCAACAATAAAACCCTTCCCAAGTCCGATTGGACTCATCATGCACACCTAATTGTCGCTCTTTGGCACAATTTGAATTATCCATTTCCCCGAGCAGTTGAACTCGTTAGGAATAAAATTAAGGCGTATAATATCTACGTTGGAACGCAGAATACGGACACTGCTGGCTACCACGAAACGCTGACCGTTTTATGGATGGCTCTGTCCAAAAACTATATTTTTGAACACTCAAAATTAAGCTTTCAAGAACTGGTCAATCAGTTTCTATGTTCCGAGGTGTCCCAAAAAGAGGTTGTTTTTCAGTATTATTCCAAAGAGGTGCTGCTTTCAACGAAGGCGAGGAAGGAATGGGTACTCGGAAACCGCGATGAGATTAAAGTTAATTTATCACTAAATTTGTGACCGTTTAAAGTTTATCAATAGATTTACTGCTGACAATTTACTTAACCTCTATCAAAATAACTTTCAGAATGCATCGATTGCTGTTCCTTATCATTGTTACTATATTCATCCTGCCCAATCCCCTCCAAGCCCAGCCCTTCTCTGACCTCCTCTTCCAACAATACGAAACTTACAAAGAACCGACTCTTACCCACCGCCGATTCAAACACAGAGACATTGCGGCATTGGTGAACGACTTAGATTCCCCATTCGAAGTTCGGACCTTAGGCCAATCGGTAGAAGGTCAACCCATTTATCTAGTAAAAATTGGGTCAGGGGAAACCAAAGTGCTATTATGGTCCCAAATGCACGGCAATGAACCAACGGCGACGATGGCCATTATGGATATTTTTAATTTTTTTGAAAAAAAAGATGGATTAGCCGATTATAAGAAGGCCATTTTGGAAAATACGACGCTTTATTTCATACCCATGCTCAATCCCGATGGCGCTAACAAATATCAGCGGCGAAATGCGCTGGACATTGACTTAAATCGGGACGCTCAGCGACAACAAACGCCCGAAGGAAGGATTTTAAAAGATATTCGAGACGAGTTGCAAGCCGATTGGGGTTTTAATCTACATGACCAAAGTCGCTATTACAGCGTCGGTACGACTAATAAAACGGCGACCATTTCCTTTTTGGCGCCCGCTTTCAACTACGCAAAAGATATCAACGCCGTCAGAAAGCAGTCCATTCAACTCATTGGACTGATGAATCAAACGCTACAAAAGTATATGCTCGGCCACGTCGCCAAATACAACGACACATTCGAACCAAGAGCGTTCGGGGATAATATTCAAAAATGGGGGACGAGTACGATTTTGATTGAATCGGGTGGTTACAAAAATGACCCCGAAAAGCAGTTTATTCGGAAGATGAATTTCATCGGTTTGCTGACGGCTTTTTACCAAATTGCGGAACGGCAATACGCAACGGACGATATGCAAAATTACGAGTCTATCCCTTTCAATGCTCGCTATTTTCACGAATTGGTGATTCGCAACGCAACGGCTAAAGATGGCAATTACCGCTATTTAACCGATGTGGCCTTTCGGCAAAATGAGATTCAATTTAATAACGACCAATCCTTTTACTACCGACGCTACATTTCCGACTTAGGCGATTTATCTACCTATCACGGTTACCACGAATTGGACGCCACGGGACACACGATTGTCCTCGGTAAGCACTACCCCAAGACTTTTAAGAACGTCAAAAAAGTACGGAAGAAGGGCATACAAAACTTGCTCGAACAGGGCTATTCGGCCGTCCGTGTAAAGGAAATTACTAACGAAGACCGCAAAGCCGCTTTACCGATTACGATTTTACGTCCAGATGATGGTTTTTCTACCGATTTGCGGATGGGGGGAAATCCTTCGTTCTTTTTGGAGAAAAATGGGGAGCAGAAAATGGTGGTGGTGAATGGGCAGGTTTTTGAATTGGAGCAGCTTTAGTGCTTTAATTGGACAGGGTTATCAGCTTTTTTGACAGGATTTCAAGATTAACAGGATTTACGCTAAAATCACGAGGTAACGGAAAGTTACCCCGTGATGGTGCACTCGTATCACCCAGTAACTTCCCTGTCTTTCGACAGCAAGTTGTGTTTTCAAAATAGTCATAAAGTTGTGTTTTAGTTCTTTGACATCGTTGCAAATTCTAATATTTCTTGTTCCTGTGGTACTTCAAGGGTAGAAG
>JBCCQK010000569.1:0-5128 GCA_039024375.1 Bacteroidota bacterium
AGTCTGGCGGGTTTGTAATTTTAAATTTTACATTTCCCTAAGTCTCTATTCTCTGCTTTCTACGCTCGATTCTGAATGATTTGCGAAAAACTATTATTTATGAATCGAAATGAATCTATTGCTAAGCACATGGCGACCCAATTAATTACTTTTAAGCCTGAGGATGATATTTGGGACGCAATTAATAGTATTGTGAAGCACAAAATATCGGGGACCCCCATTGTAGATAGTAGCGGCAAATTGGTCGGTATGTTGTCCGAAGCGGACTGTATGCGGGTGATGCTGGAAGGGGCTTATAATAATCAGCCAGGAGGCGTTGGCAAAGTAAAAGATTACATGGCGGTCAACGTTTCTACAATGGATATTGATACAACGGTTATGGAAGCGGCGTACTCTTTTGCCCACTCGAAATATAAGCGTTTTCCTGTGTTGAAAAACGGTCGGTTGGTCGGGCAAATTAGTCGAAGTGATGTGTTGAAAGCCATTGCGAAGTTGCGACCCAAAGTACGTTTGACGCCCGATAGTTGGCAGCCGAGAGTGCCGATTGTGAGTTTGACGAAGAGCGGAAGATACACGGAGAATGCGTAGGTTGGTTATTAGTTATTCGTTATTTGTTCAGATGTTAACTGTCAACGTCTAAACAAGTAACGAATAACGAATAACAAATAACTATCCTACCTCGAAAGGACATAACGGACACCTAAACTTCCGTAGCCAGCGCCAAATCCTGAACCGAATCCATTTAAGAAGATAGTCGGTACCCAATCTACGGTGATATTGATGGGCGAATCGGCAAAGGTATAGTCCAATCCTAAATAGCCTTGAAGCCCAAAGGAAGTAGAAGCCCCACCGTCAAAGCCAAGGTCATAGCTCCAGAAAAAAGCAGCAGCGCCTCCACCGAAGTAGTAGTTTAATCCATCGATTTCGCTCGTCAGTGGCTTGTGAATTTGGTAAGCACCCGCCACGGAAAACCAGCTGTAGCCTGAAAAACTTCGGAATCCACCGTAGGCTTCGAGCGCACTAGATTCGTTTAAAAAAGTTTTGTAAGTCACTGATAGGGGAGACCCTAACCTGGCGCCGATAGCAGATTGATAGTTTTGTGCTTGGCTTGTCACGGCAAAAAGGCAAACTAGAAAAGAAATAAGCAGTAATGGCTTTTTCATAGAAAAGGGTTTTTTAGCCAATTTAGTTTCTTCCAATTATTCGTCAAGTTTATTTCATAGTATAGCGTTCTTACTTGACGCTCATTGTTTATATCATAGGACATGTTTGCAATTAGATTTATTAGCATCCAATTGCTCTGCCCTATTTTAGGGAAACTAAATGTAGCTGTTAGAGAAAAAATTATGTGAGTGTCTCTAAGCTAACAGAGAACAATTAAGTACGTAAGTTATTGGACTGTACAGGGATAGGAAAACGGATTTGAACGTTACGGAGACTTTGCCGTAGTTCTTGGTGAGTGTTTGTGTGTTGAGACCTGTGTTTGTTTGAGGATGCAAATAAAGACATATTTGGTTGAAAAATGAACAAAAACCATTCCGCTAAATGGCAAAAAAGCGACAAAAAATAAAAAGTTAAGAGATAATGTCATTTAGTTAAAATAACGCTAAGGCGACAATTGGGGGTACTTTTTCGAAATTTAGCTCCGTTTATAATGCCGATGAGGTTATCGTAATCATCAAATTCTTACCAAAGAAAGCAAATCACCTTTCTGTAAAAAATTAGCGAAAAAAAACACAAAAAGTGTGACTTCTTTTTAAGTCGTCGTCAAAAAAATAGTTAGTAAAAAGAGGACTTTTGTTCGTCCAAACAATTGTTCGATTAGCGTTAACATCGCAAAAACCGATAGCGTTAAAAGGTCAATAGGATGTTTGATAAAACAGAGTAAATAACAAACATTAACCGAAATTAATTATTCGTTGAACTATCTAATTGACCTTTACCTATTCCGTTCTTGCCATCTTTTTGTGTCCTTTCTAAACAGTTCATTCCTTTTTCAACTACACAACGTCCTTTTTCGGGATGCGCAGCTACAAAGTGGTCTTTTGCTTTAGCATTAGTTCACTATTCAATGTTCAATGGTTACTACTGAAAGTAATTTATGACGGAACGAATAGTAGGCTTTTTGGAGCGAAGATGCCCTTCAGGAGCGTAGAATCGAAAAAAAATCACACATTTTATTATTAAAAAAATTAATCTGTTAACCAGTAGTCCTCAACAAATGAGGCTAAAAAGGAATTTTATTCAATTGATTATCAATGATTTGTTGGTTTTTGAATTTTAGGTTAGTATTTACAAACCTCATTTTTTGTACTTTTTTTACCTAAAATAATGTTCGATAATTGTAACATCAAAAACCGGTTGTAATAGTAGTATATTATCAATTGGAGATTTTCTTAACCTACTTAATTTTGAGTTATGAAAAATTCAACAAGTTTAGATTTCTTCAAGCATTTCCCTCTTTTCAACGTCCTAACCGAGGACGAAATGAACCAACTCATGAGCACGGTTGAGTTCAGAAAAATCAAAAAGTACGACTACATTTATAAAATCGGTGACCCTTCCACAGATGTTTTCTTTTTGGTAAAAGGTATTGTAAAAATTGGCCGCCATTCCGACGATGGAAGAGAGGTCATCAAGTCTATCTTGCACCCAATGGCGATGTTCGGAGAGTTACCGTTGATGGGAGAAAAAAAGCGACAGGACTATGCCATTAGTATGAACGAAGAAGTACACTTATACACTTTGAAGGTGAGCGAGTTTCAGCGATTAATTGCCACCAACCACCAATTGTGCATCGCTATTATGAATTATGTGGGCAATCGTTTGAGAGAGGTAGAGAACAGATTGGAAGACTTAGTTTTTAAGGATGCTCGTGCCAGAATTATCGACTTCATTAAAGAGTCGGCCGAAAAGCGAGGTCGCCGAGTTGGTTTTGAAATGCTTTTCAAACACTGCCTAACGCAACAAGACATCGCCAATATTACGGGAACCTCTCGACAAACGGTCACTTCTGTCCTCAACGAGTTGAAGCGATTAGATTTGATTTACTTCAACCGACGCAGCATCTTAATTCGAGATATGGCCAAACTTGCTTAACAATTTACAATTGGCAATGAACAATTAGCAATGAACAATTAGCAATGAACAATTAGCCTAGGAGTAGTGATTTCGATTCACATACGATTTAATTGCACATTGATAATTGAAAAATTGATAATTGAAATAATACCCTTTACAGGCAGCAGAAATAGTATGTTTGCTTGATAGTTCAACGGTTTAGCGATTCAACCTGGGGCAGTTATTGACCCATTGAATTGCTAAAACCTTGAACTTTTTTACTCGTTATTAAACTACCCAAATAGATTATCGTATTGATTGCCACTGCTGTTGGAGCGTTCTTCGCTGCGTAAAGTGGGACGTTCGCTGTTTAAATCTAAGGTGTCGGTATCTTTTCCATCCATTAGCATTAGGGTGCTTTGCTTTTCCCAGTCTTCTAACATTTGCATGCCCTGCTCTTCGAAAACGCCGTTTTGTAAGTCGATAGAATTCATGAAATTGGAAGACATTTCCATAAACTGTTCCATTTCTCCGACCTTGTTGGCCACGTCGTCTGCAATATTTTCCATTGCAGCGTCGAACATCGCTCGTCGGTCGGGGTCGCCCGAAATGACGCTCATGGCCGATTGCATCGCCGAGTGAGAGGCTTTAATAGCCTTATGTTCTTGTTCTTTAATCATTACTTGGTCTTTGGTGTCTTCGAGTAGGATTTCCGAATTTTGGTACATTTTGGTCAAAATACGGTACATTACTTCCATCCGCTTGTGTAGTTTGTCGTATTTGCTGTTGCTTTCTTTCAAACGAGCTGCTTTTCGCGTGGATAGCAGTAACTGCTTTTGGTTGCCCTGCATTTGTGCTCGATTGGCCAGCTTTAAGTTCATCTCAATGTCTTTCGAGTTCTTAGACATGATGTCTTTCATCTTCCGCATTTGCCCTCGTAGGCTACCGATTTGCTGACTCATTTTTCCTAGGTTGTCCTGCAAATCTTCAATGTAGTTTTTCAAGATACCAATTGGGTCAATCGTCACAAACCATCCCGTAATCGTTCGCATAATGCTCTTATACATATAACTAACGAGTCCGCGCATTTTGGGGTCTAACACCATATAAACGATGGCTGCCAACACCATTAAGGTAACACTCAAATAGACTACGTTCGCCAGAATCGTTGTCAAAAGCCCCGTCGAAAGCAAATAAACCACTCCCGCTGCTAGCCCCAATAAAAATATAGCACCCGTTACCCCTTCTGGTCGTTGCCAAAAAGACTTTTTAGCGCCCTGTGGTTGAAATTCCGCAAAATCTGCCATGTTTGTTATTTGTTACTGGATATTCGTTATTTGTTAGCTCTGCTTGAATATGAAAATTGGTCAATAAAGTCAGATAAGGTTTATATGTAAGGTGAATCTGACCTCTGACAGTTCCTACAAGGAATCCCATTTGCAAACGAGAACTTCTGACTTCTCATCTTACAAATAGGTTTTAAAATTGTCAATGTCCGTTTTAATTTGTTCGATGAATGTTTGGTAGGTTTTTTCAAAATTGTCTTGCGTGAGCAATATTTTTTCCTTTTCTGCTTGGATTTGCTCGTCGGCGGTGTCAATAGTGTGTTGGTGCTTTTCTATTTGGGCTTCCAACTGCTGAATTTTTTCTTTGTATTTCACGATTTGTTCTCTAAGCTTTTCGACTTCTTTCATTTTGCCGCCTACTTTCGAATTGATAGCTTTGGCCAAAGCAGCGTCGAATTGCTCTTTTTCTTGATTGATAATTTTGCCGTAGAATTTAGCGGAGTCCAGCAGTTTTTTCTTGGTCAATCCGACGGTGGAGGCAGTAGCAAAGGCCGAACGAATAGCTATTTCGTCTTCCATATCCATTCGTGCCAAAGCACTGAGTGACTGTTTAAATTCAATATAATCAAAGCCCGCTTGGTTACTCTTTTCTAAGGCCTTGGTAAACATGGATACGAATCTTTTCTCCAATTCGGGATTCGTTCCAAATAATTCTGATAAATCTTTCTGCATAAGAATTTTTGTCTAAATTTAACTCGCAATTTAGGATTTGTCTAGGAAAT
>JBCCQK010000570.1:0-5122 GCA_039024375.1 Bacteroidota bacterium
GCTTCGTAAATCATTATATTTGCTTTTGTTACTACTCAATTAAGCTCTCAATTTGTATATCTTTAAAAAAGAATCATTATTTTGCTAATTGCAAAATTTATAATGCTATTCTTTGGTTTGTCAAACTAAATAAGAGATACCACTATACTATCTTCAAAAGCATTAAATCTCGTTAAGTTTTATCAACAGATAAAGCAATTGTAATTAGCTATGTCATCTTAAAAAGTTAGGCTCTATCTAACTATTAGGTAGGCATTCTATATCGCTCTTGTATTTTGCTGATTTCACTTTCGAGATAACCTTTAGCTGGATTTAATTTTCTAGTTCGTAATGCTAGTTGTTGGAAGGAGTAATTGATAACTCTATTCCTTCGTAACAAACCCAATCAAATCATTAAAGGTAACTAGTCACAAAACTCAAATGCGGCAGAAAATGCTGTGTTTACCAAAGTATCGGTAATTCTGTTACCGTTGCTAACCCCAGTCCTATGCATTATAACAGTACATATTCAAAGCAAAAGTGAGCTATGAACGCCGTAAAAACGTACAAAATTGTCTGGAACACGAAAGCCAATCAAGGCATTTTCCTATTTGATAGTCCAAAGGGCGTAACGCAAGTTTGCGTGGATAGCCCCGAAGAAGCGGCTTATTTATTAGACAAAGTCCGTCATAAAGCTGAAGTTTTCCAAGAAAAAGAACTCGTTTATACTGGTTTTAATCTAACTGGTATGGGGGAGGAAAGCGCTACGACCGAAGCTAGCGTAGATAGCAATAGCCAATCAGCTACTAGAGACAATTTGCAGCTAATCGAAGGGATAGGCCCCAAAATAGAACAATTACTAAATGATAAGGATATTCGTACGTTTACAGATTTAAAAACGGCTACTACGAGTACCCTAAAACAGATATTGAAAGACGCTGGCCCTCGCTTTCGAATGCACGACCCCGGTACTTGGGGACAGCAAGCAGGATTGGCCGTTAGTGGCGATTGGGAGGCTTTGGAGGATTTGCAGAAGCAGTTGAAAGGAGGTAGGTGAACGATTGAAGAGAGGTCAGAGGTCAGACCGTCCTTACGGACTGTCAGAAATCAGACAGCGCTCAATGTAAATCATTCAATATCAATAGTTTATTATTTAAATAAATTTGACTTCTGACTTCTCTTAATTCCATCTTTTACTAACTATGCGTAGTACAGTGTAATAATAGTTTGTTTAGGTTTCGCTCGTCCCCCCTAAGCTCCCTTTGTCGAGCAGCCGCAGGCTGCGAGACTACTTTGAACTTATGTTAATTTACAAAGTACATAGTAGCGGTTCAGAGATACGTCTAATTTTTAATCACCATACATCAAATCATGAAGAGGATTGAATCTTATAAAATTACTTGGAATACGGCGCACGACGAAGGCGTTTTTCTGTTGAACACCACTGACGGTGGACTAGAACAATTATTGGTGGATAGTGCTGCCGAAGGTTCACTAGTTTTAGATATTTTGCGTAACGAAAAACCCGTCTTTTGTGAAAACGGACTCTTATTTACGGGTTTTGAACTTGTTGGAGAGGGAGAAGAGGATAATGATTCCTAATTAGTTTGGGATTTGATTAGCGAAACCTAAGAAATAATGGTTCTTTGACAATTTTTGCAATCCACAGAATCACGAAGTGATTAAACTTGAATAACTCCGTATGAAATGCGGGGATTTGGGCTAATTCGAGCGTAACAATCCTGAAGGGATTGAACTTTTGCAAAAATTGTCAAAGAACCGAAATAATCTGTGCTAGTTTCAGGTAATCGTCTAAAAAACAAATATTGATATGGCACAATTCGGAGAGTCGTGTTACTCTGATACTGTAACCGTAACGTAACTCTCCGAGTTGCGAGTAAACTCCGTTATTCCTTTTTCTAGCGATTATCGATTAAAATGTTAGTTCCTGAATTCCAATACTTTTAAGTTTTAAATTAGGTGTACAGGGGTTTTTTCAAAAACGCCTAAATTGTACTTTTTTCACTACAGATTGGGCAAGGTTTAACAAATTATGACTGATTTTACACCCAAATCCTTAGAAAATCAGCGGAAATCAGTCCAATCCGTTCAATCAGTGTTGAATCAAGTCCTAATTTGCAGACTTCTTACAGCTATAATTTTAGATTTTTCTAAAAAATTTTCAATTTAAAATCCTTAAACAACGATACAATTATGCACGAAGAATACCTTTTAGGCAGCATCATGATGTTCGGAGGAAATTTCGCTCCTCGCAAATGGGCACTTTGTGATGGGCAATTACTCCCCATCGCTCAACATCAGGCTTTATATTCTCTGCTCGGTACCTACTACGGGGGAGATGGTCGTAGAAGCTTTGCCTTACCCGACTTGCGAGGACGGATTCCCATTCACTCGGGTAACGGTGAGAATGGGCCTGGTCTCCACTCTTACCCCTTGGGGCAAAAAATTGGTATAGAGACCAATACACTTACGCACCCAACGCTACCTGCGCACCACCACGGCTTGCCCGCTATCGAAACGTCGGCTAGTGGGAACGGACAAACATTCGTCAAAACGAATAAGTCTTCTGATGTCCAAATCATATCGACACAAGCAACGGGTAGTGGTCAACCCATTAATAACGTGCAGCCTTCTACGGTGGTCAACTTCTGCATTGCGCTGGAAGGAGAATTTCCGTCGAGGACTTAGTAAGTGATGAAATATTAATAAAGCGCACAAGTTGACGAAGTTATTTTTTTCTTTAGCAAGGCAAAAAACATGAACGAGTGTAAGCTCGTGAACCGCTTGCGGACGGGATGCCAATGCAGGGCATCGACGAGGCTTTTTAACATGAGCAAAAGAGGAAGATTCGGATGAGCAAACACCGTTTGTGAACCGTTTACGGATGGGCTGCTTATCTTTTGTGAACCGCTTGCGGATGGGATGCCTTTTCGAGGTAAAAAGAACAAAGTAAAATTGTGTGTATTATTATTCTTTCATCACTAAGCTAGGTCTTTCTATCTTAAACTTTCAATTAACTACTTAAAAAATAGATAACAATTATGTCAACTAACCCCTTAATAGGTACCATTGGTATGTTTGCCGGTAATTTTGCTCCCCGTGGCTGGGCTTTTTGCAATGGCCAACTATTACCCATATCCGAAAACCAAGCGTTGTTTTCAATTCTGGGAACTACTTACGGCGGGGATGGTCGTAGAAGCTTTGCCCTGCCCGATATGCGGGGACGGTCTCCCATGCACGCTGGCGATGGACCTGGGCTTACGCCACGCCGCCTAGGTCAGCGGATAGGTTCAGAAACGAATACGCTCACTGTCAATCAATTGCCTAGTCATAGTCACTCTTTACCAGCAACGGAACAACCCAATGGAAATGGCACTACGAATGTCGTCGTCGTGGGTAAAGATGACCGTCCCACTACTACTGTGATGACCCAAAGTACGGGAGCGAACCAGTCCGTAAATAATATTCAGCCTTGCTTGGCGGTTAATTTTTGTATTGCGCTGATTGGGATATTTCCTTCTCGGAATAGATAATGTCTTCGCCAAATGAATGATGGATGATAAGTGATGATTGATACCCGCTAAACTATTCACTAATAACTAAAAGTGTGCGAAGTCTTGAAAATGTTCGTCTTTTGACGCTGAGCGACGCTGTTTGAAGTTATGATTAGTTATGTTTTCTGCTCTATCGTACGCAATTTGAGAGAAAAAAGAAAAACATAATCGAAACAGCGTCCTTCAGCGTCAAAAAGAAAACTTCGTACAGCTTTAATCAATAACTAATCATGCAAGCTACTCAGTTTTCAGAAAATGGCATTCACACGGAACAAACGTGTCCCGTCTGTGCAACGACTAACGAGGCAACTGCCCAACACTGTACCACTTGCGCTTGGTATTTTCCGCTCAAGAATACGCCCCAGTATGCGCTAGAATTAAGCCGTGCCAAGCAGCAATTCCAAATGATTCAAAGCTTTAATCAGGTGTACCAGCACATGCAGATACAGAGTAAGGTACTGGAAAAGATGAGCTTTCGCTTAGATGGCTTGGAGGCAGATATGAAGAAGGTGAAAGAAGAAAATTTTATCGTGGTGAATCCAGAATTGACGGAAGAGGTGGACTACCCCGAATTGGAACCGATTGCCCAAGCGGAAGATTTTGATACGCCCGAAAAGCGATTGGCTTGGTGGAACGATTTGGAGGAGCAGTGGCAGCGGGCGTTTAATGCGTCGTTTTTGCAGAAAGGAGAAACTACCGATACACCGACCGACGAAGAACTGGTGGATATTTTTTCAACGCCCACGTTTCGAGTGGTTGGGCCGAGGGGGATGTATCCGAGTATTGGTTTTGAGTTGACGAACGCTTCGGGGGTGAAGCATTTGACGAATTTGAAGTACTTGTTTATTACGCATTGTGGGTTGACTAATCTAGAAGGTACCGAGCATCTTCACCAAGTCGAAACGTTGTACGTTAATTCAAACAAGCTAACGGATATTAGTGCAGTGCATTATATGACTAAGTTGTATAAGCTATTCGTTAATGCTAATCAGTTGACGTCTATTTTGCCAGTGAAAGATTTAGCGTTAGAGACGCTTTACTGTAATTATAATCAGTTAGCGAATCTACATGGGATAACTAAAGAACATCAGGCAAAACTAAAAGAGTTTTATTGTCTTCCGAACGATAATGTACAACCAAAGGAAATTGAACGAATTGAAAAAGGTCTGGGGATTAAATGTTCTAAGGCTTAATTAGCTAATTTTAAAAATTTATTTTATGGAACCGTTTATAGCGGAGATAAATATTTGGGCCTGCAACTTTGCGCCGCGTGGTTGGGCATTTTGTGATGGGCAATTATTACCTATTGCGCAGAATACAGCTTTATTTTCCCTGATTGGAACTACCTATGGAGGTGATGGTCGAACCACTACTGCTTTACCTAATTTACAGGGCAGGATGCCGATTGGAGAAGGTAGAGGACCAGGTTTGACAAGTCGTAGGTTAGGGGAAAGAGGTGGTGTAACGGAAGTTACATTGAGTTTAGCCCAAATACCTAATCATAGCCACAGTCTCATGGTAGGAGACTCAACTAGTACAGTAGGCCCCAGTAACGCCAGCATACCCAA
>JBCCQK010000571.1:0-5114 GCA_039024375.1 Bacteroidota bacterium
AAATCATTCATCATTTATCAACTATCATTTATTTGGCGAAGCCGTCACCTAGTTCATCACAAAAAAACAATTTATTTTGGACAACTGACAAAAAAAAGCGGCGCCAAGATGTCATTTTCTAACTATTTATGAAAAAAAATGACCGAAAAAATCACCCTCAAACTTGTGAGTTGTGGAAGTTACGCAAATTCGCTAAGTTTGCCATCAAGGACAGGATTTATCTTCTTTTGCTCCATAATTAACAATTGACCATCAGCCCACAATACATATTTATGAAATCTTTTATAAAGTTATTTTTACTACCATTTTGCTGTTTTGTTCTTTTTGCGACCAATAGTTTGGCACAAAAAAAGGACTTACCTTGTTTGAATAAGGAGTTTAACGTAGTAGCTAATATCGTTATTACCGAAGGTGACTCGTTGGGCTTAAATGTGGACAGCTTATTTGCGGTCATGGGTCGAGTGAATGACTTATTTGCACCGATTTGTATGTCTTTCAACATTTGTCAATTGGATACCATTGAAAATTACCAGTACGATTCGGTCAAGGTATATGAATGGGACGAAATGCAGGTGATATACCACCAACAGCGAAAAATCAATATGTTTTGGGTGTCTCAATTTGATTTTGAAGACGAATTATGCGGAATTGCCGAATTAGGCGGCATTGCCAATACTGAAAATGGTGGTCTTTTGATGCTAAAAGGAGAATGTCTGAACGAATTTGCCATTGCGCACGAATTGGGTCGTTTCTTTGGTGTACCCTACACTTTCGGTGAAGGTGAAGAACGAACAGAAGAGTTAGTCAGAGGCGAAAACTGCGCCGAAACGGGCGATAATATCTGTGATACACCCGCTGACCCCTACAAAATCGGCGACGAAGTAAGCGTTTACGTTAATGCCGAAATGAACTGCCGATTTATCAATAATGCTAGAGATAATGCGAGCGATTGGTACACCCCACACGTTGGGAATATTATGTCTTATTACCCCGATGTGTGTAAATGCGATTTTTCGGATGACCAATATCGATTGATGGTGCGAACTTATGAGGCGACTAATCCGAAGATATACTGATTTATGAATGATAGGTGATGAACGATGAATGATGGACGATGAATGATGAATGATGAATGATGAATGATGAACGATGAATGATGAGGTCAACGTCTAAATCCGTTGTCCAAGTCAATAGTAAGCAAAGCATCCGTTGTCCAAGTCAACAGTAAACGAAGCATCCGTTGTCCAAGTCAACAGCAAACGAAGCATCCGTTGTCCAAAGAACAATCAACAAGACCAATACACTCCTTTTTCGTTAAAAACGCCCTTTTAAGTCCTTCAAATACTAAATATTCGTTATCTTTCGACAGAACACTCGATTAAAAATAACGAAAGATGAAGAACAGAGGCGATAAAAAACAAAAATACCGTATAGTCACACTCAATAGGCAGTTTTCATCCATTTCATTTAATGGACAAATAACCAGATATAGACTTTCGCAGCTACTTTTTCTACTGCCTTTTTTCTTCCCAACTTCCTTACTATTAAGCCAAGTCCCTTTCGTTTGGCAAAATAACTTCTACTTTTCCTTCGGTTCGGGCAATGGCTTTAGTCAACTCCACGAAGTAATTATTGCCGATAACGGCGACGTATCTTTTGTACCACTCCCCCAATCGACGGGCGTTAGTTTGAATGCAGTGGGTTACCGCTCGACGGATAATTTTATTTACGGCATCAGCACAACGGAAGACCGTTTGTACCGCATTGACGCCACGGGCAGAGGATTTCCCCTTAACATTTTGGACGTTAACCACAGCAACGGTTACTATGCGGCTACTTTCACGCCCGACGGTAACGAAATGCTAATCATCGAACAGGGCCGAAATAATAGTATTGCCCTCATCATTTTGGACTTTACCGACCCAAATATTCCCGTGAAATCTCGATTTCCTTTAACGGGTCCTACTATTCAAACCACCGATATTGCCTTTGACCCATTGACAGGAGTGTTATACGGTTTCGATAGTAGCAGTGAGCGATTGGTAACCATCAATCCAACCAACGGTGCGGTAACGGCCAATTTTCCACGAACACGCGTGGCGGATAAGATGGGCGGCTTGTACTTCGATGCTTTTGGCAATATGTTCGGCTACGGCAACGAGTTCGACGACAATTTAGCGAGAACTTTTTTTGGTATAGATAAGGAAACAGGAGCAGTGGAAATTTTGGGTCGAGGCCCCAATACGAGTAATAAAGATGGCTGCGCTTGTCCGTTTACCGTCGATTTATTGAAAAATGTTCGTCCTCGTGCGTTAGTACCCTGCACGGAAATCAAGTACATTTTTTCTATTTCCAATATCTCGGGCGTAGAGCGCACCGACGTGATTTTGGCAGATACGATGCCCGAGGATTTTGTCATTCTACGCGTTGACCGCAACCCTTACGGTGGAACAGTGGAAGGGATTGGCACCAATATCTTACGTATCAGCGATATGACGCTACCCTTAGGACAGGATTCCATTGAGGTTATCGTGGAGGCGCTACCCTTTGCGGCGGGCGTTTACGAAAATCAAGCCTATTTAGAAAACCTTCCCGAAGGACTGGGTGGCACTACTCCGTCCGATGACCCCGAGACGTTATTGGCGGACGACCCAACGGCGGTTTTTCTATCTCCCTTGGTCGTCGATTTACAAAATCAGCAAGCTAACCTGTGCGAGGGGTCGAGCCTCGATTTAATTGCAGGGAACTTACAGGGAATTGACTATCAATGGAATACGGGCAGCACGGCTTCTAGCATCACCGTTAGCGAAGCGGGTTTGTACGCTGTTACGGTCACGAACGGCTGCGAGGCGGAAATTGATTCCGTTAGCATTTCGGAAGAGCCCATCTCGGTTGATTTAGGTCCCGATATTACCATAAACTTAGGAGATTACGTAACTTTGAATCCGATTTCCAATGCGGTGGGGCAAGTAAGCTATGATTGGTCCGAAAAAGCCGAAAACGTCAATTGTGTTAATTGTGAACAACTGGAAGTGAGACCATTTTTTGACACCCAATACGAGTTAGAAATTACCAGCGCTTCGGGTTGTCAAGCTAATACTTTGGTCAATATTCGAGTCAATAAAGAACGAGGTATTTATATACCCAACGTTTTTAGTCCCAATTTGGACGGCATCAACGACGAGTTTTATATCATGGGTCGTGGCTTTGCCGAAATCCTCGTTTTCCAGATTTACGACCGCTGGGGAACGCTCGTTTTTGAACAGAATGGAGGAGATATTAACGATGCCAATATGGGCTGGAAAGGACTTGTTGACCGTGACCAGGCTAGTGCTGGCGTGTACAGTTATTACGCCAAACTGCGCTATTTGGACGAGATTGAAGAACAGTTTTTTGGGGATGTGACATTAGTAAGGTAGCGTCTTTATTCCTAAATTTTTCGCATTCTCACCGTGTACCGTAAACCGAATACAGAATCCTATTTATGACCATCAACTTAACCAGCGACACCGTTACCCGCCCCACTCCCGAAATGCTCGAAGCCATGATGTCCGCCGAAGTAGGCGACGACGTTTTCGGAGCAGACCCAACCGTTAACGCTTTAGAAGCCAAAGCCGCGGCCATGTTTAACAAAGAAGCGGCCGTTTTTTGCCCATCTGGCACGATGACCAACCAAATCGCCATCAAAGTGCACACGCAACCGTTAGACGAAGTCATTTGTCACAAATACTCACACGTCTATCAGTACGAATCGGCGGGTTATGCTTTTAATTCGGGCGTTTCGATGAATTTACTGGACGGTAATTTTGGGAAAATAACGGCAGAAAGCGTCGAAGCGGCCATTAAATTACCTTACGATTGGTTGCCCGAAAGTCGCTTGGTGGTTTTAGAAAATACGACGAATAAGGGAGGCGGTAATTTTTATACGTCCGACGAAATCGACCCCATTCAACAACTCTGTAAAGAACGGGGCTTAGCCTTACATTTGGACGGCGCTAGGCTGTTCAATGCTCTAGTAGAAACGGGCGAAAGTACGCAACAAATTGGAAGCCTCTTTGATAGCATTTCCATCTGCTTGTCCAAAGGCTTGGGAGCACCCGTAGGTTCTTTGTTAATCGGTAATAGCGATTTTATTAAAAAAGCCAGACGATTTCGAAAAGTGATGGGCGGTGGAATGAGACAGGCTGGTTTTTTGGCGGCGGCGGGTATTTATGCCCTCGATAATCACGTTGACCGACTAGCCATCGACCATCAAAACGCAAAAAAAGTGGGCGATGCCTTAACAAATCTCCCTATTGTTGAGAACATTCGTCCCATCAAAACGAATATTGTTATTTTTGATGTGAAAGCACCCTACTCTGCCGATTCTTTTTTAGCTACATTGGCTGAAGAAGGTATTCAAGGCGTTGCTTTCGGGCCGCAAACGGTGCGCTTGACTTTTCATTTGGATGTGACGGAGGAAATGGTGGGGAAAATTATGGAGGTTTTGGAAAATGCTTTTTAAAAATCAGGTGCATCAAAGTTGCTCCAAAATAAAAATATCCTTCCAACTAATTTTCAAATCAAAAGCAGCAAAGTAAAAAGTATCTCCTGCTTTTAACATCGTTTTACTTTGGTATTTTCCATCCTTCGGCTCCGTAAAAATCTCTAGCTGCTCATCGGGAATATTCAAAATCCAGTATTCGGAAATGTTCGCCTGAGCGTAAAGCGGTGCTTTTACCTCTCTGTCCTTTTCTAGCGTGGAATCTGCCACTTCTACAATTAAGTGAACGTCTTTAGGTTGTGGTAAACGTTTAAGATAATGGTCTTTTCTTCGCTTTAATAGGACTAAATCGGGTTCGGGTTCAGAGAAGCTACTCAACTTGACGGGACTTTGAACAACAACATGTACTTTTTTACCGAGTGCATCTGACAATAATTCGTCTAATATGTTAACGTACCCAACATGCAAACTTCCTATTGGACTCATTTTAATGATTTCACCATTTAATAACTCTATCTTGTCGTCGGGTTGTAGAATGCCCACTTCTGCCATTTTGTGGTAATCTTCAGTAGAGATTAATCTTTTTGCTAAAGTTACAGGCATAACAGTATTTAAATATTAACAAAATTCC
>JBCCQK010000572.1:0-5062 GCA_039024375.1 Bacteroidota bacterium
ATACTTTCAAGGTATCACCCACCCTACAAAATTTTGCGCAAAAGTAAAGAATAATTGATAATCCAACAATCAGTTACGTCCCTAACTTCGCTAAACTCTCTTTCAAAATCGCAATCTTCGCCGTAGCGTCTTGTTGCTTTTTCCGTTCGTTCTCTACAACCTTAGCGGGGGCATTATTAACAAAACGCTCGTTCCCCAACTTTTTATTGACCGAGTTCAAAAAGCCTTCTAGATAATCTAACTCTTTATCCAATCGGGCGCGTTCCGCTTCCACGTCGATGGTCTTGTTGATTTCAACGTAAAACTGTTCCGTCCCCGCAATGAAGTTAACGGAATTAGTAGGTTCTTTGGACGTAAAGTCGAGGCTTTCCAAAGCGGCCATTTTTTGTAGCAATTCTTTTGTACCTTCGATAGAAAAAAACTGCTGCGCACTCGTTCCTTCTTGGATAAACGCTTTCAACGGCTCGTAGCTTTTTAGGCTATTTTTCTGACGAATCTCTCTAATTTTCGTAATCGTATCTTTGATAACGTCAAATTGCTTCAGCAACTTTTCGTCTATTTTCCCAGCTTTAGGGAACTGGCTAACGATACAATCTTCCCCTTCTTTTCGGTCTTTCAATTGATGCCAGATTTCTTCAGTAACGAAAGGCATAATTGGGTGCAAAACCGTCATCAATTGCTCAAAAAAGTCGATGGCTTGATTGTAGGTTTTGCGGTCAATAGGCGAACCGTAAGGTGGTTTGATAATCTCTAAATACCACGAGAAGAAATCGCCCCAGATGAAATTGTACAAATCCATCGTTACCTCGGACAAGCGGTATTCTTGGAAGTTTTTATCAATTTCTTCTAACGTTTTGGAAAGACTTTGAGCCAACCACTTGGCTGCCAAAGCATTAACTTTTGCTAGGTCTTCGCTAACGGGAGATTCCGCAATTTCCCAGCCCTTGATTAAGCGCAAGGCGTTCCACATTTTATTGCAAAAGGCCGCTCCTTGTTCGCAAAGTTTTTTATCAAACAATAAATCTCCACCCGCCGGTGAACTCGACATTACGCCGAATCGAACGCCGTCGGCTCCGTAGTCTTCAATCAACTTCAAGGCGTCGGGAGAGTTTCCCAAAGACTTACTCATCTTTCGACCTTGCTTGTCCCGAACCATCCCCGTGAAATAAACGTGCTGGAAGGGCAACGTTCCTTTCCATTCGTAGCCCGACATAATCATTCGAGCTACCCACAAAAAGATAATGTCCCAACCCGTTACTAGTACGCTGGTCGGATAGTAATAGTCAACCTCGCCACCTTCCTCTAGTCCATCGAAAACACTGAAAGGCCATAACCATGACGAAAACCACGTATCTAGCACGTCTTCATCTTGCTGCAAATCGGCTAGAGTAATTTGGTCGCCTAATTTGGCTTTTGCCAATGCTAAGGCTTCTTCCGCCGTTTCGGCCACAAAAGTTTCTTCTTCGTAGTACCAAGCGGGAATACGATGTCCCCACCACAACTGTCGAGAAATACACCAATCTCGGATGTTTTCCATCCAGTGGCGATACGTATTTTTATATTTTTTTGGAAAAAACTCTACCTCGTCCGACATGACCGCTTTCAAAGCAGGGTCGGCAATCTTTTTCATATCGACGTACCATTGCAAGGACAGTTTGGGTTCAACAACCGCCCCCGTTCTTTCCGACCGACCGATGCTCGAAGTGTAAGGTTCAATGGCCACTAGAAAGCCCGCCGTTTCTAAATCTTTTTTGACCAATTCTCTCGCCTCGAAGCGGTCCGTCCCAATGTGGATTTGCGCCTTTTCGTTCATCGTCCCATCGTCGTTAATGGTGTCAATGACTTCCAAATTATGCCGGAGACCAATCTCGTAATCGTTCGGGTCGTGCGCAGGGGTAACCTTCAGTGCACCCGTTCCGAATTCCATGTCAACGTAGTCGTCAAAAATGATGGGAACGGCTCGGCCAATTAATGGAACGATGGCCCGCTTCCCTTTCAAATGGGCGTAGCGAGGGTCGTCGGGATGAACGGCAATGGCCGTATCACCCATGATGGTTTCGGGTCGCTTGGTAGCAATCGTCAGCCAATTGTACGCCTCCGATTCCGCAGCGTAAGTTCGCTGCGCATCGGCCAGCATTCGGCGTAAGCCCGCAATCACGGACCGTTGGTAAGTGCCACTACCGTAGGTTTTGCGCTTGCCCTGCGCCAACAGTCGTTGCAACTTTTTAATCTTCTTTTCCAATCGAACCAAAGTTGGAGATTCCTGTCCGTTGTGGTCAATTTTGTAGCGCAGATGGTATAATAAAGAATCTTCGTCGCCGTAGATTACTTCTTCATTGGACAGTACCGTTTGGGCTTCGGGGTCCCAATTGACCATGCGGAGTCCTCGATACAGTTTGCCTTTGTTGAATAAATCGACAAAAATTTTGATGACCTGCTTCGACCGAACTTCGTCCATCGTGAAGGCCGTGCGGTCCCAATCGCAAGAAGCCCCCAATTTGCGGAGTTGTGTTAAAATTTTTCCACCGTATTCGTCCGTCCAATCCCAAGCGTGTTTTAAAAACTCCTCACGGGTTAGGTCTCCCTTTTTTATGCCTTCTGCTCGTAACTTTCGAACGACTTTTGCCTCCGTCGCAATGGAAGCGTGGTCGGTTCCGGGCACCCAACAGGCGTTTTTACCGTCCAAGCGGGCCTTTCGAATCAAAATATCTTGAATGGTATTGTTCAACATGTGCCCCATGTGGAGAATCCCCGTCACGTTGGGCGGTGGGATAACGATGGCGAAGGCTTCTCGGTCGTCGGGCGTCGAAGCAAAGTATTTTTTATCCATCCAGTGGGGATACCATTTGGCTTCGGTTTCTTGTGCGTTGTATCTAGTGGCTAATTTCATGGATTTGCGTCAATTTTTTCAAAAACAGGGTGCGAAGATACTACATTTTGAGGTATGCTAGGCAGTCCTTCGTTTGTCTATTTTTCCAGAATATTTTACCGTTAACGTCCAATGGGTAGCAAATGATTCCATGAAGTATTCAAAAAGTGATAGTAATAATTGAAGGTAAGTGTTGTCTTGGATTTTGTGAGTAATTCGTTCAAGTTGCGGAGAATAGCTAGAAGGCGATGCTTTATTAGCACCGCTTTCTAGCCGCTCCATAAAGTGAATTATTTTGATAAAGAAACAGTTCCATTTAATTGTTCTGTTCCTTCAAACAAGTAAATTAATCTCGTTCATTCTAACTACTTTTATTATCTTCCAAAATAATACAGCTAAACCAATTCTATTTCCATCTGTTTCGGTGATGAACAGTAGCAATTAAATAATCGAATAACCATTTATGGCAACAGCAATTATTATTGGTGGCGGATTGGCAGGATTAACCGCTGCTCGTCAATTACAGCAAAGAGGTGTTGATTTTTTATTACTGGAGGCCAGTGACCGCATTGGTGGTCGTGTCAAGACGGATGTAGTGGACGGTTTTCGATTGGACCACGGTTTTCAAGTATTATTGACGGCTTATCCCGAAACTAAATATTGGCTAGATTATGACCAGTTGAATTTGCAGGCTTTTTCTCTCGGTGCGCTTCTGCTATACCCAAATGGTAAGCAAGATAGAATTGGCGACCCCATGCGGGACCCAGCCAGTTTAGTACCCACAATGTCTTCGAAGGCGGGCAGTTTGTTCGATAAACTAAAGATTTTGAAACTCCGTGGTCGGCTAAACGGAACATCTATTGAGCAAATTTTTCAGCAAAAAGAAATCCCTACAAAAGCCGCTTTGCGCAACGAATACGGTTTTAGTCAAAAAATGGTTGACCGCTTTTTTGCGCCGTTTTTTGCGGGTATTTTTTTGGAAAAAGAACTGGTGACTAGTCGAAGAATGTTCGACTTTGTGTTCAAAATGTTTAGCGAAGGAGACACGGTCGTTCCCAACCTGGGAATGGAAGAAATTCCTAAACAATTAGCCGTGGCCTTACCCCAAGATAGTATTCAATGTGGTGCTAAAGTGGAAAAAATTGATGGGCAAACGGTTATTCTATCGGACGGTAGCACCTATTCCGCACCACAAATCATCGTCGCCACGCAAGCAACGGGGCTAGTCAGCGAATTGGCAAAGGTAAAAAAGACGTATCAAAGTACCATTCATCTCCATTTTGTTGCTGACGAAGCGCCCATCGAGCAGCCCTTAATTGCGCTCAATATCAACAAAAATCGACTCGCCAATAATATTTGTACCATTAGCCAAGTTGCAAAAGGGTACGCTCCTGATGGCCAACATTTAATATCTATTTCCGTGGTCGGCAATTCTAAGCGCTCCGAAGTAGCCTTAGAAAAAGCCATTCGAAAGGAACTGACCACTTGGTTCGGCAAAGCAACCGAAACGTGGCAGCACCTGCACACTCGAAAAATCACTTACGCTTTACCCAATCAGCAGTACATTCAACACAGCATCAACAATAAAGACCTTACGATTCGCTCTGGTTTATGCCATTGCGGCGACTATCAGTTGAACGGGTCGATTAATGCGGCGATGCGAGTGGGGAAGCAGGTTGGAGAGTTGGTGAGTGCAGAGGTGGGAGCGCTGGTGTGATGCTGGTTTCTAGATATTAGATACTGGATATTCGCACCTATTATCTACGATTCCAATAAAGAAAATGGGCATATTTAGGTCGATTTAATTATGTAACTTTCTTGTCGATATGAAATGTCACAAAGGCACTTTTGTAATAAGTGTCTATATGCGTTGCCAAAACAGCACAGTGTCCATAGACTAGCAACCAGCAACCAGCATCTAGAATCCAGCATCCAGTACCTAGTTCCCAATCGAATGGGACTCATTCAAAAACTTCTCCGTTTTGGCACTTTCTACTTTGTTAATAAACCGTTCCGCTTCGTGGCGGTCACGTACCACTTTGGCTAAGGTAAAACAGGAAGTGACGCTGAATAAATAGGACATAGCTAAAAAGCCTTTGGTCGCCAAATCGGCTTCCATATAAATCAATCCGAGGCACATTCCTACAAAGGCAATACCGAAAGCAATCCACGCCATATTGAAGAAAGATTTGG
>JBCCQK010000573.1:0-5061 GCA_039024375.1 Bacteroidota bacterium
GGGAAAGTTATCAAAGAACCCATTAAATTTACCCAGATTATAGTTTGGATAAATTATTATCCATCCTTTCAAAACCTAGAACATGGCAACCTACAAACAACTAAAAGTGTGGCAAATGGCCATCCTACTAACCAATGAGGTAAACGAATTAACCAAAGCCAATTTCAAAAGAAAAACGCACCCCGACGAATTTAACTTAATTCACGAAATTAGGGATTGTGCAACGAATATTCATAAGAGTATTTCGATGGGCGCAGAGGTCAAAAGTAGCAGCCGATTCTTATCGTACTTACGCATCGCTAATAGTGCTTCCATTGAATTAGACACTAAATTGCGCATTGCTAAAGATGTAGGAGAAATTGCTAATTTAAACATTCGGCACATCTTAGATAAAATTGAAGAGTTTCAGAAGATGTTGACTCGATTGCGTCGCCCTCTGGAATTAGCGGTGGAACGAGGTTATGGTCGAAAATGGTGAGTTTGTTATTGGTTATTCGATATTTGTTACTGGTTTAGACGTTTAGACAAACAGTTAAAAACAAATATGGAGATATGTTACATTTAATCAGCAATCGTAACGTAACTCTCCGAGTTGCGACACCCATTGCTATTCCTTTTTTCTGCAATTGGCTATTGACGGTCAACGTTTAGACAAATAACGAATAACAAATACACAAATAACTTTTTGTATTGCTTCTTAAAATAGCCAAATGTAATCCAGTACCAATTCTCCCGACAAAATAAATTTATGAAAATCATCTGTATCGGTCGCAATTATATTGACCACGCTAAAGAACTCAACAATCCCGTTCCTTCCAAGCCGTTAGTTTTCATGAAGCCCTCGTCGGCTTTATTGGTCAATAACAAGCCGCTTTACTATCCTGAATTCACGAAAGATTTGCACTATGAAGTGGAAATTGTCCTAAAAATTACCCGAAATGGTCGTCATGTTCAACCCGAATTTGCCCACAAGTACTACGAAGAAGTGGCCATTGGCATTGACTTCACGGCTAGAGATGTACAGGCTGCATTGAAGCAAAAAGGACATCCATGGGAAATAGCCAAAGGCTTCGACGGTGCGGCGGCTATCAGTGAATTTGTTCGGCTGAGCAGTTTGAAAAATGCGCAAAATATCGAGTTTTCTTTAGTAAAAAATGAAGAACGGGTACAATTAGGACACACCAAAGACCTCATCTTTTCTTTCGATTACATTATCACCTACGTTTCCCAGTTTTTTAAATTACACGTCGGTGATTACATCTACACGGGAACACCCGCTGGCGTCGGCCCCGTGAAAATTGGCGACCGCTTAGTGGCCTTCATCGAGAACAGACAATTACTCAGTTGCGATATTCGGTGACTTAAGCCCAATGCGTTGGTCGATGCGCAATTGTGAATTAAGGGGATATTGCCGTTGAAAAGCGTAGAGAACAAGCGCAATCGACACGCCAATAATGGCACCTAGATAAATGTCTTTAAAAAAATGCTGGACCAGATAAACCCTTGATAATCCAACAATTAGCGCAATTAAAAACAGCAACCCCGCCACTGTCTTTTTCCGATTGAGCAAAAACGCTACCAACGAAAAAAGCGCAAAGCCCGACATAGTATGTCCCGACGGAAAACTGCTCAAACCTTTTGCTAAAGTAACCCCTTCCACAAAATTGATTTGGTCTAACATTCCCATTTTTTGGAAAAATAGAAAGGGCCTTGGGTGCGCAAAAAATGCTTTAGTCACGGAACTCATTACGGTGACGATAACGCCCACAAAAGGAATCAACAAGCTGTAGCGAAACCGCACAAATAGAAAAAATACAACGAAGAATGCATACATGGGTTCTTCCCCTAATTTGGTACCGTATTTAAAAAATAAATCGGTTAACGCACTGCGATTTTCACTAAAATGTAGTATCGAATCACCCGTTTCGATTAGCAGCAAGTTGATACCGCCACCGATTAGGAAAATGATAAAGAGGGCAAAGAAATAGGAATTTTCGTGGAAGGTTGCTTTGATGTTTTCGAAAAAAGAAGTTCTTACTGGGTGTATCGTTGGCATAACTTATTTTATTCTCGCTTGAACTTAGCAAATATTCCCTGCAACGCCGCCGTCAACCTTGACACGTCAAACACTTTAGAATCGTTCATCGCCTTGTACGTTAGAAAAAAGCCCATGGGCAAAATAATCAAATTGGGCATCCAAACGGCCAAAATTGGGTGAATCACCTGGGCCTCTGCCATTCTTTTGAAGGTCAGCGTAAGGGTTATGAACAACATAAAGAAAATAATCGCAATTAATAGTGGATAACCAAATCCGCCTTTTCGAACCAATGCGCCCATTGGTGCCCCGATAAATAGAAAGACTAAACAGACTACTGCAAAAGCGTATTTGGAATACAATTCAAAAACGTGCTTAATGCGTTTTTCTTTGGTTTTCACCAAATAACGCTGTGCCGCTTCGGCGTTACTTTTAATGCTCCGAACGTGTTGTAAAGCTTTATCGACGTAGGGTTGCTTTTTGCTCATTTCGAAGGTCGCCACTATACTATTATATTCGGATAATGGCTGGTCAATGGTTTGCTGGGCTACTTTAAACTTCATGCCTTGCAAACGGGTTTTCTTTTTCACCTTCGGCGCTTCATCCTCCTTTTTAACGGCACTAGCCATCTTCTTTTTTTTAGCGGCAAGGATGTTTCCAATCTCCGAAGTGTCTCGCAACAAAGTATCTACTTGATTGAACCGTTTCTCCGTGGCTGAGATAGCACCTTTCGGACTATCATTTATCATTTGCTCTATTTTTTCTATATTGGTTCTAGGGCTAGTAGTATCGGACTTAAGTGCATTGATGTATTGGTCAACGTATTTACTAGTGGATTCCTTCCGTTCATCCATTTGAGTATCAATAGAATCAATAGCCGCCTGCAGTTGGCGCATACTCAGCATAGAATAATGGGTGCGAAATAGCTCCTCGTCCGTCCGATTAATATCGAACTCCTGCATGTCAAAAACCTTGGTATATTTCTCGAAAGAAGTTCGGACAAAGGGCGCTTTGGTCTTATTGGCGGCGTAGCGATTGCCTTCTTGAAACTGCTCTCCGTCTGTTAATTCCATTATCAAAAATCGCTCGTCGGGCGTCGTGTACATCATCCCTTCCTTAGCTATCAATTCGTTCAAACGGTCTTTTTGCGCTGTGATGTGATTGGCAATAAAAACATTTTTAATCGTTTTATTATCCGCTCCTTTCTCCCCAATTCGGATACGATACCCGTCAAAGTCATCATTAAAAATCCCTTCTTCCATGTTCAGCGTAGGCTTCTGCTGCCGCATATCATAAAGGCGAGATTTGAACTTTAAATTAGCAACGGGGGTGATGTAATTCGATGTAAACCAAGAAAATATCGCAATTCCCGAACAGACGTATATGAGCGGTCGCATGATACGCAACAGCGATACGCCTGCCGATTTCATACTCGATAATTCGTAATGTTCCGCCAAATTTCCCATCACCATCACCGAAGAAATCAACACTGCAATGGGCAAGGCCATAATAAAATGGGAGATGGATAAGTAGAACATAAACTCCGTAATCATCGCCAAACCAGCGCCTTTGCCAATAATATCATCAATATAGACCCATAACGTCTGCATTATCAGCACAAAAATGGCGATAAAGAAAGTGACCACGAAGGGTGGCACAAAACTGGAAACGATGAGTTTATCAATTTTCTTCACAACCGCAAATTTAGTACCTGTAACGTTAACGGGTCGTTATTTGATATTGAACTTTCGTTTTTTTATAAAAATGGCCAAAAACGAAGCGCTATTTTTTTCCTATCTTCGCCACTTAGGACGATGAAAAATTATATATACCAAAAACCGCCTAAAAAAGTGATTGCTGTTTATCAGGAACAGGTTGAAATATAGTGGAAATAGAATAGAAATATTTCGAAATATTTCCCTATTTCGACTTATTTCTTTTATCCCAAAATCGCAATTCTATCCAGTCCAAAGTATATTCAAAATCTGACTGCTCATTTAACTACTACGAATGTTTAACTACATCAGAGCTTTTTATCGCTTTACGCTGTTTATTTTGGTCTTAACTTTTTACGTTGTTAGACTGCTTATTACGGGATTATTTAAAGGAATGTCTTTAGATTTAGGGTTGAGGCATCGGCATCAATGCTGCTTGACCATGATGAAAGTCCTTAACATTGACGTTCAAACGAAAGGAAAGATTTACGAAGGAAATTATCTCTATATCTCTAACCACCGTTGCTATTTGGACCCCATTGCCCAATTGACCAAAATGACCGCTTTGCCCGTTGCCAAAGCCGAAGTCGAAAAGCTACCGATTATGGGCTACGGTGCGAAAATTACGGGCGTACATTACGTGCAACGGGAAAGTCTCAAAAGTCGGAAAGAAACGCGGTCAAGCATCGCCGAAACCATTGAAAACGGGAGGTCTATTCTCATTTATCCCGAAGGAACTACCTTTAACACACCCACTACGGGCGACTTCAAACCAGGTACTTTTCGCATGGCCGCCCAAAATAAAGTCAAAATCATCCCCATTGCTATTGAGTACGGGGAAGTAGAAGACGCCTGGGTGGGCCCTGACAAAATGTTCGTTCATTTTTTAAAACAGTACGGCAAGACCAATAAAAAAATTCGTATTCACTACGGTGACCCCATGTGGATGGAAGATGGTGACGAATTATTAAAAGCCGTCCGAACGTGGATTGACGAACAATTAATCGAATGGCGTAAAGAATTGAACTTACCTTTGGTAAGAATTGAAGGAGAGAAGGATTAAAGGAGAGAAGCGATGCTATCAGCATCAAATTACGGATTGTAAGTTGCGATACTATGAATACTTTGTATCTCCATTAAAACCTACCTTTTTTATCCACTCACTTTTCTTGTATTAATTTCCTTTTTTTAAGACCCAAAAACTAATTTTTACGTTATGTAACTGAATAGACTTTATTCAAAAGAGGTTTAGTGGTTACAGCAAGTGAAGTGGTGGTAAAACAATACACAACAAAAATTTAAGAAAAAAAA
>JBCCQK010000574.1:0-5056 GCA_039024375.1 Bacteroidota bacterium
ATAAAATCGACAACTTACAGCAAGAATTAAGCCGTGAACTGCATAATTATGCAAAAGAATTTGATGTAACCCTTGAAACTACTTCCCTTTCTACTGAACTCCATTCTTTGATTGAAAGGATTGCCCGCAAAAACAAAAAAGCAGTTGTTGTTTTAATTGACGAATACGATAAACCTATTGTAGATTTCTTAACTGATTTAGATAAAGCCGAAAGTAATCAAGCCATATTAAGGGACTTTTTTTCTCCGTTAAAAAAATTAGAAGCATCGGGGCATCTACATTTTCTATTCATCACGGGCGTTTCTAAGTTCAGTAAAGTGAGTTTATTTTCTGATTTAAACAACTTGACTGATTTAAGTATGGCGCATCCACTCAGTAATGACCTTTTGGGGATTACGCACGAAGAATTACTCGTTTACTTTGCCGATTGGATAAAACATATTGCCCATAAAATGAAAACGCCCGAAAAAGAAATATTATCCGCCATTAAAAAATGGTATAATGGATACTCTTTTGATGGTACTACTAAATTGTACAATCCATTTTCTTTACTAAATTTTTTTGGCTCTGAACGCTTTGGATATTTTTGGTTCGCTACGGGTACGCCTACTTTTTTAGTGGAGACTATTCGCAATAGAAATATCAATCCTATAAAATATGATAGAGAAGAAGTTAGTGAGACTTTTTTGAATAAATTTTCATTAAAAGACCTCAGTATGACTGGATTATTGTTTCAGACAGGCTACCTAACCATCAAGGAGGTGACTTATCGAAAGTTAGTGGCAAAGTATGTTTTAGGCTACCCGAATTTGGAGGTTCGTCACGCAATGATGCATAATTTAGTGGAAGCGTTTACTTACCGCTCTTCGTCGGTAGTGAGTAATGCTTTAATCAAAATGCAGGATGGTCTAGAAGAAGGGAATGTTAACCAGTTTATGAGCTATCTAAAAGTTATTCTTGCGGATTTGAAATATAATTGGCAGCCGCCCAAGCAATACAAGACGGAAGCGGAAGTCCTTCGACTTTGGGAAGGATACTTTCACGCTATTTTGTATTTGATTACTTCCTCAATGGAACTATTTGTACAGGCAGAAATTGCACACCATAAAGGTCGCTTGGATTTAGTAGCAGAAACCGACGATTTCATTTATTTGATGGAGTTTAAAATGGACGGTTCGGCCGAGGATGCAATTAATCAAATAAAAACGAAAGATTACATCGCTCCGTACGAAAAAAGAGGAAAGAAAATATTTTTAGTCGGTATCAATTTTTCCGATGAAGAGCGAAACGTGGAAGATTGGGAAGTTGAAGAACGGTTGATTTAAAAGAGAACTAGACATAAGTACAGGGACAGAATTACTTTTAGTTTTCAGACAGGATGAACACGATTTACAGGATTTTGATTATCAGTAAGTTAAATCATGTAAATCTTGGAATCCTATCAAAATAAACATTAACAGGGTGCATCTCAAAATGTCACCCAACTCGGAGAGTTAGGTTACTTTTGGCAATCAACCGTAACCTAACTCTCCGAGTTGGGTCAAGTTCTTTGAAGATACAAATTCCTTAAACGACATTTTGAGATGCACCCCATTAACACTAATATTGTCAATGTCACTCAAAAGTAAAAGCCCCTTTGATTCTCGGCAATCAAAGGGGCTTTACTATGTAAAATTAGCTGATAATATTAATCATCAATCATCAATTCACCGCATCGCCGAAGCAGCTTTCGAGAAACTCTTCTTCTTAGGCGCTTTAGGCTTCAATTCGCCCGTGAAATCGGACATAATGGGTGTCGCAATAAAGATAGAAGAATAGGTACCCACCAAGACCCCAATCAACAGGGCAAAGGCAAATCCTTTGATACTTCCCGCACCGAAAATGAACAGCATCAAGACCATAAATAGGGTCGTCAACGAGGTGATGACCGTTCTACTGACGGTGCTGTTAATCGCCATATTTACCACTTCCTGCTTGTTCTTATTCGTGTAGGCGTTCATGTATTCCCGAATACGGTCAAATACAACTACCGTATCGTTAATCGAATAACCGATAACCGTTAGGATAGCGGCGATAAACGGTTGGTCAATTTCCATGGCAAAGCCTAGAACGCCGTGGAAAATCGAGAAGATACTCAATACGACTAAGGTATCGTGGAACAAAGCCGCAACCGCACCTAAACTGTACTGCCACTTGCTGAATCGAACAAAAATGTAGAAGAAAATCAGCAATAACGCCAAAACACCCGCAAACAACGAATCTTTGAAAATATCGTCCGCGATAGTCGGCCCAATCTTCGTTGAAGCGTTAACGTGCGTACCGGAAGAACCAGGTAATTTGAATTTATCTAGAGAAACATCCACACCGGGCAAGCTATTGACTCCTTGGTGTAAAGCGGCCATTACCTCGTCAGCAGCTTCTTCCGTCGTTTCATCTACCTTGAAGCTAGTCACGACGTTGAACGTGTTTTCACCGGAAACGGACTTTACTACGGGCGTTGCGCCGAAAGGCTCCGTCAAAGCATCTCTAATCGCTTGCGCTTCTACGTTCGCCGATGGGTCGAACTCAATATTGTAAGAATAGCCACCTCGGAAATCTACGCCCAAGTCGAAGCCTCTCACAAAGAAAATAGAGACCAGACCAGCAGCGATGATGGTTCCAGAAATGGCGTAAGCTACTTTTCGCTTGCCTAACCAGTCAATGTTCAAGTCTGCAAAAGCATTTTTTGACATTCCCGTCCAGAAAGACATATCGTTGCCTTTGTCCTTTGTCCACCAATCAATCAATAGTCGACCGAACAGAACGGCAGTGAACAAAGAGGACAATACACCGATAATCAATACCACGGCGAAACCTTTGATGGGGCCTAAACCGAAGTACGCCAATACCGCTGCGGTTAATAACGTCGTTACGTTCGCATCGACAATGGCCGAATAGGAATGCTTGAAACCGTCGGCAATCGCCATTAAGGTGGTCTTGCCTTCTCGCAATTCTTCCCGAATCCGTTCGTAGATAATTACGTTCGCATCTACTGCCATACCGATGGTCAACAGGATACCTGCTAAGCCGGGCAAGGTTAATACGGTTCCAAGTGAAGCCAACGTACCGAAGATGAAAAATAAGTTCATCAACAATGCAATGATAGATACTAATCCACCCTTGGCGTAGTAGAAAATCATAAAGGCCAATACCAATAGGAAACCAATAATCAATGAAGAAATACCTCTATTGATGTTATCTGCTCCCAAAGATGGGCCGACAACTGCTTCTTGGATAATCTCCGTCTTAGCGGGCAGTTTACCAATTTGTAGGATACTTGCTAGGTCGTTTGCTTCAGTTACGGTGAAGTTACCCGTAATAGAAGTACTTCCACCTAAAATAGCGCCGTTCACACTCGGTGCGGAAACTACTTGGCTATCCAAAACAACGGCTACTTGACGTCGAGAATCGTTGAACGCCTCGGTCGTCATTTTACCCCACGTTTTGGCGCCTTTCGTATTCATCCGCAGAGACACTTGCATATCCCCCGTTGTTGGGTCGGGAGTTGCTTGTGCGTCGGTTACGACATCTCCTTCCAACGGAGCCTTGTCCGACCCTCTCCGCACTTTCAAACCGTACAGTTCGTATTGGTCGGTCATTTCGCCCGTATTGAAATCTTGTACGGGGTCTTGCGACCAACGGAAGCTCAAATCTGGTGGGAAAAGCGGTTTAAATTCCGGTCTTGATAAAATCTGAAGGATTGCTT
This sequence comes from Bacteroidota bacterium, assembly GCA_039024375.1. Lineage (GTDB taxonomy): Bacteria > Bacteroidota > Bacteroidia > Chitinophagales > Saprospiraceae > JAFMDF01. Next base: position 3,746 of record JBCCQK010000574.1, read on the forward strand.
TTCTATTGTTCTTCTTCGCCGTTCCCATTACTGCGTAAGAGTTCGACAACTGGCCCTGATTGATACCGTTTGGTGTAAAAATATTGAACAATGGACCTTCGTTCAAAGAAGGAGCGATGGGTACCTCAACAATCGTTTCCGTAGAATCTGTAATATTTCCTAAAGAATCTCTGGTGTATTCTACTCTCGTTTCTTGTCGAGTGGTAGGGATTTCAGCGTCCACGTCCTCGCCCGCCGCTTCTCGCTTCAATCGTTCGTTGATTTGCGTGAAAGCATTAATGATTCTATCATCCACTCGGACGGTGTGCCAAAATTCTAATTTCGCCGTTGCTTGTAGGAAGTTTCTTGCTCTTTCGGGATTATCGACTCCGGGTAATTCTACCAAAATCATATCCCGAGCGGCATCCAAATTAACGTTGGGTTGTGCTACGCCAAATTCGTCAATTCTATCTTTTAATCTTTTGTAAGTTAAGTTTACGGTTTCGTCCGCCTTCGTTCGCATGTAACGAGTCATCTCACCGATGCTAGATTCGATGGTTACATCATCTCGATTAGAAGGGTTATTTCGTAGGATAGTGGCCAACTTTTGGGCATCGCCGCCCAATTCTTCGAAGGCATCTACGAATAAAGTCACGTAGTCGGACTGTGCACTTTTTTGTGCTTCGGTTGCTTTATCTAACGCTTTTCTAAAAGTGGGGTCTTTGCTGTCTTTGGCGAGGGTCCTCAGAAACTCTCTCAGGTCAACTTGTAAAATTACACTCATACCTCCTTTCAAATCCAAACCGTAGTTCAATTGACTCGATTTCAATTCTTCGTAGGTAAAATCTTTCAGCAACGGAATGCTGAAAATCACTTCACTAGACATAGAGTCTAGGTACGATGTCAAGGCGTTGCGCTTTTGGTCCTCCTGCTCTTCCTCGGGGAAGTTCGCAGCGTACTTTTCAGCGTAGGCTTCTGCGTTTGAATCTACTCTTTGAGTAGGTAGCACCAACAAAAATTGGTACAAACAAACGGCAATCATGACAATCAAGAAAAAACGTACTGTTCCTTTTCCTTGCATGACAAACTGTTTTAAAAAAATAAAGCGTCAAAGCATCTTAACGCTTCTGTTAAAGAAAATTGTTAGAAAATTATAAATACGAAGGTTTGATGAAATCTAAAATTCAAAATGCAAAATCTAAAATTTTAAAGTACTGATTTCTAGTAGTTTATATCTTAAAATGGAGCAAATTAATGTTTAAGTTTCATTAAATCGTTGAATAGCAACGAAAAACCTCCGATGTTAAAGCCAAAATTGTTCTGAGAGGTCAG
>JBCCQK010000575.1:0-5053 GCA_039024375.1 Bacteroidota bacterium
ATCGACAAGAGTTCGGTGCGGGTTACAAAGAAAGCCTTTTCCAACCCGGTCCTTGGAAATTTTTCATCACGGGCTTTGCGGAATGTTTGCCGTATCACGAAAATAAGGTCACTTTAGATACCGATAATTTGGACAAATGGGGACAACCTACGTTGGCTATCGACTGCGAATACAAAGAAAACGAAAAGGCGTTGAATAAGCAGATTGAAGAAGATGCCGTCGAAATGTTGACCAAAGCAGGTGTAAAAGAGGTCATTGGTTTTAATCAGCATCACGAACCGGGCTACGGTATCCACGAAATGGGAACGGCTCGCATGGGACGAGACCCCAAGACTTCGGTTTTGAATAAGTTCAATCAAGTCCATGCGGCTAAAAATGTCTTTGTGACCGACGGCGCTTGTATGACCTCTAATTCTTGTGTCAATCCGTCGTTGACGTATATGGCCTTGACTGCGAGGGCGGCGAATCATGCGGTAGAAGAGTTGAACAAGCGAAATATTTAATATTAAAAAAGTACTCCTAAATATGAATAGACGAGAAGCACTTAAAAATACGGGAATCGCAGCGGGTGCGGGCGTTTTGATGCCTTCCTTTTTGTTTTTGTTACAATCTTGCAAAAACGAACCCAAGCTAGGTTGGCAGCCGCAATTTCTAAATATAGAGGAAGCCAAAATGTTAACGGCGTTAATTGACGTTATCCTACCTAAAACTGATACGCCCGGTGGTTTGGATGTCAACGTAGATAAATTTTTGGACAAAGTGTTTGCAGAGATGTACGACGAATCGGCACAGCAAGCGGTTCGAAAAGATATGGCGGCGTTCAATGCCAACTGTGTAGAAAAGTTTGGCAATACTTTCGACCAATTGGACGACCAACAGCAAGTAACCATTTTAAAAGCCGAAGAAGCCAATGGTGGCCAGTTTAACCCCGGCGTTTGGGGAACGGCCGTTGGTGAACAGGGGCCGATTAGTTTCTACCGTTCGTTGAAGTCCATGATGTTGTGGGCCTATTTGTCTTCGGAAGAAATCGGTAAGCATGTGTTGAATTACGACCCCATTCCAGCGGCTTACATTGGTTGTATGCCGTTAGCGGAAGTGGGGAATAAGTGGAGTTTGTAGTGTCTTATCACTTTTTTAACAGCCCCATATTCCAATTCCCTCTACCGTTTTGCGCCAAATTTTATCCTCCCAAGTTCGATTGGGACGGCGGTCAAAGATAAGTAAGTGGCCTTGGTCAGTGCCACATTTGTCCATGTAGGTCTTCGTTTGACGAACGCCTTCTTCGATAGTAGCATTTAGGCTATTTCGCAAAATCTTTAGTTCTAGAACGATAGCTTGTTGTTGGTTGTCGCCGTAAAAATACTCTACGAATAAATCTGTTCTCCCACGACCAAAGCCGTATTCTCGTTCGATGCGGCCGCCGCCGTTGATAATGCGTTGCAAAAATGCCTGCAACAACAACTGTGGTCCCGCTTCCTTGTAGTCGAAACGTTCAATCCAATGCTCAGAATGTTGGCGAAAAAATGTTTGAAATGCCGCTAACAACTTTTCCATATCCAACGAACCGTTGGGTCGTACATACCAAACTGACTGTTGCCGCATAATTTGCTGGGTCGTGTAGGTGAGTTCACGAGGAATAATTTCCTGATAAATAGCATTGCTAATTTCAACCGTTTTACCCACACTTTTTCGAACCAACCCTAAGTCAACTACATATTGTAAATCTGTATCTTTAATGTAATCTATTTGCGTATTTCCCGCCAAAATTGGCTCTATTACGTTCTTGACTCGCTGTTCTTGTAGCTTATCGACCAATTGGTCTAAATGCGTATCTCTTCTGAGAATTAACCGTTCTTTGGCCTGTCTGAAAGCAGCTACTGTAATTGGACGGGTTCGGTCTTGGTATTCCCGCATATTGAAAGTGACCTCGTAGGCAATCGCATTGACCAACCAAGGTTGTCCTTGTGTGTAATGCCAAGCAAGGTCTATAATTCCTTCTTCGAAAACCTGCCCCGTTGCTTTGGTGTGCTGTTGATAAAGTCCTTCGACTTGTTCTTTCGTAAAGTTATCTAACAAAAGGGACTCTGCTTTGATGTTAAATGCGCTGCCACCAGTAATAATCTCTTTCGTTTTGGAAGAGTGGATTCGATAGTCGCGGACGTCCCGAACGCCGCAGAGGATAATAGAAATGGGAAAATTATCGGGTCGTCTATTATAACCTGACCTAATTTGTCTCAGTAAACTAATAAGCGTATCGCCAACTAAAGAATCGACTTCGTCCAAAAAAAGTACCGTGGGTTTGTTCGCTTTTTTTGTCCATAAACTAAGTAACTCCGTCACTGCTTTTTCTGGGCCTGCTTTTTCAAAAACGTCGAGCCAGTTCTCTTCTAGAAAAGCGTTTTTTAAGAAAAAGTCCATACTAGAAGCAATCTCCACCAATACTGCCCGAATCCCTCTAGCCACGTCGTCCCTAGCAACCTGTGAGGCTTCAATATTGGCATAAATTGCTTCGTATTTACTGGACTTATTTAAAATATGCACTAAAGAAAGCAAAGCCGTCGTTTTACCCGTTTGCCTAGGAGCGTGTAATACAAAATATTTTTGTTGGGCAATGAGTTGAAGCACCCGCTCAAAGTCCCAACGTTCTCGACTATCTACGTAGTAGTGCAAATCCGTTTTGATGGGGCCCGCCGTATTGAAAAATTTTTCCATTGGTCAAATATAATACTTTCGGTAGAATTGGAGTGAAAGGAGAAAAAGGTGTTGTGTTCCTAACTCATCACCATTGTCTTTACCTCTCTCCGATAGGATAGAGAGGGCTGCTTAGATTTGCCAATTCTTACCGCCATTTGAATTTTCTCTTGGTTTTGCAAAAATCAAAGAAGAGACCATTATACTACACCTTTAATGCCGTTATTTTGCGCTGAATTAGCTGTTGGTCGCCTTTATTTTTCGCCAACTTTAAGGCAATTTCTAGATGTGACAAAGCCTTTTTCCTTTCCTCGTTACCGTATAATTCAGCCAGTAAACAATGGTAAAAATGATTCTTTTCTAGCTTGATTTTTTTGGCCTCTCTAATGGCTTCTTTTCTGTTATTTACCTTTGCGAGTGCATACGTTCGGTTCAAAGCAGCTATCGGGGAGTATTCGACTTGGAGCAAATAGTTGTACAGCTGTAAAATATTTTCCCATTTTTCGGTGGAGTCTTCTTTTTCCGTATGCCAAAAGGCAATCGCCGCCTCTAGGTGATATTTTGAAAGGGAATTACCCATCGAAGAACGATTGAGATACAATTCTCCTTTTTCTTTCAAGGCGGTATCCCAACGGGAAACGTCTTGGTCTGCGTACAAAACAAAGGCGCCACTATCATCCAAACGAGCGTCGAAACGAGAGGCGTGAAAACACATCAAACTCAACAAAGCACTAACTTGGGGTTGATTGGTAATTGGGTATTTTGTTAGTAAAAAAGTCAAGCGCATCGCCTCCAGACAAAAATCTTTTCGTAGTATTTTATTAGAAGAAATCGAATAATAGCCTTCGTTAAATAGTAAATAGAGTGCTCGCAAAACGGTTGCTAGCCGAACTGGTAATTCTTCTTGTTGAGGAAATTCAACGGAAATTTGCTCTTTTCTTAATTTCTCTTTGGCTCGGAATAGCCGCTTATTGATAGTGGCTTTATTGGAAAGAAAAGCGTCCGAGATTTCATCTATCCCAAATCCACAAAGGATGCGTAATGCCAGACCAATTTGTGCCTCTTCCGCAATGCTGGGATGACAAATAGCAAATATCATCTGCAATTGACTATCTTGAATATTTTTGGTGGAAAAATCTAACTCCAACTCCGAAGACTGGGGAGCAGACTGTTGGAGGTCGGTCTGTATTTTATCTTTAAAAAGTTTATTTCGGCGCATATAGTCACGGGTTTTGTTTTTAGCAACCGTATATAGCCACGCCACTTGATTATCAGGAAATCCCTTTTTCCCCCAAGTCTCGGCGGCGGCTATAAAAGTATCGCTAACGATGTCTTCTGCTACTTGAATATTCACTAGACCAAAGCTTTTACAAAGGACAGCGACTAGTTTGCGATACTCGGTTCTAAAAAGATGAGCCAGGTTGGGTTGCATAAAGGTTTTTCGTTTAAGTCAAACTTGTTACTCTGTGACAAAAGTGTATTTTATGAATAAACTTTTGCTACACTGTACTTACACACCAAATTGACGCAAGTGATGGTCAATGTGCTTGTAGGCAAATTTACTAATTTGTTGGGGTGTCATTTTACCAAAAAATGGGTGCACAAAGTTGTTAAAAGTAGCGGTGGGTTTTGAGTAGTATCCTTCCAAAACGGACAACCATTCTTGTTTTTGGGCAGCTACGTTTCCATTTTCTTTGATGACCAAATCTGGATGTGTGGGAGAATTAAGGCTGAGTGGCTTATCATCTTTGATACTGGAACGTAAAGCGATTCTACCAAAAAATCTACCGATAAAAAGCCGCTTCAATTGGCGTTCCCCCGTCATCATTTTATCGTTTTCGGTACAGTGTTTAAGCATTTGGTAAACATTCATTTTACCCCATTCGGCGGTTGAATCTTCCGAGATATTGTTGATTCTGGCTTTAAAGTTGGCGATGGTTTCTTGCTTGAATATATCCTTCATTTTTCTATTTTTGGGATGATAAGCCACAGATTCCACTAGTTCAAGCGAGGGAAATAGCGGCGAATCTGTGGCTTGTATAATTTTTTTGATTAAAACTCCAACGGCATAATATTCCGCACCTCCACCGTAGCACCGTGTTCGAATACTGGGCAGCCCTTGGTCATACCGATGGCCTCCTCTAAAGACTCGGCTTTCACAATTACGTAGCCGCCAATGACTTCTTTGATGGCTGCGTAGGGGCCGTCGGTCACCACACCGTCTGGTGTGATGGTCTTACCCTCGTATCCCAATTGATTGGTACTGGAAAATTTTCCTTGTGCGGCAATTCCGCCAATCCAATCTTGCCATTTTTTGATTTCGGCTTCTATCTCTTGTGGAGAAGGTTGATAAGAAGGATTA
>JBCCQK010000576.1:0-5020 GCA_039024375.1 Bacteroidota bacterium
AGGATTGAATACTTGCGACACTTTTCCTTGATTTTCTACTAAAAAAGTCCTTGAAACGCCGAGGAAGTGGTATCTTGCGTCTTTTTCCAACCATAAGTCAATTCTATATGAAAAAAAGATGCTACAAATTAGGCATTTTGGCTGCGCTGTTCTTGCTAACGATGCAGTCAGTCTGGGGGCAGGGTTCTACCTCTTCCAGAATTACCGGACAAATTACGGACGGCAACGAATCGCTGATTGGTGCTAATGTAATTGCAGTCCACGAACCCACTGGTTTCCAGTACGGAACGGCAACGAACGTCGAAGGACTATTCACCCTCAATAACGTTAACGTTGGTGGTCCTTACACCATTACCGTTTCCTACACAGGTTACGAAGAATTTGTCTTGAAAGACATTTACTTGAACCTCGGACAGACCGAAAGTTTTAACATCAAAATGAACGAAGCTGCGCTGCAATTAGACGAAGTAGTCGTCACGGCGGGAGGTTTGTTCGACGGTAACCGAACGGGGTCCGAAACGAGGGTTTCGGAAGAAGTGATTGCTGCGCTTCCTACCGCCGACAGAGGGCTAAATGATTACTTGAGAATTACCCCACAAGCGGACGTTGCCAACAACGGTGCGACTAACGGCGGCGGTATTTCCTTTTCTGGGGTCAACAATCGTTTCAACGCTATTTTCATCGATGGTGCAGTAAATAACGACGTTTTCGGTTTGGCTAATTCTGGTACCAACGGTGGACAAGCGGGTATTTCTCCGATTTCTCCCGATGCTTTGGAACAAATTCAGGTAGTATTAGCGCCTTACGACGTGACCCTTGGTGGCTTTGCGGGGGGCGGTATCAATGCGGTTACCAGAAGTGGTACGAATGAGTTGGAAGGGTCTGCTTACTGGTTTCACCGCAACGAAGGCATTGCGGGTAAGACGCCAACATTAGACGACGATGCACCAAGAACTCGATTAGATGACTTCTCGGCCAATACGTACGGTTTTCGATTGGGTGGTCCGCTCATTAAAAATAAATTATTCTTTTTTACCAACGTAGAAATTCAACGAGACGAATTGCCACGACCTTTCATTCAGAGCGAGTACAACGGTGATTCCGATGCTAATCAGTTAAACGCTGTTCGTCAAAAATTGATTAACGATTTTGGTTATGACCCAGGAGCGTTTGATAATAATCCACAGACGACCAACGGGGAAAAAGTATTGGTAAAGCTAGATTGGAATATCAATGACAAGCATAAACTATCTGCTCGACACAGCTACGTGAAGGGAACTACGGAAATTCACCCAGCGCCTAGTGCCAATCGAGTAGTTTTTGGAAATGTAGGGTATATTTTCCCTTCTACTACCAACTCTACGGCGGTTGAACTAAAGAGTATTTTCAGCCCCAACACCTCGAATAATTTGATTTTGGGCTACACTAAAGTGAATGATGATAGAGATATTTTGGGCGACCCTTTCCCACAAATTATCATGCCTGACGGTAATGGTACAGTAGTCGTTGGAACGGATAATTTCTCTTTATCAAACATTGTACGACAAGATGTTTTTACTGTAACGAATAACTTCAATTTATATAAAGGAAAGCACTCTTTCACTTTCGGTACGCACAACGAATTTTTTAAGATTGAGAACTTATTTACTATTTTCTCAACGCCACGTTATGAGTATTTCTTTAATGGGGTGAACAGATTTTTGGATGGAGAGAACCCCGATTTACTATTATTTGGACACGAACAAGCCTTCGGTAGTGACCAGATTCGAATTGGCGACGATGCAACTAACCTAGGACCCTCCTTCAACGCCATGCAATTGGCTTTCTACGGACAGGATGAAATCCAAGTCAATAAAGATTTCAAATTGACCGTTGGCCTGCGATTTGACGTGCCGATTTTTACGGATGACCCACCATTGAACAATACGGACTTCAACACAAATACGGTCCCAATCTTGGAACAATTCTACGATTTGAAGGGAGCGAGAGCAAGTCAAGCACCCAAAACATCTATTTACGTTAGCCCAAGAATTGGGTTCAACTACGATGTGAACGGCGATAAATCCACTCAGTTGCGAGGTGGTGTTGGCGTATTTACCAGCAGAGTACCTTGGGTGTGGCCCGGTGGTATGTTTATTCGAAACGGATTAAACTCGGCGTTTAACGTTCGAGTAGGCGTTGGTCAGCAAGAAATTTTAACTAGTCCAGACCAATGGTTAAGTGAGTTGACTAGTGACGTAAGTCCAGCGGGAGATGTCGATTTATTTGTAGAGGACTTCAAATATCCACAAATTTTGAGAGCAAGTTTGGCGATGGATAAGAAGTTGCCTGGGGGAATTGACGGTACGGCGGAAGTGACTTTCACGAAGACCTTGAACAACATGGACGTGAAGCAAATCAACATTAAGCCAAGTGCTCAAACACTTGGTGGTGCAGATAACCGTCCTGTGATTGACTTTAGCGATAAAATTGACCCGACTTACGCTAATATTACCCTTGTAGATAATACGAATAAAGGATACACCTTCAATTTTACGGCACAAGCATCTAAGCAAATTTCTCGAAATACGAGTTTCAACTTAGCCTATTCTTTCACGAGAGCAGATGCTTTGGTGGACGGTACAGGATTTATCAACAATACGAACTGGCAGAACATATTGAGCGTCCAGGGGAATAATAATCCATCCGTTATACGTTCGACGTTCGACGCTGGTTCGAGAATTACGGCATTCCTATCACACCGATTTGATTACTCTGACTTTGCCAATACCTCTATTTCCTTGTTTTTCACGGGCCAATCTGGTTCACCCTACTCTTTCGTTTACAATAACGAAGCAACGTCTGATGTGTCCATTTCTGCGGATTATAATGACCTAATTTACGTTCCTGCCAATCAGAGCGAAATCAATTTAGTGGATATTGACGGTGGACCGTCGGCAGCACAGCAATGGGCAGCATTGGACCAGTTTATTAATGATAACGATTACTTAAGTAGTCGAAGAGGAGATTATGCTGAACCTAATGAAGTGAGAACCCCATTCGAAGCAGTATTAGACTTAAAGTTAATTCAAGATATTTACTTCGGTGGAAAGAACGGCGGTAAGCGGCAAAATATTCAGCTAACCTTCGATATTTTCAACTTCACGAACTTGTTGAACAAGAATTGGGGTAGGAGATACTTCGTTGGTGGTAACACTTTCTCTTTGATTCAAGCGAGTCGGAACGATGCGGGTGAAGTAGAGTACAACTTTACGGCGCCTAATGGTAACACGTTCAACTTGGTTCAGTCGGGTACGTACAGTGCTAGATGGAACGCACAGTTGGGGGTTAGATACAGCTTCTAATGCGACAACAAAACCAACTTTAAAATAATGAATCCCGGATTTTCTTTTTATGGAAAATTCGGGATTTTTTTTGGATTTTTTCCAATGTATTTAGGCCAACTTAGTTTATTTGTCTTTGATTTTATCTAAAATAGATAGGGCAATATCTTCGACCTCTTTAATTTCCTTTTTAAAGTCGTCCTTTTCTTCTTTGGACATTGCCTTGTGGTCTATATCTCGAAGGTCGTATAAAGTCTTTTTGATAGTTACTAGAACCTCGTCCGTATTTATCATTCTTGGTTGGTTCATAATTTCTGATTGCATCCATTTATTATTTTACTGTCTATTCTATCATTTAGAATAAGTCAGCATCCCCTCGGCAGATAAATCTTCATCAATATCTGGCCAATGAACTCCGTAGCCATCTCCAATTAACTCCCAATTATCACGCTCTGATTGGGTTGCTTTAGCGAGACGAGGAAACCACTTCATCGGGCACCCCACTACTCTCCCATCATTTAAGGTCATATAAATGTTCGTATCATCAAAATGTACAGAAGTGGCTAGAACTGTTTTAGTCTTAATCATGGTTGAAAAATTTCCTACTTGAAAAAGTCATTCCAAGCATCCAAAAATAAATACTGATTATCCGCAACTATTTCATGAGCCGCTTTTAAATCTTTACTTTTTAGTCCATTACTGGAGACTAGAGAGACAGGTAACAAATCAAATTTTGCTCTACCACCTTTACCTGAAACGTGAATATGTGGGGGCGCATGGTCATTGCTAAAAAAGAAAAATCTAAAGCCGTCTTTTCTTAATATTGTTGGCATATGTTTGTTTTAAGTACCTACAACCAAATAATCGACACTTTATGAAGGTCTCTTTTTCCGCTACACTTCGTTAAAAAATATTTCCGTAGCTAGGCTATGCAAAGATTTTTTGCCTCGTCTAGCGAAAAAATAGCCTAAATCAAAAGTGACGATTATTTAATAGTAGGTACTTACCTGTTAAGATACAACAAAAATTGTTAAATGAAAGCTGTCAATCCCATACAAAAAAAGCCCTCATGTAAAAACATGAAGGCTTTTAAGTTTTGTGGGCGATGAGAGACTCGAACTCCCGACCCCCTGGGTGTAAACCAGGTGCTCTGAACCAACTGAGCTAATCACCCTAAAAATTTTTTTTTGCTTTTCTTTCAAAGCGAGTGCAAACATACGGGTGTTTAAAATATAAAGCAAGTTTGCAGAAAAGAAAATTTACAAAAAATAATTTCCCACCAACACACCAATCCAATCTTCAAATTGCGTTAATTTTACATATCTCGTTTTTGGTAGAACAAAGATCGTGGATCACGTTTCATTAAAACGATGGTCTTTTGCAAAATTGAATAACTCGCCTGCACATGAAAATCCTAAAAAGAATAATGATTTGGTTGGGTATTGCCCTCTTTTTTCTGTTTATCGCTTCCATTGTAATTGCCATTGTTTTTGAAGATGAGATCGGGCAGCAATTGGTGACGGAGATGGGGGATGAATGACATCCCCAAAATCCGCTTATCCACAACGCAGACCACTCGCCCTTTGGGCCTTGTGCTCGTCAGCGCGCGTAGGCTTGTCACTTGCGAGGTGTGACGGAGATCCCAGCCACCGCTTTCTCCTCGCGAGTCCTGAAAGACGGGTGAGAGATAAGTGGAT
>JBCCQK010000577.1:0-5009 GCA_039024375.1 Bacteroidota bacterium
AGCGGTTTGGCATCAAAAAAGAAACGACTCCAGACTTCGTAAGCGTTTTAAAAAGTGATGAAATTGCATTAGAAGCCTTTTTTATATCCTATTTTGATAATATCTGATGACTATTAAACTGTCTGCTTATTCTTTCATCAAATTTGATGTATCATTAGGTGTTCAAAAATTATCAGAATCTATTCGGCACCATTCATGATTGTGTAGAATTTTTTAGGAAAATAGAAAAGCCAATTTACCCGCCTTTCAATTAAAAAAAGCTATCAAAAATCACCATTTTTGTCATTTCGTTCGTATTTACCCTGAATACTCATAAATTAAACTAGTCACTGGTTACCTAATCACTAATACAAATGCACAAACTGACGCTCCTTTCTTCGATTTTAATGGCGATTCTTTTAACACTAGGTTGTAAATCCGCAAAAAATGTAGCGATTCCAACTTCCGTTGAAACCACCGTAGAGTTACCCCCTCGAAGTAGTCGATTGACCATGGAACAGGCCCGACACTGGGGACATCTAGACTTGATGACCGACACAATTGCGGGGATTAGTTTGGCGAAAGCCTACGAATTATTGAAAGGGAAGCAGAGTTCAACGGTCGTAGTTGCGGTTGCGGATACGGGTATTGATATAGACCACGAAGATTTGGCGTCTATGATTTGGACGAATCCCAAAGAGGTAGCGGGCGATGGTAAAGACAATGATAGCAATGGTTTCGTGGACGATATGCACGGTTGGAATTTCTTGGGGGATACCTACAAAGAAAACCTCGAAATGACGCGGATGGTACGCCTATTCAAAAAGGAATTTGGCGATAAAACGGCGGCAGATATTACGCCCGAACGGATGGAAGATTTTCGTTTGTATAAAAAATTAGAGAAGGAGGTCAAAGAGCGATTTGCGGGTTCTGGTTCTTACTATAATCTAGATTTTAACGCTCGGGAAAATATGCCCGACCCTTACGATTTTAGTATTCAAGTTTACGGCAATAATAATGTCAATAACGGTGGGAGAAACGAATCGCACGCAAGTCACGTAGCGGGCATTATTGGAGCGGCGAGAAACAACGGCAAGGGAATGAATGGCGTTGCAGATAATGTGAAAATTATGTCGCTGCGAGTGGTGCCGGAGGGAGACGAGTATGACAAAGACGTAGCTTTAGCTATCCGTTATGCCGCTGATAATGGCGCAAAAATACTCAATGCTAGTTTTGGAAAGGGATATTCGCCCAAACGGGAATGGGTCTATGAGGCCATTCAATACGCCGCTGAAAAAGATATGTTGATAGTGATGTCTTCGGGCAACAATGGGCAAAACGTGGACATCGAACCTACTTTTCCCAACGATTCGCCCGACGGTGTGACCGAAATTGCGGATAATGTTCTAATTGTGGGGGCTAGTACCCCTTCTTACGACGAGTCTTTAGCTGCTGCTTTTTCCAATTACGGTAAAAAACACGTGGATATTTTTGCGCCTGGAGTGAGGATTTATTCCACCGTTCCAGAAGGAGTTTATCGAGCGATGAACGGTACTTCGATGGCGACTCCCGCCGTAGCGGGCGTAGCGGCGTTGCTTCGGTCGTACTACCCAAAACTGACGGCTAGTCAGGTTAAAAAAATTATCCTGCGGTCGGGGACTAAGATTAATTTCAAGGTGATGATGCCGGGAAGTGAACCGACGTTAGTTCCGTTTACTGATTTGTGTGCATCGGGTCGGATTTTGAATGCTTACGAGGCGGTGAAGATGGCGGAGGGGATGAAATTTTAATGATACTATTCTCCACGAATTAAACGACTTTCTAACTGCTAGAAACTCATTGCGTTGTTCTTCCGTCATGATTAGACCTCTCAGCAACAGCTTTTGGAGCGAATTATTAGGCGGTTGGGGAGGTTCGGATTTACTTACTACTATCATACATACTATTGGATTTCCAAAGTGGTCAAATCAGCATTCAATTCAGCCTCATCATAGCTTACAGGAATTTTTCTTTTTCCCAATTCTTCTTGAAATAGAATCCTATTCATATTAACCAATTTATTCGCTTTCCCCATTGAGAGTTTGCCTTGCGAATAAAGAAGAACCGCAATCTCTAAGGTAAATTCATCTACGCTCATTTCTAAACTATCCAACTCAATTCCTTTCAGTTCTAAGGTCATTGCCATTTTTTTTATGAAAATTATTTTCTTGTCAACTAAAATTACAAAATCTTTTTTGTTTGACAACAGACCGATTACATTTTATGTACATTACTTTTCGTTTGTTTTATCTTTTCAAATGTAAAACAACAACCTCAATGCAACCGTCCATCCTCCAAATATAGAGATAGTCCCTTTTCCATTTAGTGCAATTGATTCGTTAAGATGAGAAGTGGCGGCAACGTTAAAGAGTAAAGTGTTTTCTCGGTTAAAACGAACAGCTTTGTTTAGATTAGTCCCGTCAAAAGCCGTGATTTTGTGGTTAATCAAATGCGCATAGGCGATTCCGCCACCGACACTTTGCTTGTAAAAATTGGCCTTTTCGTTTTTTTTGACGTTAAACTGGTAGGACAAGGATAGCGGTACTTCCACGTAGTGTAGTTTGATTTTGTTCACCACTACACTTGGATTTTGAATAAGATGTAGATGATTGCCGTTTTGGCTGTACAATAACTCCACACTTATTTCCCATCTATCTTGAAGTTTGAGCGCAACCCCGGGTCCTATATTAAGTCCTAAGCGTGTTCCTACTTGGCTATTACCCAATTCTGTTAGGTAATCATCTGTTAGGTTTCCGCCCAAGGCTAGATAGGCTTTAGACATTTGAGCGTTTAGTCCATTGGTCAATAAAAGGGTTAGTAGCAAAGATAGCATAACGAATCGTCTCATGATTGGATAACGACGAAAGGATTCTTTTCTGTGTGTGTATGTTGATTTGTTATTGCTTTTCTCTTGCGACCTATTTTCTTTTTCTCAGCAGGATAAAAATTTATGACTTAATTTCGCGGAAAGTAAGACTTTGAAATATAGAGATTGTGTAGAAAAGACTTTATTCTAAACGGTTTAGTGGTTACAGCACGTCGAGTGGTGGTAACACTTTTTTTAAGAAAAAAATAAGAATAAACACTAATGATTTTATTTAAACTGACTCCATTTTTCCTATTCGTTCACTCAATATCATCTATGCAGCCGATAAATCGAGCTAATGTTATTTTTTTAAAATACTTCATCGGTAGCCTACTTTTTCTCCTGATAGGAAACGATGCGTTCGCCCAAATTGTCAACATCGAAGACAAGCGGAGTGAATTGGTCGATAGCGTTCAATGGGTAGAACAGCTGGAGTTAGGTTTTAACTTAACGAGAAATAAGACGGAAGTTTTCAACATTAGAGGAAAAGCACAAATAGAGTTTACCTATTTTGATAAGTTACTGATTAGTATTACGGATTTTAATTTCGTAAAAGCCAATAATACCAATTTTGTCAACGAAGGTTTTCAACATCTCCGCTACAATTCTAAAATGAACGATTGGTTGACTTTTGAATTATTTGGCCAAGTGCAGTACAATGAGCGAGCAAATATTGCGCTTAGAACCTTGGCGGGGACGGGGCTACGCTATCAACTCTTTGAAAAAGGTAAAGACCGAGGCTTTTTAGGGACGTCTTATATGTACGAATTTGAAGAAGAATCCCTGGAAGAAATCAAGCATAACAATCATCGTTTGAGTACCTACCTCTCTTTTTCGTGGCATCCGCAGGAAAATATCCAAGTTGCTTCTACCAGTTATTTTCAACCTTTATTTACGCAATGGTCAGATTATCGCTTATCTTCGCAGACCTCGGTTATTTTCTCCTTCTCCAAACGACTTGATTTTAGGTCCACCTTTTCCATCGTGTACGATAGTCGAGCAGCTCTGGGAGCGCCCAAAACGATTTATCGATTGCTGAATAGTTTTCGGTATCGGTTTCGGTGAGTTTATTGTAAGGGGAATGTCACGTCTCTATTCTCTCAATGTAATGGTCTCTAATCTCTACTCTAAAGCACCAACAAATATTCAAAGGTTTGAAAAAATTACTGCGCATTGTCGGTTACGTTTTATTAACGCTACTATTTTTGGTAGGTGTATTTTTGGCTTGGCATTATCATGGTGATATTCCAGTTGAAGCGCTAAAAAAGAAGTACGTAACGGACCATTCCAAATTTGTGGAGTTAGACGGAATGATGGTGCATTATCAGCGAGTAGGAAAAGGACACCCCTTCGTGTTGGTACACGGGTTCAGTGGCCATACGGGCAATTGGCGGGCTTGGCTGAAAGAGTTACCCGAGGATTTTGATTTGATTGCGATGGATTTGCCCGATTTTGGGTTGACGGGGCCGCATCCTGCGAAGGACTATTCGACGGCTGTGAGTGTAGATTTTTTAGATAGATTTTTGACTAAGATTGGCGTCGATACGTTTCATCTTGCGGGCAACTCAATGGGTGGCGGGATTGCTTGGAATTACACTTTGGAACATCCCGAAAGGGTCAAGAAATTGGTGTTGATTGATGCGGGCGGTTATCCCAAAAAAAGTACAAAGACAATTTCGGGGTTCAAATTGCTAGAATACGATTTTTTACATCCGTTGATTACCAAAATCACGCCTCGTTTTGTCATTCAACAGTCTTTAGAAGGGACCTACGTGGACCAACGTTTTGCCTCCGATGCGGAAGTAGCTATTTACATGGATATGCTCCGTCGGGAGGGCAATCGTCAAGTATTGATTGATAGGCGGTCTAGCAAGCGGGTGGATAATAGTCCGCTCATCCCAACCATTCAACAGCCAACATTGGTGATGTGGGGCGATAAAGACATTGTCATTCCACCGAGTCACGCCGAGTTGTTCCATCGAGATTTGCCCAATTCCCAGTTGCTAATCTATGAAAATGTGGGACATTTGCCGATGGACGAAATTGGCAAAAAGTCTTCGGCTGACGTCAAAGCATTCTTGATGGATTGATAGTCCAAAATTCTAGCTCGAAGGAAAGTTGTTAC
>JBCCQK010000578.1:0-5009 GCA_039024375.1 Bacteroidota bacterium
ATTTTTAGGGTCTTTGACAATTTTTGCAAACAGTAGCTTTTTTCTTCGCAAATACTGCTACTCGGGTAGGATGCCCAAGCTACAAATTACATTTAATGCAAAAATTGTCAAAGAACCAATTTTTATTTTCAAAAATACAGTTTTTTATAAAAACAAGAAAGGTGAGTATTTTGACCTTTTTTACGGTTCACAATCGTTGGCAAAAACACGATAGGAGATTGACCTTAATAATCAACCACCAAAACAAATGGGTCAAAAACCTGTGAAATAAACAGTTGATTGTCCAGATATAATGCCGTTGAAGCTGCGCTAATTAGCTCTCCGTTTGTCTGAAAAACTAATTCACTTTTCATCGTATTCGGGTCAACTTTAAACACTTGAGTAGGGGAGGAGGCCGTCTCCTCTTTTGCGTGATTCAAAAACTTCAGTGGACAAGGATGTGTCGTTGTCCAAACGTTTCCTGCTTTGTCCATCAGCAAATTATCTCCTACGGTAATGTCTATTCCATGCACATTAGTAGATGATTTTTCGGAAGCAACGACCTGCCCGTTTTGAATAGGAAATTTCTCTACCGATTGACAACCGCCATTCGCCACCATCAAATAGCCCGCTTTTTGATTGACTAAAACGCCATTTGGATAGCACATATCTTTTAGGGCAGTTGTCCATTTGCCTTTTCCATCGTAATGTAAAACCGTTCCGTTTTTTACTCCTAAAATCGCTTTGGTCGATTCTATTTCCTCGTCACTAGGCGATGGATTACTAACGTAAAAACTGCCATCTTCTAACACATCAATATCGTTTGGTCCAGTCAATAAAGGATGTTCAAGGGTAAAGTTATTGTCTAAAATTAGGGCATCTCGATTGATTCTAAACCGATAAATTCGATGCGTTTTAACCCGCCCAACTACGTCGTGAGAAACGGCGTACAGAAAAGGAATATTGTTGATGGTTACTACGTCAATACCGTGCGGCTGAATGGTTAGATTTCGAGGCAAGACAGTCATGGGCGCAGCGATGGTATCTGAGGGGCGAAATTGATAAAAAGTACCTATTTGCTTTTTATCCGCTCTTCTCTCCGAGCAAGAAATAATAATTCTAGGGTAGCCCATAGACGTATCAACGGCCATATCTTCGGGGCCCGCACCTACCGCAATTTTCTGGGTAGCCCATTGTTTTCGAGGGGTGTAGTCTCCACAACTCCAAGGGGCAACACCACAGTCGCTGAGTTGAAAATACAAGATAGTAGCAAGCAGGGAAAAAGCGATGACGGCCAAAAAAGCGAGTAGAATTTTTTTCATAATTAGGGTATGGTTTATCTGCAAAAAGTGCAATTTTACGGGCAATGTTACTCAAATTTTTTTTGAAAAATTAACGCATGCCTAAAATAGTTATTTTTGATGGACACGTCACCAATCCAGGAGACCTAAGTTGGGAACCTATTGCTCAGAAAGGTACTTTAAAAGTGTACGACCGAACGCCTGATAATCTAGTTTACCAAAGAGGAAAAGCGGCCGAAATCGTTATTGTCAACAAACGGAAATTGGACTGGTATCTTATCAGTCGATTGCGAAAACTGAAACTGATTTGCACCCTCGCCACGGGCTATAATAACGTAGATATTGACGCCGCTAATCACTTTGGCATCACTGTTTGTAACGCCGTAGGGTACAGTTCGCCATCGGTAGCACAGCATGTTTTTGCCTTATTGTTGGGGCTAATCAATCGGGTAGAAACGCATAATGTCGATGTGCAGAATAATGGTTGGGCTAATTCCGTAGATTGGTCTTATTGGAAAAGCCCGATGACCGAATTATCGGGCAAAATAATGGGGATTTATGGTTATGGGAAAATAGGGGAGCAGGTGGCGAAGATTGCGTTGGCTTTTGGTATGAAAGTCATGGCCGTCAGAAAAAGTAATCGGCAGCCTGTTAACAAAGAAGTGCAGTTGGTTAGTTTGAAAAAACTGTGGCAAGATAGTGATGTGATTAGTTTGCACGCTCCATTGACTGCTACTAATAAGGGCATTATCAATCAATCCGTTTTGAAGCAAATGAAACCGTCTGCCTACTTGATTAATACGGGTAGAGGAGGTTTGGTTAACGAAATGGACTTGAAAAATGCGCTGAATGAGGGGCGAATTACGGGGGCTGGTCTGGATGTGTTATCGCAAGAACCGCCGCCGAAAGACCATTTACTAGTAGGTGTAAAAAACTGCGTGATTACACCTCATCAAGCGTGGGCGACCAAAGAGTCTAGAAATCGTTTGATTGAGATTGTGGCGGAGAATATTCGGGCGTTTTTGGCGGGGAAGCCGCAGAATGTGGTGAATCCATAATTACCAAGTTTGCTCTTTGAGCCTTCTTTTTGAGGAAAGTGTTCCGATAAGTAAGCACAGTAGTGCTACAATTACTGTACAACCAATTCCGATTGTTAAATTTATAGTTTCAGTTGACGGGGGCACACCGAAGTACCCCGTCAACTCTTGGTTAAGTATTTACTTCTTTCTGCCCGCACTTGATTCACTGCTAACGTTGGTATCACTTTGAGAATTATGTTTAATTTCGCACTGCGCTAAATTCGACCGAGTAACTTTTCAAACTAATACCTATTATTTACTCGTTACTAAATCCATTCTTCTATGCAGTACACGAACTACGATTTACAAGATACCATCGTCGCCTTAGCTACCCCACCAGGTGTTGGGGCGATTGGTGTTATTCGTCTATCGGGAAAAAATGCTATTGACATCGCTAACAGTGTATTTTATGGAAAAGATTTGACCCAACAAGCAAGCCACACTATCCACTTGGGTACGGTACGGACCGACAAACAACAAATCATTGACGAGATATTGATGTCGCTATTTGTGGCGCCTAAATCTTACACCAAAGAAAACGTTGTAGAAGTATCCTGCCATGGTTCAAACTACATCATTCAGCAGTTAATCGAACTATTCATCGAAAAAGGGGCGAGGATGGCTCAGCCGGGAGAGTTTACCATGCGGGCCTTTCTCAACGGACAAATGGACCTGTCACAAGCCGAAGCGGTGGCCGATTTGATTGCCGCCAATTCTGCGTCTGCGCACAACTTAGCCATGCGGCAAATGCGCGGCGGCTTCTCCGACGAAATTCAGAAACTGCGGCAAAAGCTGCTCGATTTTGCCAGTTTAATCGAACTCGAATTAGATTTTTCCGAAGAAGACGTAGAATTTGCCGACCGTACCGAATTAAAAGAATTAGTACAAAATATTCAATCGCTCATCCGTTCTTTGATTCACTCTTTCCAACTTGGAAACGTACTAAAGAAAGGCGTCAATACGGTCATTGCGGGCCGCCCCAATGCGGGTAAATCAACCTTACTAAACGCTTTGCTGCAAGAAGAACGGGCCATCGTATCCGACATTGCGGGAACTACGCGCGATACCATCGAAGAAGTCCTTAATATCCAAGGCGTAGAATTTCGGCTTATTGACACCGCAGGTATTCGAGACGCACAAGACCAAATTGAAGCCGTCGGAGTGGAAAAAACACTAGAGAAAGTCCAGCAATCGGCTATCCTATTGTACGTTTTCGATGCCATCAAATTGCCCCCCGAAGAAGTCCACCAAGACCTCCAAAAACTCCGCCAACCGAACCAAGCCGTTCTACTAGTCCCCAACAAAATGGACTTGAACCCCTACCTACGTCCCGACGAATACGTGTCCGATATTGTTCCCGCTCAGAACATCGTCACCGCCTCCGCCCTCAACCAAATGAACATCGGCTATCTCAAAGAAAAACTCTACGAAACGGTCATCACCGAGCAGGTCAATTTAGATAATCCCATCGTTTCGAATACTCGCCACTTAGCCGCCCTGCAAAATGCCAATCAGTCGCTCACGGAAGTGTTGAACGGCATGGAAATGGGCGTGACGTCGGACTTTGTGGCGATGGATATTCGGCGGGCGTTGTATTTTTTGGGAGAGATTGTGGGAGAGGTGAGTACGGATGATTTGTTGGGAAATATTTTTAGTAATTTTTGTATTGGGAAGTAGGAAATCCTATTTGTCTTCCTTACGCAATAACTCCATTTCTTCAAACTCGCTTAGAATTTTCTTTAAAATTACTTTTTCTGATACAAAGAAACTTAGCAGATATATGAGTAGCGGGGAAAGTAAAAGTAATAGCAGAATCAAAGGAGAAAAGACAATTAAGAAAACCCAAATTAACCCTTGCCCTAATCTAAATAACAACGAATACCGAAAGCCGAAAGATGAAGACCGTTTTTTCTTTGTACTTTTTCTTTTAGAAAATAAGTACGCTTTTATCAGGCTCCAAGTCATTCTACGAAGGCGCTTCGCCATTATTTTTCGGTAGGCTAAAATATTTTTCTTTGGTAGTTGGGGGCGTATGCTGTGTTTATTTTGTCGATAGTTGAAATAGTTTTTGGGGTTAAATGGATTACTTTTATATTCCTCTTTCTCATCGGTTCTACTATTGCGAAACAAGACATTTGGAATAATTGGAAGATAGGTGTCACCCGAATGTATGACCGCAAAACGGTTACTCATCTTATCGGTCCAATCCTTAAAAATATCGTATTTTGCTTTATTTGCTTCCTTGACGGAAAAATATTTCCATAAAAAGACCTTACAGTTTTCTCTACCCAATAAGTAATCGTGTTCTCTCAATTTTTTATCAAATAGGCCGCTAAAACCGCCTAGCCCCCCAGAAGCAAGTGGATATTTAAATCGCTCTTTAAAGCCTTCTTTCCAAATAACGGGAAAAACCATTCCTCTAACACTATCTTTTGTACTGAAACCTCTGACGATATCCGCTTCCTTTACCATTGCTTGTCGTCGAACGGCGTTGATGATTTTTTTCAAAATTCCCCAAATGAATATAGTGGGGGCTTCCTTTTTTTCTTCTGTATTGTCTTCAAAGTTAGGAAAAGGGTCAATCATGATAATCCCGTAGTTGGGACTAATTGGAACATTGGCTTTTCTTTTATTCAATTCGATATTCTCC
>JBCCQK010000579.1:0-4993 GCA_039024375.1 Bacteroidota bacterium
ATATTTTCAATTTTTTGAGTTATGAAAAATATTAGGATTAGAAAGGTGATTAAGTCAGTTGAAGCGAGCCTCTAGCTATTGTTGCTCCTGATGACCAACATTGCCACATCTATTAACTACAATCCCACATACCACTTTCTATTAAAATATTTTTATAAATTAAAAAATTTTTTTTTTTTTTAATTATAAATATTTATATATTTGTTTTTTTATTTTTTTCATAAAATTTCTTTTTTTTATAAATTAAAAAATTTTTTTTTTTTTTTTTCTCTATTTTTTTTTACGTCATGTGCCCCCACCCCCCCCCGCGCTCCACCCACTAAACCATTTAGAATAAAGTCTATTATTTTAGAACAAAAGTAAACAGTTTGAACGAATAAGAAACCTTACAGCTATTAGGAGTACGGCGCACAGGCATTTAACAGTTTGTAGAACCTTTGAAAACAGATGCCGAGCGGGGGTCACTTTTTTAATTCAATTTCGGCGTTTTTTAGATATTGTTCAATCCTGCTTTGTGCTTTTGTTTTTGCGGGAAAGTTGTAGTATTTCCAAAAGTCTGGATTATACGGCTTCGCTTGGCCTTCTACGCTAATCGTAATGTCCAAGTTGTCCGTGAAGGGATGCTCGTCGGTAGCTTCTGTAATGACCTTGTTGATGAACAGTTCTTTTTTGGGGTACTTCGTGAAAAGTAATTCATCCCCTTCGGGACCTTCGAATATTTCCCACACATCTTCCTCTTTTTGATACTTTAAGTACCATTTCCCATTGAGTTCTTGATATTCAAAAACGATGTTATAAAGTTTTTCCTGCTGACCATTGGCTAGTCTTCGTTTGTAATACTTTTTAGGAGTTGCTGTTCTGGAATAATCAATTTTCACGAAGGCATAGCTTTCGGTATCGATGAACAACTGAGCGGTGTAGAAGGGCACATTGGTGGCGTTGATTTTATAAACCAACTTTTCACCAAATGGTACAATGGATTCAATTTGGTACTTCCACTTCTTTTTTGCTTGGATAGGCCCGTAATCGAATCGTATAAAATCATCTTCCACCAGGTCGATGATGGCGTTCTTTCGTTCCCATTGGTTGTTCCAGGGATGCTTATTCGTCACATAACTTTGCTTGAGTGCTACCAGTTCAATTTGAGGCATTTGTCTTTCCTTTTTCGGGGAATAACGCATTTTGATGGCACATTCTAGCAATTCGACGTAGGTGCTATCTTCAATTTGGAGGTCGCGAACGAATCCTTCTAAAATGTAATTCTCAGAAGCGTAGTTGGTCGTTATCGACCGATACGCTTTTTTGACAATATCTTTGGCAGCGGGCAGTCTTTTACCCGTAACGACGGCTTCGTCGAGGGCAAAAATGCGCTCTTCAAGAACGATGGGTTCATTTTTTTCAAAATCCTTTACTGCTTTTTTAACGGAGTTATAACCAATCATGGAGAGAATGACCGTATCCTTTTTAAATGCTTCGGGGACAATAAATGTAAAGGCTCCTTCCATATTAGAAACCGTTCCAATCGCAGTTCCTTTAAGGTAAATAGAAGCGAAAGGCAAAGGTGCTTTACGTTCTGCATCTAGCAGTTTGCCAGTGAGGATTATTGGTTTATTCTGAGCATTTAGTTGACAGGTTGTTACAAAAAAAAGTAGTAGTAAAAGTATCCTAAACATGTTTTTTAAATTGTATTCAGTTCATCCAGTTGATGACCAATTTCTGAGATTGTTTTGTCAATTTCGCGGACTGGCCATAGGGGGTTCTTGATGCCATCCGCATTTTTTGTTCTTGCACCCAAATGAAAAATTCTCATTAGAATGGTAAAATAGGGTATCAAGAAAACTTCCACGTCACTTAAAGGTTTAACCTCCGTGTAGCCTTCTAAGAAACTCTTTTGAGCGGCTGGATGATGACGCTCGTAGTGAAAAAAACTTCCAATGTCATAATGAAGGTAACCATTTCCACAAAAGTCAAAATCGAAAAAGGTCAATTCCCTTTTTCGAATATCTACGAAGCAGTTTTCATGGTGAGGGTCACCGTGACAGACACCCTGTGTAAGATGTTTTAATAGGTCTAGGTGCAGTCTTTCCTCTAAAATTTGCTCTATTCGGGAAAGTTGGTTGAGTGACGAATGGAACCTCCCAAGCCTAGCTTTCAATGTCGATTTGGCGAAAGCCAGAATGTCAGGCAAATTATAAGACTTGGACAATTTATCTATTTGCTTGTTCTCAGTTATTCGGTGAATTCGAGCCAGTTGTTCCCCAAATAATTTGGCAGTTTCTACATCCAATGAAGGCAGGCCTTCACCAGGAGCAAAGCTGAAAAGAACAAAATATCTCGTTCCTTCGGGACAAATTAATGAATGAATAAGGTTGCTGGCTCGGTCAGCAATCGGGTAGGACACCATTATTTCATTTAGCCTCAAAAGATGGATGAGTTCTAGTTCACCCATAATATCTCCGTAAGATTTCCAATTGTGTCGGTAAATTCTCAAAATATATGGCTCACTAACAGTTTCGACCTTGTAGGTGTCGTTTAGCCCTTGGTGCAAATAGGTTACGTTGACAATAGATGGTAGGTTATATTCATTGGTCAACACACTTTTCAAGTATATTGGACAGACTTGGGAATATGCTATTTCCATAGGGAACTACCTTTATTAAAGTTTTGAAAGCATTTACAGGACCATTACTGAGCGGTACGAACTAAATTAGTCATGCGCCAAGATATTAATAATCTGATAATCCAATGGTTTGGTAATACTTTCCTTAAGGTTTTCAATCCAATAGGATTATTTCCCAGAGTGCCTCAAAGACTTTGGTTTTCTGGCAAACGACTGTTTGAATCCTTAGAGTTTAGAAGTAACCAAAGCGTGATTGAAAGAAGGGGAACGGGTAGCGGTCGGTTGGTGTCGGCAGTATCCTTACCTAAACAATTCTATTCTATAAGCGTATCCAAAAAGTATTATATCTAACTCAATTCATATTTTTAAAGCAAGTTCAAATGAAAAAATTAATCCTTACCGCTTTGCTATTTAGTTGCTACATCAGCACTACTAGCGCTTTTTCTGAAACCGTGCAATTTTCCACTGCAGAACAAGACCCTAAGCCTACTCACTACCAACTACTACTCGGTGGCGTCATCAACTACCATTTAGCTAACTTAGATTTATCCAATAATCGGTCTTTTAGGGGCATGAATTTATCAACCTCGCATCAATTGGGCGGCGGTGTGGCCCTTAATATCCAAAGTAGTGCCCAATTATTTTTCAAAACGGGTTTATTTTATGAAAAAAGGTACGCCGAAGACCCCGCCTTTGTCTCCTTAACCGCTAATCCACACGCAGCTCTTTTTGCCGTCGATTTGTCTTACCTAACGCTTCCCATGATGGGTGGCTACTTTTTTTCTAGTGGAAAAACTAGACCTTACTTAGCGGCTGGCGTCCACTTAGGAAAAGGCATCCAACAAAAAGTTACCCACGAATTTGCCCCAGACGCTCCACTGTACGTCGAAAACACCAAACCCAATATAATATTGAATTTGAAGGAGTGGAATACGGTATCATCGTAGAAGTAGGTGTTCAGCGGCAATTAAAGCCCAAGCGTTTTATAGACCTCAGCCTACGATACACGGGGACGGAAAGAACCCTATCGGTGAATAAGTTCAGCGCTGGTGGAGGGGGTGTGAATTTGGGGACGCGGCAGGTTACCGTGGCGGTGGCTTATCTTCTGGGGTGGTAGGTTTCGCTAGAAGGATTGACGTACTCAATGTTTTTTACTAATCCTTGATGTTTTGCTTTACGAAAAGAACGCAGGTTAGACACAATAAAATCGAAAAAGATAACGGTTTGAAGATGCAATCTTCAAACATCGACACTCGTTTTTAAAAGGGACAACGTGCTGAAAAACAACCGTTTAAATTTCGTTAGCGAACGGCTTTTGATATTCTTAGGACATCGGGGCTTCTTTTAGTGAGTTGTTGTAATTTACCACCGCTACCATCTCGTAGCCATTCGATAGTATTACCATTTGCCCAAGTTACTTTATACGGCTGATTCAAATAATTGAACGCTACGTCAATAATGTTATTTTGCGGGTCGTTGATTCGATTCCCATTCGCATCATACAAATAACTATCCGTCGAACGCTGCACAAACCCATCCGTCTCAAAACTACTCTGCGGACAATCGGCAATCTTCGCCGTAAAATTAGTCCCAGCCTTGGCATGAAAACCTGCTTTTAAAGTGATTTCCGTCCCCGCTTGATAGGTAATATCCGCATTTTCATTGACCACATTATCCGCTTGTAAAACCGTCGCCACAGCGTGTAGTTGAGTATTGTCCAGCGCTTGGTGGATGACTTTATTATCGGGACAGGGCGCATTATCTATTATCGTTAGGATTTTATTGGAGTTATTACTCATCGGCGTGAACTGCATTTCATCAATCACCTGTGGTAAAAAATTGAGGCCATCGCTGTACACTCCTCGTCGCTTTATACTCGTAAAGTTCCCGCGTACATCATACCCATATTCCGTCCCGTAAGCATTATTATTCAAGCTGTACTTCGCCTCCGTCAAACGGTCCAGTTTATCATAAGCGTAACCGTACTGCTGACTCGGCCCACCTTTCACTTGCCACTGCAAACTCGCAATATTTCCGTTTTTTCTCCCTCTGGCGAGTCCCACTACATCTTGGTCGTAGTTGAGGTTAAGTTGAAACAGGTCGTTGGCGCTCATCGTGCCGTTGATACTTTTTAGAAAACGGTTCGATAAATAGGCAAAATCTACTTGCTGTAAAAATCCGTTGGTGGTACCGCCCAAAAACTTGGTTTTTAGTTGGTCTTTTACGGTGTAGTTCATTTGGCAAAGCTGTTGTGTCGGCTGGCCTTCCAGTTGATGGAATTGAGCGATTGGACGACCTTGGTGGTCATAATTATAAAACAGCGTATCCTGCTGCCGATTGAACGTGGAGAGGTAAAACTCCCGCCATTCTTTG
>JBCCQK010000580.1:0-4978 GCA_039024375.1 Bacteroidota bacterium
CGGAAATGTCGGTCGTTCCACCACCAATATCCACTAACGCAACACCTGCTTCTAGCTCTTCGTCACTCAAAACCGAAGCGGCAGAAGCGATGGGTTCCAGCGTAATATCAGCCACTTCGTAGCCCGCTTTATTGACACATTTTGTAATGTTATTAGACGCCGTAATTTGTCCTGTAATAATGTGGAAATTGGCTTCCAGACGAACACCCGACATACCAATAGGGTCAATAATCCCCTGTTCGTTATCCACCGTGTATTCTTGTGGAATGACGTGCAGAATCTTATCACCCGGAGGTAATACCAACTTGTGCATATCAGATACTAACTTTCGAATATCCTCTTTGGAAATTTCGGAGTGCATATTCTCCCGAGTCAACATCCCTCTATGGTGCAAACTTTTGATGTGTTGGCCAGCGATTCCGACGTGTACTACCTTAAAAGAATCTTGAAACTGTCGCTCCGCAGAAGCAATGGCATCGGCAATAGCTTTTACAGTCTTCTCAATATTGGTCACTACACCCCGCATAACACCCGTCGAATCGACCTTGCCGACTCCCAAAATTTCGAGTTTCCCGTGTTCGTTTTTGCAGCCCGCAATGGCACACACTTTGGAAGTGCCGATGTCCAGTGCGACTACTAATTCTTTTTCTTGGTTAGTGTTCATTTCCATAACCTGAGTGTTTTGGGGAGTTAGTGACTAGTGATTAGTAATCAGTGACTAGTTATTCGTGATTAGTCACTAGTTTCTAATCACTAGTCACTAAATAAACTCCCTTGGTGGACTAAATTGTACGGTTTGAAGTTGGGGCACCTCTCCCCTATCTTTTTACAGTGACGACTTGCCCCTTGTAGCGCAAGTCAATCGTTTTATATTTTCGCCATCCCACGTTAGCGACGGCTTTTTGGTAAAAAATCTTTAAATTTTCTAGCTTTTCATCCATTCGATTGTAGGTTCCTAATAAAATTTTCTGGTTCCCTAATTTAGGTACTAAGATATACTCCCTTTTATTATTTACATAAATCTGCTCTACCATCGGACGGAACAAATCGTCGGCCAGTATCTTTTTACTCAAATGAAACAGTCGATTTAAAGCGTGTTTCGGTCGTTCCAGAAATTCGGGCGTGTAGGGTGGAATATTACCCGTTGCCGTCAGTACCCTCGCCGTAAAATGTTTGGAAGTTGGTAGCCGATTGCCTTCGCTATCGAAATAATAGCTCAATTCCAGTTTATCAATAATTCGTACAACTGGAACACGCTGTTGAATGTCAATTTGAATGGCATTATTTGCCCCAATAAAGGCTTCGGCATCCAAGACAAAGGGATTTTCTTTTAAAACCCTTTCGATTCGTTCAATATTGACCTCGTTTTGCGGCAAACCTTCCATCGACATACCAAAACTTCGGTCTAATATTTCAAATACATCCCCTCTAGTAATTAGGTCATTTCCGCTTGGCAAATGGGTAATATCAATCGAGACCTCTACCATTTTTGCCGTGCTTTTCCGCTCCACCATTTTGACCAATAGCACGCCGACCAATAGCAATAATGCTAGCCAGCCAAGTCTCTTGAGGGTTCTATTCACTTCTTTTCGCTGCATTTGATATGAGAAGTCAGATGTCAGACCAATAAATTTGTCAGAAGTCAGACGGTTACATTTTGGATTTTCTAACATTTAACAGCGGACGGTTACTTATTCTGAACCGCCAGCCGTCTTTGTGTTAAAATGGAGAAGTAGAGTTTAGTAAACCGTCTGTCAATGTCTTTTTAAATCTGACATCTGACAGTTCCGATTTATCGGAACGGTCTGACTTATGACTTCTCAATGGGCCAGCCTCCTTACCTCCTGTGCAATCTCACTCGCAGCATTCGGTCTCGCCAATGTTTTAATTTGCTGACTCAATTGGCGACGTTTGGTGTCGTTTCTCAAAATATGAATAGCCGCCGATAACATCTTTAAAGTTGCATCGGCATCCTTTACTACTACTGCCGCTTGAATGGCTTCGAGCGCTTGGGCGTTCATCGTTTGGTGGTCTTCAGCGACGTTGGGCGAAGGCACCAAAACGGCTGGTTTGGCAATTTGACACAACTCGGAAATCGTCAACGCGCCCGCTCGGCAAATGACCACATCCGCTACGGCGTAGGCCAAATCCATCCGGTCGAGGAAAGCTCGTATTTGAACGTTTGGCAATTGCGCCGTTTCGCAATTTTCGTATTCGTCGATGTACAATTTCCCCGCTTGCCAAAGGATTTGAACGTTTGGCAATTGTCCAATTTCTTCGGCGTTGAAGCGCATCGCAATATTTAAGGTTTTGGCTCCCAAGCTGCCACCGACAATCAAAATCGTTTTTTTGAGCGGGTCTAGGCCGAAATGAGTATATCCCGCCGATTTCAAAGTCTCCAAATTTCCCATGTCTTTTCGAACGGGATTGCCCGTTAGCTGTAAGACCTCTTTTGGGAAAAACCGCTCCATATTCGGATAAGCCACACAAACCTTCTGCGCTTTTTTGGACAGCAGGCGATTCGTGACGCCCGCATAGGAGTTTTGCTCCTGCACTAGTACGGGAATCCCTTGTCGGTACGCCATTTCCAAAGTGGGGCCACTGGCGTAGCCTCCAACCCCAACGACCACATCGGGTTGGAACTTTCTGACAATCCAGAAAGCACGCCATAGACTTCCTACTAAGTGGAAGAGGTTGATAAAATTCTTCAACGTCAATTTTCGTTGAAATCCACTAATTCTTAATCCTTCAATTGGGTAACCCGCTTTTGGAACTTTTTCCATTTCGAGTTTGCCCTTTGCGCCAACGAATAATATTTCAGCGTCGGGTGCTAATTCTTTCAGCGCATCCGCAATCGCAATCGCTGGAAACACATGTCCACCCGTTCCGCCGCCGCTAATAATTACTTTCATGGTTTTAGTGATTAGGGACTGGTGATTAGTGACTAGTTACTAATTTCTAGCCACCAGTCAATAATTACTATCTTCCGCTTAGTGATGAGTCGCTGGTAGCCTCTTCAACTGGCTCCGTAATTTTTTGAATATTTTTGCTTACGCTCAAAATAATTCCAAAAGAAATACAGGTAAATATGAGCGACGTTCCTCCATAACTTAACATCGGCAGTGGTAATCCCGTCACGGGTAGCAGATGAACATTGACCGCAATGTTTGTCAACGCTTGGATGACAATGTTTAAAGTCAGTCCTAACGCCAACATCGCTCCAAAGCCTTTATTACTCAAAGTGACTAAACTAATGACTCGGAAAAGCAATAGTAAAAACAAGCTAATCACCACGAAGCCGCCCAACAAACCGTATTCTTCCACGATGATGGCAAAGACGCAGTCAGCATGAGCAGAATACAGATAGTTCCGTACGATGCTATTGCCAGGTCCTTCTCCCCATAAAATATTACCGCTTGCAATGGCCATTTTAGCGTGTTGAATCTGCAAATCACCTTCTTCATTATTAACGAAGTCGCGGAATCGCTCTACCCAAGTGTCAGAGCGCACCATTTCGGGTACAAACTCACCGACAATGAAGACCGCAGCGAACAACACGATGCCACACATAATCAGTAGAAAAATATATTTCAAATCAACTCGACCGATAAACATCATCAACATGGAAGTCAAAAATATTAACCCCGCCGTTGAAAGGTCAGATGGCAATATCAACCCGCAAATCACAATAACGGGAACGATAATCGGCAAAAAGGCACTATTAAAATCCTTGATATAGTCACTGATAGACAGTACTTTAGCTAAATACATTATCAGCGCAATTTTTGCAAAATCCGACGTCTGAAATGTCAAAGTTGTAAAAGGCACCGCTATCCAGCGCCTCGCATCGTTTATCTCTGGTCCCATAAACATGGTATAAAGTAATAGTGGAATCGCTAATAAAAAAAGCGACGCCGCCATTTTGGAATACCGTTTAGGATGCAACAAATAGCAGATATAAGCTAACAATAGGCCTAAACTTAACACACCGACTTGCTTCAGCAAATAGCCGCTCGTATCGCCATTTTCGTATTTAAAGGCCAACGTTCCCGTTACGGAATAGCCAATAATGATTGAAAATAGGGCTAACAAAGCGAATATCATCCAGATGACTCGATCACCTCTCAATTCGGAATAGACTCTACTGCTCACAGAATTCTAGTTATGGTATTTTACCAAATTATTCAAAAAGGGATAGTGCCTAAAACGCTCTTGCTGGGGGGAAGAAAGAATTAGCAGGAAGGAAATTACCTAATGTGGTAAAAGGTGAAGTGGGGGAAATCACTTTAGTTGACTACAAAAACCTGTAGCTAAAGCGCTTTAACATTCATCGAAACCTTCCTTACAATACTTCTAGCCCGTAGTTGTTATCTCAGTTCTCTAAATCAAAAATTAGGCAACTTAGTAAGTTTTCAATGCAGGTCGGGAGACCTGCGGATATTCGTATCAAGTCTGGAGACTTGATACATCGAACATCCGATATTTTAAGTCTCCAGACTTAAAATGGCTATCTGCTCGTCTCCCGACGAGCGCCTGTTGATAACTTACCTAACTTTCATCTAAGACATTGCTAACCAATGCTTTAAAATTAGTCGTGTGAAATTTTAGATTATTTTAGAGTCAACTACAAGAGCCTTTTCTTTTCTCGGAATGGTTTTCTATTAGTCCGGCAAGTAGAAATTGGTTGGTCTTATAGTCTTCTCATAGTTTTGTTTACTTTTTTTATCAGAGGTCAGAAGTCAGACCGCTCCTTAGGAACTGTCAGAAGTCAGACTCGTTATGTTGTAGAGAAATCAAATACTTAACAGTTCCAATGGAACAGACTTCTCTTTTAGCGTAATTTCAAAGTGATGATAGTTAATACCGCTAACAAAACGGCGACTATCCAGAATCGGGCGACAATTTTTGCCTCGTGCATTCCCTTCTTTTGGTAATGATGATGCAGAGGAGACATTAAAAATATTCTTCGACCCGCTCC
>JBCCQK010000581.1:0-4957 GCA_039024375.1 Bacteroidota bacterium
CAAATAAGTTTTACGTTTGCGAACGGCTCTTTTTTCCTTATACTTCCCGAAAAATTGAGTCATTTATCTCGATAAACTCCTAAATTTTTCAGTCGTCTAAGAAAAACCCGCCCGCCTACGGCAGTCGGGCGGGAATAGCTCATCCCAAATCGTAAAAGTTATTCTCCGAACCGATAGCCGAACAAATCCGCCAAGGACAACAAACGGTTGTCAAACGATTTGAAGAAGTCTCCATTCTTTTTGCCGATATTGTAGGTTTTACCGTTCTTTCCGAAAAATTGCCACCAGATGAGTTAGTGGACATTCTCAATGGCTTATTCTCCAAATTTGATGACTTGACGGATAAATATGGTTTAGAAAAAATCAAAACCATTGGGGATGCTTATATGGTCGCTTCAGGCGTTCCCGAAGAAAAAGAAAACCACGCTTTGGTATTGTTTCAATTTGCCTAAGAACTACTGCAAGCTATTCAAGAGTACAATCAAATGGTCGGTACAGATTTAAAAATTCGTATTGGTATTAGTTCTGGTCCCGTAGTAGCGGGTGTCATTGGCAAAAAGAAATTTGCTTATGACCTTTGGGGTGATTCGGTCAATACGGCGGCTAGAATGGAGGCGTACGGACGGGAAGGGTGTATTCAAATTGCACCACCGACTTACGAGTTCTTTAAAGGTAGTTACGATTTTGAAAGAATTCCTAATGTCGAGATTAAGGGAAAGGGGCAAATGGATGTATATGTGTGGTCCTCTCTTACTGAATGATGGGAAGTTATTTTAGAATTGGCGGCTCTCGAACCATCTACTACTTACCCGACACTGCCTCAAAATTAAGAATATCCATGTAATCCCACTCGCGGTAGGCTAGCAGGTAAACCTTCTCTTCGTTAGCTAACTGAATGAATTTTTCATCAAAATGAAGCGAAGCAAAGATAGGTATGAGTTCTAGACCGTTATATTCGGGAAATAGCTTTCTAAAATTAGGGATTTTTTTATCTTTTAAAACCATTAATTTCTCCTTGTCGGGATAGGATTTTGTTTCCACTAGATAGACTCGCTTGTCAGTTACACAAAATACATCGAATTCCCCTCTCAGTTTATCTTTTTTGGAATGTTTGTTTACTCTAGCGAACAAAGCATTTAAGTCTTTTTCTCCGAAATGTTTGCGTGAGGCTGGCCGAACGGCATGAATGACAATATCTTCAATGAGGGTGCCTAGTCTATTCGCTAGGTTGCCCCACTGCTTATTCATGTTCTTGCGAGCTTGCTCACTTTCCTTACGAAACTGCTCACTTTCCTTACGGTCTTTTTCTAATGCTTTCTTTAAGGCCAGTGTATCCTCCTTCATTTTACGCTGGTCTTCTTTCAGTTCAGCGCTCATTTTTTCAATATTCCGCTCCAAACGATTAATGGACCGTTCCGTTTGGGCGATGAAACGACCAAGGATACCCTCGAGGTAGCCAACTTTTTCGTCCATTTCTTCTTGCGTAACAAATTTGTTCATATTTCGGACATTGTTTCTTTTGATGAAGACCTAAGTATTACTCAATATACAAAACATTTTGGAGACAAATAAGTTCCTTTGGGAAGACAAGCACCTTAATTGTTAAAAAAATGTTAAAGCATAGAGGCATTATCCTTGACCTCAAACTCTTACCTAAGTTTGCGCTGATTGCGATAATATACCTGTTTTACACAAAAGACTACTACAAAATGACCTTCAATAAACACCTATTTGTTCTGTACGTACTGTTCCTAGTTCTAATTGCGCCTCTATCTGTTTTCAGCCAAGTTGATGGCGCCCTCGCACACGTACAAACAAAACTGGATAGTACTTTTCAAAAAGTCGTATTAGATGGTACTGTTTCCTACCTTAACACACAAACTAACCAATTTATCAGTCAATCGGATTATGGACTATTGTTAGTTGCAAGTATAGATAGCACAAACAAGAAGGAACTAAAATCTACGGAAGAGAATATATGGTTATCCGACCGTGTAAATCCCTATCATGGTGTCGTCTTACCAACGCCGTTCAAAATTGAATTTGACCAAACTACGTTTACCCACCCTGTCTCTGGAACATTAGTCACTACGTCGAGATTTGGCCGACGGCGCAGAAGGCCCCATCGAGGCATAGACCTTGACCTAGTTACGGGAGATAGTGTTGTTTCAGTTCTTCCTGGAATTGTTCGTTTTGTGGGATACAGTCGAGGACACGGCAAGACGGTGGTTGTTCGACACGCCAATGAGGTAGAAACGGTCTATGCGCACTTATCCGCTTACTCCGTACAGCCGAACGACATAATTGCTGAGGGACAGCTATTGGGCTACGGAGGTAATACGGGAAGAAGTACGGGGAGTCATTTACATTTGGAGGTACGATACAAAGGCGTTTGTATTCACCCAGAATACGTGTTTAATTTTGATGGAAGCCAAACGATTCGTGGGAAAGAATTGTGGGTGACCAATTCGTTGAAATCTCCCAGATACCATAACGCCTACCGAAAGAGTCAACTCACCGCTTTTGTAACCAAAGAACAGGCAGTTGTTGCAGAAAAAGTGGTACCCAAGTATCATCGAGTCCGTAAAGGGGACACTCTTTCTCATATTGCGGGGCAATATCACCTAGGCGTCAGAGAAATCTGTCGATTGAATTCGATTTCTCAAAATTCGATTTTGAACATAGGACAGTTGTTGGTGGTGAGATAATGTCGTAGGAAAAGAAGTAGATTTCTCGTTGAAAAAATGCACAAAAAATAGGCAAATTAGGAGAGATAAACTTTTTTTGGTAACTTAGAAGTAGCTGGGCAAGGAGCAAGAGAGAGAATCAACCAATTTAGTTTAGCATACCTACTCCTATAATCTGCCCAGCCGTGTATTTAGAAACCTAATTCAGATTTTTGGAGCTACCTCTAAATAGCCAAATTTAGATTTATCTGAACAAGTTAAGGAAAAAGTTTCTGAAAACCAACGGATTAGGTGAAAGATATACAGAAAATCACAAAGGAGTCGTAATCTTTGATTGCGACTCCTTTTTTCGTGTCTTATATCGGATACATCGTAAGCGATGTAAATTTTCTACCATTCCGTAGAATCACATATGATGATTAAGTTTGTGTAAATAGTCATTTTAAAAGATTTTGAGTGAATTAATAGTTGAGTTTACAAAGAAACAACCCAATTTATTTTGGAAAAAAGCAAAAAACACTTTATTTTATCTGATAAAAAATTCTTATTGCATTATTATTTTGATTGCAACATATTGGTTGTCAATTAATTAGATAAATAAATTTTTGTAAGTTTCTAACATGAAAGGACTCAGAGAAATTATAAGTATTTCAGCTTTCATCCCTAATAAGGGGCCTATGCTAGATTTATATGATATTTGTTTAAATGAAGAAGTAGATAGAAGTGAAGCTATACAAGTATTCAAGAAAAAGCGGTCAAGTAGTAATTTCTATATTACGTATAGTCGTCTGAAAAACAACGCATTAGACGGAATCCTTCTCCAAAAGTTCGGTCGTTTAACTACAGCTCAAAAAGAAAGAGTAAAACTTTTGATAGGCTTCACACAGGCTAAAATATTATTTCATTTAAATAAAAAGGTAGCCTTTTTAGAGTTAGCTGATAAAATAATTAAAAGGGCCAAGGGAATGGGCTTTCTGGAAATGGCTATCTCAGTTAGTCGAACACTAGAATTGCACTATTCTGAAACAACTCCAAATGCTAAAAAACATCAACACTACCAAAATGAGGGTCGTAAGCTGCGAGAGCTGCTCAATATGGAGATTGATTTGGAACAAATCTACACAAGTTTAATACTAGCTTACCAAAAAAAGAAACTAAAGAAATGCAGTTTCGACTCTTTTGATGATTACATAGCTGATAGGCCCATTTTAAATCAACCTAAATTTAGGTACTATTATCACACGTTAATAAACCTTAAAGCGGACTTTGAAAAAGACGAAGCTACTTTTTTATCAAATACAGAATCTGCTTTATCTTTTTTTGAGCGGTCTAATTTTACTTTACCTGGAGTAACGAAGTTGAACTTTCTTATCAATCTTCTTCCAATCTACATTTCTCGCGAAAACTATATTCGAGCAGAGGGAACGATTAATGGATGCTTAAGCCTTACTGTAAAAGGTGGATTCAACTGGCATCTTATAATGTTATACAAAGCCTTGTATGGTTTTCAAACTAATAAGCCCTCAATTGCCCTTCAAGCATGGACAGAAGCGCAAAAATACATTGGAAATCTTGAGAAAACTCAATTGATTAACCGGTGGATGATGGTGGAGGGCTATTTGGCACTTTACCACGTATTAGGTAGAATACAATTCAACGACAAATTTAGATTTGGTCGATTTGCGAATACAATAAAACAAGGTAGAAAAGATTATCCTCAGAAAGCTAATTTTATGGTCTTAGAACTAATGTTCTACTTGGCTACTAGAAACTTGAAAAAGTTTACTAAAGTTTCGCTAACATTGGATTACGAAATTCCACGGTATTTCAATACTAGGTATTTTAAACGTACAAAGTATTTCTTACGGTGTTTAAAGTCAGTCGTAAGGGGGAACTTTACGGTTAATGGAACAAAAAGGCACGCTGTAACGGACTGGAATAGATTGCAATCACAATCCACTGAATACGACCTCAATCGGCTAGACAGAGAAGTGGTACCTTATGAATTACTGTGGGAAGAGGTGCTAATTTTATTAAGTAAAGGATGAGGAATTAAACAAACTACGCAAAATTTCTTTTGGTCAATTTATTTTTTCAGTAATACTAGTGGTTCAAGACCTAAATTCTTGACAGTTTAAGTCGGCGTCTTTTTCCGCTATGCTACGTTATTTTTTTCTTAAAGAGCGACGGCTATTCTCAAAAAAAATGCCTTGCCTAGCGAAAAAATACGCTCGATTAAACTGTCAGTTACTTAGGACTTGAACCACTAG
>JBCCQK010000582.1:0-4947 GCA_039024375.1 Bacteroidota bacterium
GTAGTGTGGTGGCGAGAATACAAGGTTCTAAAAAAGCACTTGGATGATTGGCAGCTAAAATAATGGGGCCGTCAGACGGAATTTTTTCAAGTCCATTGAGGTAGATTTTGCTAAAGTAAGTTTTCAGTGCAATTCTAGCTAATGGTCGTACGATTCGATAAGGTAACCTCATTATTTGGTGGCATCACAGAGCAGAAAAAACGGCTCTTTTGTCGTCCCTTAATTCTTTTGATAAAAAATGGAATAGCAAAAGTAAGAAAATCCGAAATAACTCCTTGTTTGGAAGAAATGGATTGTTTCTTTTGTCAACCATTTTGAAACATTCATGTCTATCTAACCCATAAATGTTTGCCCAAAAGGTAGAAAATTTCTCCTAGACTGCTTATATTGCCCACTATGCCTAGGAAAAAATATTTAGTCGTCATCGGTGGGCCAACCGCAAGCGGTAAGACCAAAGCGGCCATTAAAATTGCCAATCATTTCGGGGTAGAGATTATTTCGGCGGACAGTCGTCAGTTCTACCGAGAGATGAATATTGGTACGGCCAAACCCAGTAAATTAGAGTTGGACGCAGCACCGCACCATTTTATCAATAACCTAAGCATTCATGATACTTACACCGCAGGGGACTACGAACGAGAAGTTATTCCCTTCTTGGACAATTTGTACGAAAGCTATGATATGGCCATTTTAGCGGGTGGGTCGGGTTTTTTTATTCAAGCCGTCATCGAAGGACTCGATGACTTTCCAAAAGTACCCAAGGAAGTTAGGGCAAAAATTGAAGAAGAGTTTCAACTACACGGGATTAAGCCATTAAGAGAAAAAGTTCGCGCCATCGAACCAGAGTACTTCGAGGTAATGGACAATAAAAATCCGCATCGCTTGATTCGAGTATTGTCGGTTTACGAAGCGAGTGGCCAGCCTTTTTCCTCTTTTTTATACCAATCTCCCAAAATCCGCAATTTTGAACCCATTTTTATCTACCTAGAAATGCGTCGGGACTATCTATATAATCGTATCAATAATCGGGTAGAAAAAATGATTAACAAAGGTCTGATAGACGAGGCGTATGAGTTGTATCCCTTTCGTCATTTGACACCGTTGCAAACCGTCGGTTACAAGGAAATTTTTGCGTATTACGATGGAACAATTTCTAAGCGAAAAGCCATTGACCTAATCAAACAAAATACGCGCCGCTACGCCAAACGCCAAACGACTTGGTTTCGAAAAAAAAGCTACTGGAATAGCTTTTACGCCAAAGACCCCGAAGCGATGATTAAATTCATTAGCTTGAAGTTGATGAAAGATTTAGAGTTGGGAGGGTGAAAAATCAAAATTTAAAATGTAAAAGTCAAAATCTAAAAGTACCTGTCAGTATTGGAAGTTTTTTTGACACTATGGTGAAAAGTGTGGGTAGGCTACACCCTATGGATTTGGCACAACTCGGAGCGTTATGTTACGATTGAGCGGCATGAGTAACATGACGCTCTTAGTTGTGTAATTAAGGAATTACCCACACTTTTTATCGTAGTGCTGTTTTTTTTAAACAAAAATAGTGAAAATAAAATTTTAAAAAACATTTTGTAAAAATTGGAAAAGATAAGATATTTGTGGTTGGACAAATAGCCGAACCGTAGATTTTACTGATGCATGTCACTCAATCAAAATATCTTCTATTAACCTACGACAATAGCCTCGATGGATTATTGAGTGCTATTTTTGACGTCTATCGACTTCGACTAACTGATTTTAGTATTAAAGGAGTTTCGCCAAAGGATGACTTTTTGTTTCAACCTGTTCTGAAAATATCCACCAATAAGGCGAAAGCGAATCGCATTAAGTTAGGGTTGCAAAAGCGGTCAAAGCAAAATTTACTTCCTTATTTGCGAACTATTTTTCGCCAAAGCGACGACAAAGAAGCGGCTATTTATCAGCTGGTCAAACGTACGTTTGATTTGTCCACTATCGGGGTAGGGCAGCGTCGTACAACAAATACTTAGCTCTCGTCTTTTTAAATTGATTTAAGTCTCGCTGCCAAGATTGTTTAATTTCCGCTGCCGTTTTCCCCGCAATAATTTGTTTTCGTAATCTTTTTCCGCCCGCTAGTCTATCAAAAAATAGATTTTTTAGAAAAAATTCTTCGGGATTTGGATAATTTTGATAAGCCATAATTAAATAGTCTAAGTTCAGCGTTCTAGCTTCTCTTATATTTTCTAATGGTAACTTCGTCAAATCAAATCCTCGGCAACTATCTCCTTCCAATTTTGGATATTTTGCACCCTCCATCGGCTGGGGAATAAAAGTATAGTCTCCTTTTTGAAAATCGGGATGACCAAAGACTTGAAATTGGGAGTTGGTTCCCCTCCCAACGCTAAAAACGGTACCCTCAAAAAAACATAGCGACGGATAGAGGTAAATCGACCGATTATTGGGTAAGTTAGGAGAAGGTTTAATGGGGAGTTCGTAAACCGTTTCGTGATTGTAGTTCTGACAGGAAACGGTCGTCAATTGGCATTGAATCCCATCCTTTAACCAGCCTTCTCCGTTTACCATCTGTGCGTATTCCGCAATGGTCATCCCGTGGACTACGGGAATTGGGTGCATTCCGACAAACGATTGGTAGTCTGCCTCTAAGATTGGACCGTCTATATAATGACCATTTGGATTGGGTCGGTCTAGAACTAGTACTGCGACTCCATTTTCGGCACAGGCCTCCATAACGTAGTGTAGGGTGGATATATAGGTATAAAATCTAGCACCAACATCTTGAATATCGAACACCACCACGTCAATACCTTCCAACTGCTTTGGACTCGGTTTTTTGTTTTTACCATACAAAGAAACCAAAGGAATGCCCGTTTTGCCGTCAATACCGTCCACTACTTTTTCGCCAGCGTCGGCCTTCCCCCGGAAACCGTGTTCGGGAGCAAATATTTGTTGAATTTGAACGCCTAAACTCAATAAAGTGTCCGCTAAATGGGTTGAGCCAATCGTAGAGGTTTGGTTGACTACTAAAGCAACGTTTTTATCGAGGATTTGGTCGAGATAGGCATCTAATCGGGCAGCACCCACTTTTACGGTTTTTTCCGCTGTAATTTCTATTGGATTAGTTGTGGGATTTTGTTTTTTTTCGGAGGTTATCTTAGCGTCGCATTGCCATAGTAGCAAGCAGTAGGAGAACCCCCAAAAGATATTTTTTAATGTCATTATAGGAGTGTATTTTTGTTAATGCTAGTGATTAGGTACTAGTGACTAGTAAAGTAAAGTGTTAATTTTTAAACTTTTGCTATACCAACAAAATGTCGTATTTAGTTAAAGCCTAAAAATGACTAGAACTACTAGAATAATTAAAACAGATTTTATGACTTTAGAAATAATGGCTTTTGGCATTACCAAAGATATAGTAGGCCAGACAATTTTCCAATTGAACGTACCTTCGGGAAGTACCGTAAAGGAATTAAAGGAAACTTTAGTGGATAAATACCCAAAGATAGAGGAATTAAAATCTTTACTAATTGCAGTGAATGAGGAATACGGTGATGAGATGCACGTACTCAGCGAGCGGGACGAAATCGCCTTGATTCCGCCTGTTAGTGGCGGGTAATCATCGAACGTCTTCTATCTTGATGGGCGATGGTCCCGTTACTTTTTGTGGATGGTAGGTTGCTCGATAAAAATAGAGTGCAATGAGAAAAATAAGAACGGCAAGACCGATGTACGACACTTTCCAGCCCCACATGTTGCCGATGTATTCATCGCTTTCTTCGATGCCGAGTTGTTTGCGAAATTCTTTTAGATGTTTGAACATGCCTTCAAAGATAAGAAAAACTTAGAAATAGCGGGGCGTGTGGACTTTTCGAACTTTGTAATCCAAGTCGTATCCGACCATCAGTTCGAACGACCCAGCGGTGCTACGTCGAATTTGTGATAAGGGAAAATCGTAGGCAGCACCAATACGCATGCCGTTGTCCAAATAGAAGGAAAACCAAATATCGACCGAATCGTTCGAACTTTCTCCGCCAAAAGCGGCCACTTCAAACGCAGAGCGATAGGCAACGCCAATCCAAAAAACCTCATTAAAAAATAGAGATAGGTCAATATCAAATTCGGTAGGTGCACCTACTTGGGCAATGGACTGCTGATTAGCCGCAAAATCGGACAATAACCCTACATTTTTTATCAACAGCGAAGGCTTGAAAACTAAACTTTTACCCGCTAGTTCGATGGCCGCTCCCGTCATAAAGAAATAATGGCGGTAGTATCTATCGACGTTGCGACTACTGTTTTGGTCAATTTCGGGGATAAAATCTCGTAAGTCATTTTCAATGACGTGCGGAATGGAAAAGCCTGCGTAAAAATTATCAGAATAATAATAAAGGCCGACGCCTACGTTGGGGACTATTCGGTTA
The DNA here is from genome assembly GCA_039024375.1 of Bacteroidota bacterium. Classification (GTDB taxonomy): domain Bacteria; phylum Bacteroidota; class Bacteroidia; order Chitinophagales; family Saprospiraceae; genus JAFMDF01. Next base: position 4,410 of record JBCCQK010000582.1, read on the forward strand.
GGGTTATTTTCGGCGTAAATGGGGTCATCCGTTTGTGGGTCTTTAAAATTTAATCGGCTCCAATCCGCTCGCCAGTTAATTAAGCCGCCTTGTAATCCAATGGACAGTTCTCCCGTAGCGAATGGAAAATGGTAGGCATAAACAAAATTGGCCGTTGTAGAACTTCTTGCGCCGATGCGGTCATTAATGAGGGTTCCACCGAGGGAAACTCTATTGCCAACGGGACTTTGGAGCGTGACTGTTTGGGTCGAGGGAGAGTATTTGAAGGCGTTTCCTCCCGAACCTTGGGTCAACCCCCACCATTGTTCTCTGTACAAAATATTGACGGATAGAAAGTCTTTACTCGCAGCGTAGGCGGGATTGAACACCTGCGAGTTAAACATATATTTGGTGAACATCGGGTCTTGTTGCGCTCGGAGCAAGCACCAATTCATTCCCCCGATAAAAAAAAGGAAAAGTGTAATCTTTTTTGTCATCTTCTGAGATAGTTGCAGTAGCAGCATCCGAAGAAAATGTAAAACGTTAAATCATAAATTCA
>JBCCQK010000583.1:0-4947 GCA_039024375.1 Bacteroidota bacterium
AACCTACGCATCTTTCTAAAAACTTGAATTTTCTCTTCGTTGATTTTTCCTAAAATAACCCGTTATTCTTCAAAAAAATCGCCTTGATAAAATTCAAATTTTCGACGAAATCTTGCGTAGTTTATTTATTTCCTCATCCCTTACTTCTTTATTTATAACTATTGGAGCGCTATCAACTGTTCTGCTATTTTTCGGTCGTTGGACAACCGAGGGACTTTGTTTTGACCGCCCAATTTGCCCTGCGACTTCATGTAGGCCCTAAAAGTATCTTTTTTCATGGGCCTTATTTTCAACGGCCTCAAAATATTACCTTTAATTAAATCTTCATAGTAAATATTTTGTTGAATCATCTCTCGGTCAATCTTTTCGGCGAAAGCCGTCAAATTAGTGGGCATTGACTCAAATTCTACGAGCCATTCGTGGTAGGGTAAGCCGCCTTCTTCGGGGTTGATGTTCGGTGCTACCGTAAACTCAACGACTTGGACATTCACCGTTTGGGCTGCTTTCAGCAAGGCTTCTTCTACCTCTTTCCCAATGACGTGTTCGCCAAACGCAGAGATAAAGTGTTTAATTCGTCCCGATACAATAATCCGGTAAGGGTCTTTGGAGACAAACTGCACCGTATCACCAATATTGTAGCCCCAAAGTCCCGCATTATTGTTGATAATAATGGCGTAATTTACCCCTAACTCGACTTCTTTTAAAGTCAATCTAGTAGGCTGGTCAGAAAATATTTCTTCGGTGGGAACGAACTCGAAGAAAATACCCGAATAAGCATTCAGCAACAATCCTTTCTCGTTCGGGTCGTCTTGAAAAGCGATGAAGCCTTCGGAAGCGGGATACGTTTCTACGCTATCCAATTTTTTACCAACCAATGCTTCTAAACTCGCCCGATACGGCTCAAAATTAACGCCGCCGTAAACGAAGACAGAATAATTGGGAAAAATATCTTTGATATAACGCTTGCCTGTCTTTTCTAATAATCGTTCGTAATACATCTGTACCCACGGTGGAATCCCACTGATGAGACGCATATCCTGCTGGTACGTTTCTTCAACAATAGCGTCCAATTTAGTTTCCCATTCCTCGATGCAGTTAGTAGCATAGCTTGGTAGCTGATTCGTCCGTAGCCAACTGGGCACTTCGTGGTTGACGATACCCGATAGTCGTCCCGTTGGAATCCCCCCTACTTCGGTCAATTCGGGGCTACCCGATAGAAAAATCATTTTGCCATCCAACCAATTTCCCTTCCCCGTTTGAGCATAATAATTGAAGAGCGCATTTCTAGCCGAATTAAAATGATTGGGCATACTTTCTTTGGTCAAAGGAATATATTTGACGCCCGAAGTCGTGCCCGATGTCTTCGCAAAATATTTGGGTTTTCCCCGCCAAAGGATGTCCGCTTCTCCTTTCTTGATTCGGTCAACGTAGGGTCGCAGTGCTTCGTAGTCTCGCAAGGGTATTTGCTGTCGAAAGGCTTCGTGATTCTTGATGGTACCAAAGCCGTGTTCTTTCCCAAAAACGGTATTTTTCCCACCAGCTATTAACGATTGAAAAACTTTTTCTTGAGCACCGACTGCTTCTTTCGACCAGCGACTAATGTCTCTAGCAATTTTTTTGGCAAACGGCTTGATAAGGAAAGATTTGAATCCCATGTAAAAAGAAAAGATACTTTTGATAGAATGACTTATATTTACACCAAACACAAAAGTATCAAAAATATAGGAGTCAATAGAAAGTCAAAACCCGCCAGACTGCTGTGCGGGCTGGTTTAAAATATAAAACCTATCAGACTGATGCGCAGTAAGGGAATAGACACTTACGCTAAGCGTTGTGGGAAGTTCTCAAAGTGTTTTCAGATATTCTATCACTGCTTTCCGCTCATCGTCCGTAAACTCATCCCCGTAATAATGCCCTTCGTTGCTGTAACCGGGCAAGGTAGTATCATATACTTTTTTGCTACCGCCTTTTGATTCCTTTTTGTAAGTCCAGCCCATAGTCTCATAATTCAGTTCGTTTCCTCTTCGCCAGTAAGTGGGTCGTTTTTTACTATTCAAAACGGCCTCCAAATCGGGGACAGAAGCGTTGTGAAAAAAGGGTGCCGTTGCCCAAACCCCATCCAAAGGCGGTGCAATGTAGCCGTCCATTGGTTTGACGTAAGACTTGGGTTCTGATTGACCGTACCAGCTTTCGTTGTACCAATCAGCGAGGTGCATTTTGGCACTAAAATTTTGGGCATAGTAAGGGTCCGTTTTCACTTCTTCGAGAGCCACTAGTCTATTTGGGTAGGCTTCGATTTCGCCGTAAGTACCGTGACATTTGCTGCATTTTTTATTGAACAACTTCTCTCCTTTCCAAACTAGTTTATCGTCAATTGGGCGAGTGTATTTGGGCGCTTCGATGGTTTCCAAATAGGCCAGTACGTCCACAAAGTTTTTTTGAATTTCTCTCGCTTCGGTACTGTCTTTGACGCCCTGCGTGGAGGCTTGCATCAACAATTTCGTGAAATCTCCTCGTCCCATACCATTGTAGTATAAGGCATTTTTCTTCTTCAAATGCCACCAAGGCGGAACGTCGGAAGCTAAGGTGTAGCGTTTGTCCAACTTGTAATTACTATCTTCTTGCAGGGTCAAATCTTCTTTTTTACGCTTCATGATGTACGCCTCTTCTAAGCGAAAAGCGGGATTGACCCCGTCAAATGGGGTAACGATGTAGGACAATGCTTCTTTATTGATTTTACCAAATACCTCGTAGGCTTCCCGTTCTTTTGACCCTTTCTTGTATTTGATTTTCGTTAAGGTGTTCAATGCTTTGAAAAGGGTCGTATTATTTTTGGAAAAATCGTTGAACTCCTGCCCAATACCCCCCAAACCCACTACAAATTCTCCTTCTAAAAAGCCCCCGTGGCAAGTCAAGCAGTTGCCCGACATGACCATCGTGCCGTTAGCATGTTGAAAAGCCGTCAGTCCAAAAGGCATTTTGGCGTTGACGCCCTCTCTTGGTAATATGCCATCTTGTTCTTTGGTAATTCTCTTTTCGACCAGTTCGAATGGAACGCCCGAACCGATATAATCTCCCTCAATTAGATACTTCCAGCCCGCTTCGGGGTCGCCACTTTTGATTTGTGGCGTAGCGGGAATCCGCTTCGTCTCCCAATCATTATCGTACACCAATTCGGGCAAACTACGATACGGATTGCAAGCAAAAAAAAGAGTTAGTAGAAAAAATATACAGTAAATATGCTTCATGACTCAGCAATTCGAATGGATAATTGTTATCAAGTTATTTAACAACCTTAATCCACTTTGGTTGCCAGCTATTGTGAGGAATGGATAGCGCCGCTAAAGATTGATAGTAGCTTGACAAAAGTTGGTTGGTTTGTTATTCGTTATTTGGTATATGTTATTCGTTTAGATGTTGACAAACGAATAGGTAAAATGGAATTAAGCTATCGCTTTTCGATGTATATAAGTCTCAAGACCATAGCCGTCAGGCTAAGAAAATAGCTTTTGATTTCAGCTACTTATGATTTTGGCGATATTTCAATCCCGCTCTATTAGCCGAGATTGAAATCAATATCTTTTAGGTTTTTAACCTAATTTACTTTCAAAGTAGTATAATTGAATCGTTAGTCTGACGGCTATGGTCTCCAGACTTGATACCAAATATTCATAGGTCTCCTGACCTGAGTTGAATACCTACTTCGTTGTTTACTTAGATATTGACCGCTAATTACTATCCAGCAAGAAAAGATTTGGCTTCGAACAATTGTGTTTCTTCTCCTTGATTCAAAACGTAGCTAAACCCTGGCTGAATACTGTACCCTCCGTGCATTCCTGCTTTGTCAACGGCACAGTAACCCACTTGAATATCTTTATATTGCTGCTTTTTGGCGATACGCTGAACGGCTTCTTCACAGGCCTCTTGGGGCGTTTTGCCCTGTCGCATCAATTCTACAACCAAGAAAGAACCCAGTGTTTTCAAAACGGCTTCGCCAACGCCCGTTGCCACCGCTCCACCCACTTCGTTATCTACGAACATTCCCGCACCAATGATGGGCGAATCGCCGACTCTTCCGTGCACTTTGTAGGCCATTCCGCTAGTAGTACAAGCACCCGAAATATTTCCCTGTTGGTCCACGGCGACCATGCCAATCGTATCGTGATTTTCGATATTGATAACGGGTTTGTATTCCGAGTTGACTAGCCATTCCTCGTATTCTTTTTTGGAGGCTTCCGTCAATAAATTTTCTACCTCAAACCCTTGTTCTAAGGCAAATTTTAGAGCGCCTTCCCCCGCCAGAATCACGTGCGGCGTTTCTTCCATCACTTTCCGAGCTACGGAAATAGGGTGTTTGATACCTTGCAGAAAACAAACCGAACCACAGTTACCCGTTTCGTCCATGATACAGGCATCTAAAGTCACTTTTCCTTCTCGGTCGGGTCGTCCGCCGTAGCCAACAGATTGGTCTTTTTCGTCCGCTTCGGGAATTTTAACACCCGCTTCTACGGCGTCTAAAGCCCTGCCACCGCTTTCGATAACTTCCCACGCCGTTTGGTTAGCTAGCTGATTGTTCCAAGTGGCAATAACACTTGCTTTTGGGGTAGTAGGTTTTGGGCCTTCGGCGGCTTTCGTTGTTTCGGTACAAGCACTCGTCAGTCCCAATGTGGCCAGCATAGAACTCAAAGCGGAACGTCGAATGAATTTTCTTCGATTTAACATGGTTAGGTTTTTTTACGATAAAAATAAAATCGGTTTATTTCGAGGAGGCGTATTAATTTAATCTGCATAGGAAAGCTATAAAATACATGATTAAACTAAAATTTCTAGTTGTATGATTGTCAATAATTTTAGATTTTGAATTTGTAATTTTAGATTTTGAATTTTCATTAGAAGCGTACATTTCGTCATTTAGTCCACTCCATTCATCGAATATATCCCGATAAT
>JBCCQK010000584.1:0-4930 GCA_039024375.1 Bacteroidota bacterium
TATGGAATAATTTTTCATTTCATAATACAAACGTTTTGCAGCTATTACGCATAAAAATAATTCATCATTTATCACCCATCATTCATTTGGCGAAGTTATTAATTTAAAGGTTCTAAATTTTTAATCCCCCCACAGCATGAAAAAGAGTAATATTTCAATTATCTTTGATTCTAGTAATACTGCTACTGACTGCGTACAACTCCCCCCTAAGAGCAGCCTAAAAACAAAAACTAGAACAATAATGACTACCTTGCTCTACACCTTCGTGTATTTCCTATCGCTCTATGGACCTACCCCGACTTCCGCTCAGGTGATTCATCAATCTTTCGAAATGGGAGACCGAAAGGACATTACCCTTACCTTAGATACGCCCTACGAAGTAGAAACTTGGGCGGGTAATACTATATTGACCGAGACCAAAGTCCGAATGGAGAATATCCCACCGAATATCTTAAAACATTTTATCGACCAAGGTCGCTATGAAATCGTTGAAAACCTTACTGACAACGCCATTGAACTAGCCTTTAAAGAAGTCAATCGTCGACCGATTCGCACCAAAAATGGAGAAGCGGAAGAAACGATTCAAATCCGCATTTTTGTACCCGAAGATTGTACGGTGAATCGATTGGGGAAGGGGAGTTTGGCGATTGAACAGACAGGAGAGGAGTAGCGATGTGTTCATCAATTTAGTTCGATGAATTCTGAGACTTATCTATCAGTAGTATCTTTTAAATGAACTTCTTAGTTGCACTAGCTTACCTAGTTCCAGTAACTATTTGTTGCTGTTACGCTTATCTTTTATTTGGTGCTTTCAAAGTGGCTGGAGATGCTTCCATGGATGTACTCAACGAAGATGAAAGTAACAAGGATAATTTAGTCGATGAGCAAGAGACGGTTATCATTAACTATTCTGGAACTTTTATTTTTATCATTTTAGGAACGCTAGTATGGACTTTTATGGGGTTATTTGTCGGAAAAATAGCTGGCGATTTGACCACCCACCCCGTTTGGAAATATTTTAGTTACCTCTTTCTTTATTTTCTTTTCCTTCGCCTTCCTTTTGGTATCGTTAATCGGAGCATCAAAAAGTCGTATGAATTTGACTTTTTTCCTGAAAAATTTATGCTTGCTTTGGTAATGATTATATTTTTTATTGTTGGTATTCTATTTAGGGATAGTGTTTCCCATTTTAGTAATTGGCTATAAAATTCCATCTTTTTCCAACCTTCCCACTTCCCTCGGGTCTTTATTACCAAAGCACCCAACATTGAGAAAATCCTTTTACGACGAATCCGACCGAACCTTGGTACAAGATTGCCTTGCTGGTGACGAACAGGCACAGCAAACCTTGTACGAACAGTACGCCCAAGCGATGTATAACGTGGCAGTGCGGATGGTGAACCGTTCGGCGGATGCGGAGGATATTTTGCAGGAGGTTTTTGTCAAGGTCTTTCGCAATTTGCACACGTTTCAGGGAGATTCAACGATTGGTGCTTGGATAAAACGAATTACGGTGAATTCGACATTGAATTTTATCCGCAGTCAGAAGAATTATCAGATAGTAGAAGTGTCGGAAGCGTGGAATCCACCACTTGAAGAGACGGAAACAGAAGTATCTGCTTATAACATGACCGACATTCACTATGCGATTAAGCAACTGCCCGAACGCTGTCGAGCTATCGTTTCGTTGTATCTAATTGAAGGGTATCAGCACAAAGAAATTGCGCAGATTCTGGACATTACCGAATCGACGTCTAAGACGCAGTATCGGAGGGGACGGCAGTTGTTGCAGGATTTGTTGAGAAGAAGGTGAAAAATCTAAAATTACAAATCCTAAATTCAAAATTTAAAAGTAGCACTACACGACGTTCTCAAATTTGTCTAATGAAAAAACAAATGGATAAACTTAAAAAACACATCAAAAAAAATAGGGCAGAACTCGACCGTATTGAATCGCCCGATTTGTCAAAAATTTGGCGAGGTGTTCGGACGGAACTATCGCGAGATGAAAAAAAGAAACCGTCAAGCAGGGTCATCTCCTTACGAGAGCAGCCTGAGAGTAGTCGCAGATTTACGTTATGGGCGGTGGGCATCGCAGCGTCGTTGGCCTTAGTCATTGGTATTGGTGTGGGCAGTTTTTTGAATCCCGCATCTACTGCTACTAGCAATGACTTTGATTTAGCGGTTTATGCGCCCCAAATTGCCGAACAAGCGCAACAGTTCCAACAACAGGTCAACCAAAAAATGACGGAATTGAACTTTGAGTCGATTGACACGGTGGCGTTTCAACAAGTTTTGCAGGAACTGCGGGAGTTGGACGGCGAGTACGAACATTGGGCAAAAGACGTACCTCAGTACGTGCAAGAACGGGAACTACTCGAATTCTTGCAGCGGCATTACCAACGAAAAATCCGGATTTTAGACTTATTAGCTAAAGAAATTGAAAAAAAAGAATTTTATGAAAAACGGGAAATTAGATTGTAAAGGGCGGTTTGCGGTTGACGGTTCACGATTTACAGGCCACAGATTGAGGCATTTAGGTCTCCAAATAGGTTACGGTTTTAGAGGATTTCTACTATTCATTTTGCTGCTCATGGCAACGGTTGGACAGGCACAGCAGGAAAAAACGAAAACGGTCGAGCGCACTTTTGACCTAACTAAAGAGGGGAGGGTAGCGGTGGACCATCGTTACGGTTTGCTCAAAGTGGTGGCTTCCAAAGATGACAAAGTGCATCTTACGGCTCGAATCCGTATTCAAGGGACGGATAACGAAGAAATCGAACGGGCTTTGAGCCAATTCGAAGTCGATATCAACGAGTTTGGCAATCAAGTGACGATTGAAACGGATTTGGGGATTAAAAATTGGAATGGTCGAAACGGTCGGATTACGCTCACCTTTAAAAATGGAGCTAAAGTCAAAGGGTTGAAAAAGTTTACGGTAGAAATGCTATTAGCGGTTCCCGAATTACAGGCGTTGTCGCTCAAAAACAAATACGAAGACATTATCATCGACCACGATTTTCGAGGAGACGTGGAGGTGTCGGTTTATGATGGCGATTTCCGAGCCCAAAAAATTGGCGGTGAATTGGAAATGACGGTCAAATACGGGAAAGCCTTTTTGACGGATATTCAAAATGCGGACATCACGCTGTACGATTCCGAAATGGAACTCGGAGCGGCCAAAGATGTGCGCCTGTCTTCCAAATATTCGGAGTTGACGATTGGCGACACTGATAATTTAAAAATCAAAGCCTACGACGACAAAATGGAATTGGGCAACGTTCGTGGAAAGTTAGAAATCAGCGACCGCTATTCCGAATTCAGAATGGGGAGTTTTAATACTGCTTTTTTTGATATTTATGATGCCGATTTGGTCGGCAAAAAGGGAAAAAGCATGACGGTTTTTGGTAGTCGCTATTCGAGTTTTAAATTTGGGGCTGTAGAAGAGTTAATGGTGGACGAGTCCTACGACGATAAATTTACTTTTAAAGAAGTGGGAAATTTTAAAGTAAGTAAGTCGCGCTACACCGAATTTAATGTTGACAATCTAACGGGGGCAATTGGACTATTAGCTTCTTACGATGACCAACTGGATATTGCTTCCATTGCCGATAGTTTTGAAGGATTAAAAGTGGATGGCAAATACACCAAAGTCAATATGCGGATTCCCACATCGGTCAAATACAAATTGGACGCCGCGATGACCCACGGTAATATTGATTATCCCGAAGACGACTTTGAAAGTCAGTATTACAAGGAAAAGAGCAGTATTTTGGAAGTGCGGGGACAGGTGAAAGGAGCTTTGGCGGATGCGCCGATAATAGAAGTAAGGGGCTACGATTGTCAGATTAAATTGTGATAGAAGGTGGGGTTGTGTCAAAAGTCCTTATATGTAAAAAATTATCTGTGTAACTGTTAAGTCTCTCTGGGAAAATTGTTTTATTGCTTTATTGTTAAATTGTTATTATACAGTATGTTACACTAATAGTTTAACAATTTTAGCAATTAAACAATCAGCTAAGATTACTTAATTGCATATTGAAATTTAATTAGTTTATACCCTTTCTACACAACCCCACCATCGACTTCGGCCTCTGACAGTAAAACGGTCTGACCTTTGTTGACCTCTGACCTCTCTATCTTCTATATTTACTAACAATTGCCTCGCCTGGAAAAACATTAGGACGTATTTGCTGATTTTCAACGACCAATTGCCCGTTGATTAAAACGTATTGGACACCTTCGGAATATTTTAGCCCTTTAAAATCTGCCTTGTCAATAATGGTAGTTGGGTCAAAAATAGTAATATCCGCATCCACCCCAACTTGGAGCCGACCTTTACTGCGCATCATGGGCGCAATGGCTTCGAGGCGTTGAGCGGGCATAATGGTCATTTTTCTCAAGGCTTCCATCAGCCCAATGACTTTTTGTTCCCGAACGTAGCGGCCCAATACACGGGAGAAAGTACCCGCTGTTCGGGGGTGCGCACCGGGCGCATACGGCATACCGTCGGACCCAATCATCGTGCGTTCGTCTTGGATGCCTTTGACAATCCACTCGGGTTTCATCATGTGAATAATGACCGTGCCGCCCCGTTCTCTGTACGTTTGGAAAGTAGCTTCGGTCAACCGTTCGCCCGTAGCCTCCCATTGAATATCTTGGTAGGTAATGCCCATTTCTTCTTGCCAGCCTTCGTCGAAAAGAGTTGGCGCGATGTCGATGCAGTTTGAAACGGTGAACGGCGCCGACCGCATCTTTACCAAGCGCGGCGTGGTGCGGCAGCCGTCGGGGCAGCTGAACCTGCTGTCCGCGCGGTCGCAAACACCACAGAGCGAAGTGGCCTTGACGCGCCAGCGAGACCGCGAACGGCTGGACACGCGGCTGTTTGATTCGCTGGCCAAGGCTGTGGCGCCGAACGGGTTCATCGCCA
>JBCCQK010000585.1:0-4930 GCA_039024375.1 Bacteroidota bacterium
AAAACTTCTACCCTTGAAGTACCACAGGAACAAGAAATATTAGAATTTGCAACGATGTCAAAGAACTAAAACACAACTTTATGACTATTTTGAAAACACAACTTGCTGTCGAAAGACATTCCCGTTACCCCGTGATTTTCAGCCACTCTACTTCACTCGAACAGTTTCAAAATTAAGAAGCAATGAAAAAATGGATAATACTCCTTGCGATTGTTCTGCCGTTAGGACTTGTAGGTCAAACGATTCAAGGTAACATCGGAAACAGTAACGGTGAGCCCCTCATTGGCGCCAACGTTTACTGGTTGGGAACAAAGGTACAAACAGCAACGGATGTGGAGGGGCAGTTCACTATTCAAGTAGTGGAAAATAGCCGCTTGGTAGCCAGTTACATTGGCTATCAAGCCGACACCTTGGACGTGAAGCCGAATACGAACACCGTTACTTTTACGCTAAGGGAAGACAATGTCCTAGAAGCGGTAGTAGTGCAAGGCAAGCAAGATGCTATTATTATTTCCAACATCAATCCCATCAAAACCCAACAAATTACCCAGACCAGTTTGAAACAAGCCGCTTGTTGCGACTTGGCGGGCTGTTTTGGCGGACAATCCTCGGTTCAGCCGCATACAACCAATGTAATTACCAACTCCAAGGAATTGCGCATTTTAGGGTTGTCGGGGGTCTATAATCAAGTGTTAATCAACGGACTGCCCATGATTAGAGGGCTGTCTTATACCTACGGCATCAGTAGTATTCCTGGGACGATGGTGGATAAAATTTCCATCTCAATGGGGGCCAATAGTGTCCTACAAGGCTACGAGAGTATCAGCGGACAGGTCAACGTGGAGACCAAAAAACCACGTAATACCGACCGACTACTTTTTAATGCGTACCTCAATAGCTTTATGGAAAAGCAGGTGAACCTAAACTATGCGTTTAAAACGGGCGATTGGCAGAGTTTGGCAGCTTTTCACGCCGTTCAACCCGCCGACCGCATTGATAGAGACGAGGACAACTTCTTAGATGTCCCCTTGCTTACCCGCTATTCTTTCACTAATACGTGGAACTACGGCAATCCGAACGAATGGGGATGGAATAGTCAAATTGGGATACGCTGGCTCAACGAAGAGCGAATAGGCGGGCAAACCAATTTTACGTCCGAAGACCGAGGCAGCACCTCCATTTACGGACAATATGTTCAACTCCATCAGCCCGAATTGTGGACAAAAACGGGGTATCGTTGGGACGATGTTCACAATTTAATTGTCTCTTTTTCGGGGTTTCAGCAAGGGCAGGATGCCTACTTTGGAACAGTACATTACGATGCGCAACAAACCAGTTTATACGCCAAAGCGCAGTACGAATATACCTACGCCGAACGGCAGGTATTAAAAACGGGACTTAGTTTTCGCTACTTGAATTTACAGGAAAAGATTGGCTTGGAGAACGATGTCTTGAACCGAACGTACGCTGGCGACTATCAGCAGCGAGAAGTCATTCCTGGTTTTTTCGCCGAAAATACCCTCTTCCTTTTAGAGGATAAATTAACTTGGTTGGCGGGTATTCGAGGAGACCACCACAACGATTTTGGTTTTCAACTGACTCCTAGAACCCTTCTGAAATACAATTTATCGGAACGAACGGTATTGAGAGCCAATGTAGGGTTTGGCTGGCGTACGGTCAATCTGTTTAGCGAAAATATCGGCTTATTTGCCAGCTCCAGAGACCTCATTATCGCCGACGATTTGGCGCCCGAAAAGGCTTGGAATTACGGGGTCAATCTGACCCGCAAATTTGGAGAAGATAAACTGTCGGGCTATCTTAGTTTGGATTATTACCGCACCGATTTTAGCAACCAAATTTTCCCAGATTACGACACCGACCCTCGAAAAGCTTTTGTCCGAAACTTTACAGGGGAGAGTGTGAGCAATGGCCTACAAGCCGAGTTGTTACTCAACTTTGGCCCCAGTCTTTCTTGGAAAAACGGCTTTACCTATTTAGACGTCTATCAAGTCGTAGAAGGCGAAAAAAATCCCCTGCCCTTTACAGCAAGGTACCACCTTTTAAGCAATTTGAACTGGCAGCCAACTGCCAAAAATTACCATCTTGACTTGAATGTACACTGGTACGGTAAGCAGCGACTACCCAATACTGCCTCGAATCCAGTTGATTTTCAACGCCCCGATTTTTCGACGCCCTACGCCGTCGTCAATGCGCAGTTCACTTACAATTTTAAGCGAATGGAATGGTATGCGGGGTGTGAGAATATTTTTGATTTTCGGCAGCGTCGCCCAATTTTAAGTTGGGAAAATCCTTTTGGCCCACACTTTGACACCGCTACCGTTTGGGGGCCCACTCGTGGCCGAGAGTTCTACGTTGGGGTGCGGTACACTTTGGAAAAAGCGACCAAATAATAAGTTGAGCTAGCATCCTGATAGGCGGTATTCTAAAAAATCTAACGACACCCCACAAGGTTACTTTAGGGTAAATAAGGTACGGAGTACCGATAATATTTGTATCACCTGCTGCTGAAAGTGGGTCTCAAAGGTGCAGTGCACCGTCCACATTTGTTAAAAATAAGGTTTAATGTGGACGGTGCGCTGCACCTTTGGAGCGTTTCGACCAACTTTTGATACAAATGTTATCGGTGCGCTGCACCTTTTCATCTCTAAAAGGATGTGGGGTGTCAATAGATTCTAAAAAATACCGCCTATCCTTTTTTAGCAATTCATCCCGCTTTAGCAATTTAGGATAGCGCCTATTTTTGAGAATAGGCGCTATCATCCATCACTGCGCCAAGTGTCCCCTTTATTTTCTTTTTGCAATACAGTTGCAAAACAAAGGGGCATTTTCTACTTTTGTTTGGCTTACTTCAAGTTAAATTTCGGATTTCAGAAAATAGCTATAGGTTTCATTTAGACAAGCGTTTAGCTTGGGGAGTACTCTTGAAAAAGATTAAATATGGTTGCTACAACTAAAGAAAAATTCATTTTAAACAATGGCTTAGAGATGCCATCAATTGGACTAGGCGTACTGTTCGCCAAAAACGATGGAGAAGTAGAGAATGCCGTTATGACGGCACTCCAAAACGGGTATCGAAAAATAGACACCGCCTCTGGCTACGGAAACGAACGAGGGGTAGGTATAGGCATCAAAGAAAGTGGCGTCAACAGAAAAGAGGTCTTTTTGACCACTAAAGTTTGGAATACCGAACAGGGCTACGATAAAACCTTATTATCTTTTGAAGAAAGTATGCGTCAATTGCAGACAGATTATGTTGACCTCTATTTAATTCATTGGCCTGTCAAAAGCAAATACAAAGAAACTTATAAAGCACTAGAGCGATTATACGCCGAAGGCAGAGCCAAGGCCATTGGTGTCTGCAATTTCAGCATCCAACAACTGGACGAATTGATGGAACACGCTCAAATTATACCCGCACTCAACCAAGTGGAAATGCACCCGCATTTGAGTCAAAATGAACTACTCGGTTTTTGTCAAAAAAATAATATTCAATTGGAAGCATGGCGCCCCATTATGATGGGAGAAGTATTGAGCATTCCAACGTTGATAGAAATGGGAAAATCATTGTCCAAAACGCCCGTGCAAATTGCCCTAAGATGGCTGATTCAAAGAGGAGTAGCAGTTATTCCAAAGTCCGTAACTCCGCAAAGAATCATCGAAAATTTTAATATTTTTGATTTTGAATTGAATGACCATCAGATGGAACTTATTGAAATGCTCAATCAAAATAGACGATTGGGAGAGGACTTGTCGCATATCGAATAAGTAAGGGATAAACAGGTATCTCGACTCTCCAGAGTCGAAACCCACCCAAAGGAGAAATTATAAGCAATTGAAATTGCTCTTGACACCCTTAAATGCAACCCAGAAAATTATGCCCTACAAAAGCTACACCGTTTATGATGACCCCGACTTTTTTAAACAGTACAACCAAAAAAGAAAAAGAGGAGATTCCCCCAACAAAGCGATTGAACAACCTATTATAGATGCTTTAATCGGACCAATTGCTGGAAAGAAAGTATTAGATTTGGGATGTGGGGACGGAAAGTATGGCATCGAATTACTAAATCGGGGTGCAGCAAACTATTACGGGATAGAAGGGTCTTATAAAATGGCTGGATTAGCTAAGGAAAACTTGGTCAACTATCCCGCTACGGTAGCGCAAAATGATATTGAAAAGGCTACCTTCGGACAATCAACGTACGATTTAGTGATTTCAAGATTGGTGTTACACTATATTGCTGACGGGAAAGCACTTTTTGAGCAAATTGAAAATAGCTTAAAACAAGAAGGCGAATTTGTCTTTTCCATTGAGCATCCAATTATCACGAGTTGCTACGAGGCGTATCACCAAGAAGTACGCAGAGGAAACTGGATAGTGGACAATTACTTCGACAGTGGCGAAAGGGTCAATCAATGGTTGGGTAAAAAAGTAGTAAAATATCACCGAACTTTAGAGGAATATTGGCAGGCACTTAAAGCAGCGAACTTGGACATTTTGGAAATTCGAGAATCTAAACCACAACGAGCAAATTTCGAGAGTTCAGAAGAATATCGACGGAGAATGAGAATACCTTTATTTTTATTCTTCAAAACTAGAAAGAAGTAATAGGGCGAACGAAAAGTCAAAATCGTAATATGTAACTTCTTGAAAAAATTGTCGGTCGATGTTTGAAGATTGTATCTTCAAACCAATATATTCAAAGTTTTCAACTTTTGTCAGTCGATTACACATTATAAAAACGACTTTTCGTTCGCCCTAAAGAAGTAAGGGAGTTCGCAAAAAATAACCTACGCATCTTTCTAAAAATTTGAATTTTCTCTTCGTTGATTTTTTTCTAAAATAACCCGCTATTCTTCGAAAAAATCGCCTTGATAAAATCCAAATTTTCTACGAAATCTTGCGTAG
>JBCCQK010000586.1:0-4930 GCA_039024375.1 Bacteroidota bacterium
ATAAAATAGAAAATAAAATAATGATGGCTACGACCACTACCAAAACGCCAACATAAACAATCACCTTCGAATTACTGCGATACAAATTAAACATCAATTCCATCATGTCTCGCCATTCCAATCGACCGACAACGGACTCTCTACCTAAGACAAAATATTTTCGCATTCCTTTTCGGGCTTGGTCGCCGTGCTTCCTCAAAATAAAAAAATCGGAGTTCATAAAAGCCAAATCGTACAACTCGCTCCGGTTGCCCGCTTCCAAAATCATCGTATTGGAGTTGGGTAAAGTCTTCCAACGAGCGCCGTTGATGTCGCCGTCTCGAACTATCATATACTCGCCTTTGGGGCGAAAAATGTGCAAAATGGTTTCGTGAAAATGCTCATCGTCCCGCATTTCTAACCAACGGACGTTTAGATAATATTCTTCTTCGTACAAATCTTCGCTCCAAGGGCGAATCAAGGGTAAGATGTGGTCAAGATAGGCGTCCATCGAATTGCCAATCGGCATTTCCACGCTAAAAGAACGGGATATTTTATCTAAGAGGGCTTCGTTTTCCACGAGCGTAAGGGTTTTCTCAAGATTTCACTTATTTTTACCCTTCAAAAATACGAGATTTTTGAAATAAATACACGACTCCGTCATCATCATTCGATTAGTATTCATCTTGAAGTAAATTAGCTTGGTGAAGTTTTCCGTAGCTTTATTGCTGTATGGTTATATTGTCGTATGGCCATATAGTTATGAAGCAATAAAACAATACAGCAATATAACCATTTGACTAATTTTGCATTAGGATACTTATTTTACAAAATATACTAAATTTTGACCTTAGTTCAACAACCTGTTTATCTATGGATTCCATTTTGAAACGCTATGCCGATTTACTAGTTCACTACTGCGTAGAATTGCAGCCGGGCGAAAAACTATACCTCAGAAGTACTACCTTAGCCGAACCTCTAATCAAAGAAGTCTATCGGTCGGCCATCAAAGCGGGTGGCCACGTGGAAATTGACCTCGATTTTCGAGGTAAAAACCGCATATTCTTGACCGAAGCGACCGAGGCGCAGTTAGAACGGGTATCGCCGCTGTATAAATTGGCGATGGAAACCTTCGATGCTTACATTTATATTCGAGCACCCTTCAATTTAAAGGAAGACCAGAATATTCCCAAAGGAAAGTCAAGTATTCGAAGTAAAGCAATGAAATCGGTTTCCAAAACCTATTTTGAACGCACAGCTACCAAATCCTTAAAGCGAAACCTTTGTCAATACCCGACGCTAGCCTCCGCCCAAAATGCGGATATGTCTTTGGAAGAATATGAGCAATTCATCTACGGCGCTTGCAATTTGTACGCCGACGACCCGCAGCAAGAATGGCTCAATCGACGTCAGAACCAGCAAAAAATCGTGGATTTATTGAATCAGCGAAACAAAGTACAGTACAAAGGGGACGGAATCGACATTACTTTTTCTACTAAAGGTCGAACGTGGATTAATTCCGACGGGCAGACCAATATGCCATCGGGTGAAGTTTATACGTCGCCCGTAGAAAACTCCGTCAACGGGGTGGTGCATTTCTCTTTTCCAGCGGTGTATATGGGGCACGAAGTGGAAGGTGTAACGCTTTGGGTCAAAGACGGTTACGTAGAAAAATGGGAAGCCAAGCGCGGCCAAGAATTTATGGATAGGCTACTGAAATCGGACGGTGCCAGAAGGTTTGGTGAAGCGGCCATTGGTACGAATTATAACATTGACCGATTCACCAAAAATATACTCTTCGACGAAAAAATTGGCGGGACCATTCACATGGCGCTTGGTCAGTCCTATTTACAAACGGGCGGAAAAAACCAATCGACTATTCATTGGGACATGATTGGGGATATGATGGACGGCGGGCAAATTTTTGCGGATGATGAGTTGATTTATGAGAATGGGCATTTTTTGTTTTAGGAGAACTATAAAATAGCATAAAAATCCCCATACTTGTCGTCTCTCTTATATTTACTAAATATCGAAATCATTTTCTCGGCACTCAACCATTCAGCAGCATTAAACTGCTGCGACTCGGCGGTTGACCAGTTATATTTGTAGTGACCCAATTGTTCCAAGCGTTCGATACATTTAATCGCATTGTCGATAGTAGCGGGATAAAATTCAACCGAAAGACAAGGAATGGGTTGCGATAGACCCTTTAACACTTCTAATTCAAAATTCTCTACATCAATTTTACAAAAATTAGGTATGCCGTATTGGTCAATTAGGGTGTCTAAAGTGACTACTTTGACGTCAATTTGATTTTCCCACTTGACTTCAAAAGAGGTATCCTCGTTAATAGTATCTCGCCAACTTTTATGAGAAAGCGTACTAACCGTCGGCGTCATTTCACTTACAAACATTTTGGCCGTTCCCGATTTTTCTCCTACTGCACATTCTAATAAATTTATACTATCTTTCCCTTTGAATCGTTTTCTTAGGTAGTTCATGCAGATAGGCTGGGGTTCAACCGCAACTACTTTTGCGCCGAGTGCTTCCCACGCATTTGTTCTATTGCCTACATGTGCACCTATATCAAAGCAAAGGGAATTGGGGTTTACAAATTGACTATAAAACCGCATCAAACGCCTTTTGTTAAAGGGTTTCCAGTAGTAAGCGGCGATAGACCGCAACATGCCTAAGCGTTCTCTAATAGTAAGCATCTATTTTTTGTGAAAGTGTTAAGTAAAGAGTTGGTCTTGGTTTCTTGGTTGTACATATTGTCAAAAAAAATCTAGCTAGAATGAAGGAAATGGCTACCATTCCTCATTGAATAAAACGGCAAAATAAAGACTGGTGGACAATTAGTGAAATCTAAAATTACAAATTCAAAATTCAAAATTCAAAAGTGCTGTAAATCAGTAAGTTA
The DNA here is from genome assembly GCA_039024375.1 of Bacteroidota bacterium. Taxonomy (GTDB): domain Bacteria; phylum Bacteroidota; class Bacteroidia; order Chitinophagales; family Saprospiraceae; genus JAFMDF01. The sequence goes on from JBCCQK010000586.1 coordinate 2,903, forward strand.
AAAATTTTCGCTCATATATACATTATCTAACCCTATTAATCAATTTATCCATGTACCAATACCACTACGGCGGAAAAAAAGGCCACACCCTCCAACTGGTCGAAGCGAGCGACTTAGTCGTCGTTCGTACCAAGAAAAACGTACCGATGAAAGAATTATCCCTGTCGGCGGCTTCCCGCAATTTACTACCCAAATTGATGCCTGTTATTAGCTTTCCCGAAGCGAATGTGACCGTTTTTCAATGTATTGACAAAAAGAGTCGAAGCGTTGGCGGCGGCATGAAACTGCGCAATCAAGTTCGGAAAAGTTTTAAACAAGAAGAGAGCATTCATTTTGCGGGCCGAGTCTTGAAAGACGCCAAATCGGGCCAACCCGTTATTTACACAGAAAACTTTTTTATCAAATTTAGAGACGACCTATCCGAAGCGGACTGCCGAGCTATTCTGGCAAAAGAGAATTTAGAAGTCAAAGATAAATTGGGTTTTGCGCCCAATGCCTACTTCGCCTGTGCGTGCGAAGGAACGGGCTGTGAAATATTTGCCTGTGCGGAAACGCTATTACAACATAAAGATGTTGAACTATGTCACCCCGAATTGGTTCGGCAGAAAAAACACCGAAGTATTTTTACCCAGCAGTGGCATCTTAAACCCACTGAGCGAAACGGCTTGCTTATTGACCAACACGTCAACGTGGAAGCAGCTTGGAAAGATACCAAAGGCGAGGGCATCACTATTGCCATAATTGATGATGGAGTGGACCAATTACATCCCGAATTTGCTAGTAAAATTGTTTCTCCTTATGATACTGTAATTGACGAGCAAGACGGCAACCCGAAAAGAAGGGGAGAAGCGCACGGAACGGCTTGTGCGGGGGTCGCCTGTGCATCGGGAGTTGGGCAGGCATCGGGCGTTGCTCCCAAAGCACAATTGATGCCCATTCGCTCGGGCGGATTAGGGTCATTGGCGGAAGCCAAAGCCTTTTGGTGGGCAACGGATAACGGGGCGGACGTCATTTCGTGCAGTTGGGGACCAATGGACGGTCCTTGGTGGGACAGTCAAGACCCACAACATTTCCGAGAATTTTTATTGCCCGATAGCACCCGATTAGCTTTGGAATACGCTCTCCAAGAAGGGCGTGATGGAAAAGGGTGCGTCATTGTTTGGGCAGCTGGAAATGGTAACGAAAGCTGTGATTTGGACGGCTACGCAAGCCACCCCGACGTTATTGCCGTAGCTGCTTCCAACGACCGAGGAGTTAGGAGTTATTACAGTGATTATGGCCAAGCAGTTTGGTGCTGTTTTCCGAGTAGCGACGTCGATGCTCGCTACGTCCCCGTTCCGAGAGAACAGCCTATAACTCCGGGCATTTGGACGACTGACCGACTCGGCGGCCTTGGCTACAATGCGGGCGCTGCGATGGACGGAGATTTAAAAGGGAGTTATACCAATAGTTTTGGTGGCACTTCTTCCTCTTGCCCAGGCGTGGCAGGAGTGGTTGCTTTGATGTTGGGGGTGAATCGTGATTTAACCTATACAGAAGTCAAAGCAATTATTAAAAATTCCTGTGATAAAATCGACGAGGAATTTGGCGATTACGACGCCAAAGGACACAGCCCATTTTACGGCTATGGGAAAATCAACGCCGCAAAAGCGGTTGAAAATGCTCAAAAATCGAGTACGGACGCTGACCAACCGATTGATTTCGAAGTAAATGGCGTCGCTCAGTTTACTAAAATGGAAGATGTGGTCATTCAATCGGGCGAATTGAATATCGAAATTCCAACGAAAAATAGACTCTTAGCCGTTGAACTATCTCTAACGCCTTTTCACTCCGATTTAAACATCGAATATCAGCTAGTCATCAATAGAATTGGCGCAACGGAATGGGCAACGGACGGAGAATCTATTGGTACCGAAGACCGACGCCGTAAACTAATTGGTTTCGCAGCTCGCTTGTCGGGTAGTTTAGCAATCTCTTACGAACTTCGCTACGAAGCAAAGCTGTACAAACAAAAAATGTGGGTGTCCG
>JBCCQK010000587.1:0-4929 GCA_039024375.1 Bacteroidota bacterium
AATTTTGCTAACTATCAGCAAAACAACTAATACCACCTACTCCAAAAATCATATTAAAGATATTGGCATCCTTTTTGGACGCTAAAGAAGTTGAAACTTGTGTTCAATTTTAGGTTTACAATTTTACAGGTTTCAATGTGAGTATGTAAGTTAGCGATAGTTCCTTTGGAGCTATCGCTACTCTTTTTTTGGGGGATTGTTATTGGTTATTTTGTATTGGTTATTTGTTTAGACGTTGGCCGTTAAGTACTTCCACAAGATTGGCCTACCTTATTTGACAGGACTCGCCAGCTGCGCAGTCGAGCGGGTTACAAGATTATTTCTCTTGGCGCTAAATTATTAGACAGGATTATAGAATTTACAGGGTTACTTCTCTTTGTGCTAAATTATTAGACAGGATTACAAGATTTACAGGATTTCTTCTCTCAGAGGCTAAATCCCATGCGCCTATTTGCTGTGTGGCTCATATTTTATAACAATTACTAATGACGATGAACTAAAATCCTACAATAGTTTTTAAGTAGAACAAAAGTTCAAAAAATCAGTAAATTCCCTAGCTAGTCACTAATTACTAATCACTAGTCACTACACCAACTACTTCCCTAAAAGCTCCTCAATCTTCACCGCTTTTGTATGCTCCGAATGTTTAAAGTTTTTGTTCGGATTGCTCATTTTAAACAAGGCCGTAAATTGTTTGAAAATAAACAAGGGGATTCCCCACAGTGCATTCCATATCCTGTCAGGCACTTCGGATAAGTAGAGCGACCAAAAGATATTGACCACAAAAATGCCCAAGCTCATAAAGAGATAAATACTCATGGTCGGGTCGATAAAGAGCCCTAAAATTAGACAGAAAATAGAAGAAAATAGGAGAATAAATAAAGGCGGCGCAATCGTAATCAAACCAAAAATTAGCTGATTCCAACTGAAGTTGAAAAGTCCTCGACGAATCAATCCTAAGGAATTGGGTAAGTTTTGAAAATAGGAATATAGCCAGCGGCTACGCTGCGTTTCCACTTGGTCGGCCGTCGTTACTTTTTCGTCGTAAACGATGGCATTTTTGGCGAAGACAATCGTTTCGTTTCGGCGCAGCAGGAAGTTTTGTAGAATCTTGTCCTCCTGCAACATCTTTTTCCATTTCTCCTTGCCCGCTTGAATGTCGGGGCTGTTCAAATAGGCTCGATACAAATTGGTTTCTACCGCCATCCCCGAACCCGAAATCACCGAAGAAGAACCAATTAAGTACGGTACGTAACGTTCCACAAAGTTCTTGTAGAACTCGCCCGTTGCGTCGGCACAGGCATAAATAGAATCCAAATTCTTGGCCGTTCGTTGCCCTTGAATACTTCGATAGCCTTGATTGGCATAGCGGTTGATTGCTGTTAGAAAATTGGGATGGGCTAAGTTGTCGGCATCAAAGACGGCTGTATAATCGTGCAGGCGGACGTAGCTATCCATTGCATGAATGATAGATTTCGCCTTTAATTTTAGCGGTGGATTGGGATAAAGAATCGTCAGTCGTTCGTCTTCAAGCGAAAATTCAGCAGGGTCACAAGCATCCGCTACCAAGTAGATATGAAATTTTTGGTGGCTTTGTTTTAGTAAAGAACGGACTAAATGCTCCGTGATTTTTACATTTTTGTAGGCCGTGATAATGCACCCGAAGTCAAAGTCTTCGGTCACTTTAGTATCGTCAATTTGCTCCGTGAAAAAGCGGGATAATAGTACTTTTCCAAAAGGAAATACTAAAAAAAAAAGCAGCGTACCGCTAATCAGCCAGTAAAAAAACTGTATCATCGTTAAGTTGTTATTAGAGCGGGCTGGAAGGGGTGTCGTAGGGATTGGACGGCCGTTTTCCGTTCAGGATTGGGTCGATAATTCCACCAAATACCTTTACAAAATGCGGCTAGATGCGCCCAGTCACCTTTGACCAAATAGCTTACTATATTTTTAGGAAGGGTAACAAAAAACAGGAAAAGGGAGAATAGAAGATATTGCCCCGCAGTCCGATTTCGTGCCATAAATAAAATTCGATTCCTCGTTAAATAGTAGGTTTTCAGAGGATTCCCTTTTCCTACCGAAATAGATTCTTTGTGATAAACGGTAGCGTTGGGTTCCAACAAAATAGTGTAGCCCGCTCGGCGAATCTGTTCGCACCAGTCCAATTCTTCGTAGTACAAAAAGAAAAATTCGGACATCATGCCCACTTTTTCCAACACCGACCGCTTGACGAGCATGGCCGCTCCGTGTGCATAAAAAGTGGGCTTTGACTGGTAGTATTGACTTCGGTTTGCTTGCCGTTCTCCGATAATAGTATTTCTACCCGTTATCGGATGAACATTGGTCGCTCCTGCGTATTGAATAACGTCTGCCGCTTGCGAATCGTCTGGATAATAGCAAATCAAAGGACTCACTACGCCGACACTCGGATTGTCCAACGAAGCCAATAATTGCTCTATGGCTCCTTCGGTTAAGACCGCATCGTTATTAATAAAAAATAGAAACTGACCGTTACTGCTCGCAACACCAAGGTTATTACCACCAGCAAAGCCCCTGTTTACACCACTTACAATTACGTTCACGCTGGGGTATTTCCCAACTATTATATCTTTAGGGGACTCCCTAGAATCGTTGTCCACCACAATTATCTCGAAAGGTACTTTTGTATAAGCATAGATTGACTCAATCAATTCCAGCGTCAACTGGGTTTGGTTATAGTTCACCGTTATGAAAGAAATCAGAGGTTGAGTCATCTTTTTAAATATGAGGTGCTATTTTTAGCTACTAATTTAGGTCAGCTACGGATGCTTATCACTTTCTTACCTGATACTCTAATACTAAGGCAACTATTCTCGCTGCAACATTGCGGGCAAGGTACGCAGCATAATTTTTAAATCCATCAAAAAAGAGTAGCTGTCTGCGTAAGACATATCCAACCGAATGCGTTCTTCGGCGGGTAAATTATCTTTGCCTCTTTTATCAACTTGCCAAAGTCCCGTAAGTCCTGCGGGCGCCATAAAACGCTTAGACCAATCGTCGCAGGTTAACTTCTGGGCTTCGTAGAGCGGTAGGGGTCGATTGCCAACGATGGACATTTCTCCTCTCAAAACGTTGATTAGCTGGGGTAATTCGTCGATGCTCGTCTTGCGAATAAACTTGCCTACCAACGTTACCCTTGGGTCATCTCTCATTTTAAAAAAAGTCGAGGCTGTTTCGGGGCTACCATAACTATTAGCATTGACCAAAAGTCCTAACTTTTTATCTGCACCGTTCTGCATGGAGCGAAATTTAATAAAGTCGAAAACCTGATAGCCCGTTCCCACTCGCTTAGAGTAATAAAACACATTTCCTTTACTCTCCACCTTAATCAAAATTGCAAGAATTAGAAAAAGGGGCGATAAAAGTAGCAAAAGAAAACTGGCTACTAGTACATCAAAAATTCTTTTACCAATGGGCATTTGATAAGGCTTATCCCAAAATACGTCTGCTTCGTTTTTTTCTAATTCTTCTTGATATTTATTCAGAAACCGAACTCGTAATTCTATCGACGACCAATCTAGCGGTTGGCAGTAGCAATCACTGAATCCAATCTGTAGGTATTTATTTTTTTGGATGGTTGAATAATCACATTTCAAACCGATGATAGGAACCTGCTTCAGTAAGTCGTGACTTTTCAGTCTTTTCAAGATAGGTGAAACACGAGTGAGGGAAACGGAGTCTAGATTAACTAAAATAGCATTAGGTAGAACCGACCGATGGTCAAAATTTCGAACCATTTCATTGAGGGAGAGTAAGGAAACGGACTGGAAACTGTTAGGTAGCCGCATTAGGCTAATCTCATCCTCGGCCCATTTTTCCTTTACAAAAAGTAGTCTCTTCTCCTTAGTAAAGAAGTTAGGCAAAGTAGAAACACTCATAGTTATTGTTTTAACCCTATTACTAATACTTACCTTGCAAATAGACGTAAAAGCATTGTTCATTCTAATGTAGAATGATAAATATTAAGCGTCTGCTTGGGGTAAGAAGAACTAAAATAAGTAGGCTAAACGCAGGATTAGATTGGCTTAGGGGTATAGCACAGGTTGTCCATAGCTCTGCTAGTTTTAGTCTTTATAGTGCCTTCTCAGAAGGACTTTTAAATTACATCGCAAAAATAGTTGGTAGTAACATGGGATATTTCCGTAAAAGGACAAGTAGTATATTGTAGAACGGAAGAGGAAAAACGCTGCTAAAACATTTTAAATCAACCGCTTACAAATAAGTCTCATAGCTATTCTAAGTCTTTCTAGTATTAGTGAAAAGAAATAGAATTGGCTTTCTCTGTAAAAATCTGTTCAATTTTTTCCCGTAGCTTCACGGGGTCAAAAGGCTTTTCAAAGTAATATTGAATATCATTCATTGCACTAGTAGTAAATGTAGCGGGATTGTTACCAGAAACAATTATTACGGGTATATGTTGAAAAAATCCACTAGATTTTAATCCCATCAAAAAATCTTTTCCCGTCATTAGCGGCATTCCTAAGTCCAAAAGGATTAAATCCGTTTGATTTCCTTGTCGTAACCATTTCATTGCAGATAAACCATCGCACTTAGTCACTACTTGGTAGCTTTTGCTAAGGAAATGATTCATCAACACTCGAAAACTTTGATTATCTTCGATGATTAATATACGCCTTGTGTCTTCCATAAAATTACCCCCCTTTTTACTTAATTTCACTAGTTAAAATGTAGAGTTTGTGACAGCGATTTCGAGAAATCGATATATAAGTCGATTCGACAACAAAAACTAAGGGGGAAAGATAGGGGTATCTATCGAAATGGATAAAAAAACCCAACTTGGAGGGAGCAGTACTAGGAATTGACTAGCTTAATGTGGGGGATTGTTAGGTTTTCTCATACACATCATTATCATTCGGATATAAATTTAAG
>JBCCQK010000588.1:0-4909 GCA_039024375.1 Bacteroidota bacterium
AGAAAATAGCAGTAGAACCCTGTTTTTTAGCCATACAAAAATGGCTGATAATCTATCCTATTTTCTCCTTAATTTAGCTATCAATGACTTTGTCCAATCCAATTTTTTCATCCAGCGTTAAATCAACTCACTTACTTTGAGGGTCACAATTTTGCAAGAAACTTCCTTGCGTTACTAATTAAATTTCTCCAATTTGACTTTCAATTCAATAGGGACCAATACGTTGTTATTGCTTCCTTTTCGTCCCTCAGTTATTTACCTATATAGCATTAGCCAATCCCCCGCTTTTTTTAAAACTAGATAATCGTGCGTACCCAAATCGAGGAATCATGCACGGCTGTCTCCCCTATTCGCAATTTGTTGTTTTACTTTTATATGACGTCCCAATCTTAACCGAGGTTATGTTCGGGAAGTGGTCCAGTAAGTTTGCTTTGAAACCTGCGTTTTAATGGAAAAACCTTTGCTGGACTTGCTTCTTTTTTGGTATTTAGTGATTGGTGATTAGTTGACTAGTGACTAGTTGGCTATCGGCCCACGGTTGACGGTAAATGGTTCACGGTCGGAACAAAGGAAACTGAAAACCAATGAGTTTTAACTGATTCACTTTCGATAACTTACAACTTTAGACGGGTAGCCGACTAGTTGGATATAGACTGATTTGCAAGCCTTTGTTCTTGCGCCCATTCAGTTAGCATGTAACTCAACGCTCCAAACTTTTACGACTCTAGAGAGTCGTGGTACAGCTTTTACGACTCTGGAGAGTCGTGGTACGTTTATTCGTGGATGGCACACGTAATTGTAACTCGACTCTCCAGAGTCGAAACCGATTTACACAATAGCTTCTTCAACCAACACCTCTTTTGCTTCCCACTTTTTAAATTCTTTTCGTATTAAAAAAATAGTTACCACAAAAACAATAAAATTGGTGGGGGCAATGGCGTGATAAATTCCGTCCACACCGTATAAGTAAGGTAAGAGTAAAACGAAAGGAACGAAAAGTCCCAGTTCACGAGCTACTAACATATAACCCGCTGTCTTGGCATTACCAATCGACTGGAAAAGTGTAATACCCATAAAAAAGAAGGGAAAAACGGGGTAGGAACACATTTGGATGCGGAAGTTCAGAATGTCTTGTGACCTAAAGGTGGCGTCGGGCAGCATCCAACCTAAAATTACTTCGGGAAACAGCATTTCCAAAATCCATAAAAACAACAGCGCAATGGTACTCGCTCGGGTAAATATGATAAAGCCCGATTTGACTCGTTCGTACACTTCGGCGCCATAATTGATGCCCGCTACGGGCTGAAAAGCTTGAGAGAAGCCAAAAATAGGCATTATCATCAGTATCATTATCCGATAATTGGCGCCCATCAAAGCGGTATGAAAGTCGGAGTCGTAGGGCGCAGGGTGGCCAGCGCCGTAATGAACAATAGAACGAAAGACAAAAATCTGCTGCACGACAAACATAATTTGTAACATCATCGCGGACACCCCCACACTCAAAATAGGGCGCATCATCGTTTTGTCCAGCCGCCAATAAGTAAAATCAATGTCGTAATTGGCTTTTCGCTTGACAAAGTACCAAACACCAATCATCGTAAAGAGCAGCATCGCCACGTTGGTGGACCAAGCAGCTCCCGCAATCCCCCATTCGTAATAGGCGATGAAAAGTGGATTGAGTATGATGTTCAGTAACGTAGAGATAATCCCGTAAATCATCGCCTCTTTAATCTTTCCTTCCGCTCGGATTAGTACATTCAAAACAACCCCGTAGATTCTAAAAAAAGCACCAAATAGTAGGATACGGTAATAGTAGGCACCCATTTCTTGGATTTCGCCCGTTCCACCCATTAAGCCAATCAATTCTTCGGCGAAAAATAGTCCGACGGCCATTAAGACAGCGGAACAGATTACCGTTAATACGGTCGATACGCCAAAAATACGTTGTTGAATCTGTTCTTGGTTGGCCCCAATGGCCCTACTTAATAAGGAAGAGGCACCTATACCAATCATTGAGGCCAGCCCATTCGTTATCATCACCAATGGAAACGCTAAGGAAACCGCAGCTAATGCGTCTTGTCCCACATATTGCCCAATGAATAACGCATCGACGAAGGTGTTGACACTATTAATGGACATCGCAATAATAGCGGGTAAAGAGAATTTTACCATCAGCTTCCAGAGGCTTTCCGAAAGGATTTCTTGCGTTAGTGGATTAGCTGTGGCGTTACTCATTAATGGATGTATCGTTATAGGGTCAAAATTGACCGCAAAGATAAGGGATTGAGCAGAAGTATAAATAGAAATTGTAAAGCGCTTTTTAGAAAAAGTAAAATAGCGTATTAGCAAAAAAGAGAAGCCCCTCCTTCTCGAAAGAAAGAGGGGACTTCTCAGTACTGCTTTTTCTGTAAACCTAAATAGTACAGCTTGAAATAACAGTTAGTCTTAATGCTGACGAAGGAACAACTCCCACATTTAGTTCTTTGTGAACTTTTTTGTCATAGGTTTCAACCCATTACAATCCCAATTTAAAATCGGGAGAAAAACGCGGAAGTTATTCCTTCATTGTTGTAGGTTTACAATTATAGATTGAGAGATTATTACTCTAAAACAATCATCTTCTTCGTCGCTACTTGGTCAGCAGATTCTAGCTGGTAGTACAAGACACCCGTTGCGCCCAATTGCTTGGAGTTCAAACGGATTTGGTTGATACCTTTCGCAAATTCAGCGTTGTTTTGTAGCAAAATCTTACCCTGTACGTCCATTACTTTAAACGTTGCGTTACCCGCTTGTGGCAAGTTAAACTTAATCACCGTTTCACCCGTGAATGGGTTAGGTGTATTTTGCGACAATTCAAAATCAGTACTCAACGTGGACTTCTCGAAGTTCAATTCTACGGCTAACGGTTCGCCAGCAGTCGTATAGGCTTCCGCCGCAGTGTGCTTAGAATTGATGCTCAACAAGTCACTCAATTGACCAGCAGTGGTTGCTTTGAAAGTAACGGCAAATAAGTTACCGTCTTCGGCTACTCCGTCGAAAGAAGTCGTTAAGACTCCTCGCTGTGCTAAATTCAAGTTGAAGTTGTCCGCTTTCGCAGCACCTTCTACTAAATCAACCATTTGCAAGCCAGCGAAAGCCATCGTGAACTGGTAACCCGCCTTATCAGACATATCCGCCGCAAAGTTAACCGTTACGGTTTCGCCCGCTTCAACAAATCTGTCGGCCGTATTCAAGGTCAAGGTACCAACGGTATTACGAGACTCTGCCCCCATCAATGAGTTAGGAGTAGCCGTTCCGTTCAAATCACCTACTTTGATAGCCACGAAGTCAACGCTCATGTTGCTAGCCAAGTTGTTGATGTTATACACTTCTGAGAAGTTTTCTGTTAGTGGGTTGTCCGAAGTGAACTGGTAGTTCGCATCGACGAATCTCCAAGATTCGTTGTCCGTGAACGTAGGCTCAACTTGTAAGATAACCTTGCGCAATTCGACCATATCGAAAGTGGTGATAGAACCAGACTTATTGACATCCGCTGCAATCAGGTTGTAAGGATTGTCAATTAGCTCTGTTCCTAAAACGTGCTTACGCAACAAGACTAAGTCGTAGGTAGAAACACCATTTAGCGGGTTCATATCCTTCGCTGGAGTGATGGTGTAATCGCCACCAACGCTTAAATCGAAGTTGTAATTACCCGCTGCGCCCGTGACCGCCGCATTAGGCATAGCGTCCGCCGAACCGTTAACAGAAACCGTTACTTCTTCAATCAATTCGCCGTTGGTGTTCGCTACTTTACCATTTACCACAGCCATACCACCAGCATTACTATCGCCAGAACAACCGAACATGTTATCTTGAACCATGACGAAAGTTCTACAGAAATCTTGGTTACCTGCTTTATCGGTTACCCACATTTCAACTTGCTGTGTTCCAAGAGTCGCACAAGTGAATGTTCTAACGTCATCGGATGGGTCAGAAGAGAAGGAGATTGTTACATCTGCCTTAGCACAACCATCACAGTTATCGAAGCTACCTAAGTCTAAGTCCTTAGCCCACACTTCTACCATACCCGTAGAAGGCATAATCTCGATTCGGATTCCGTCTCGACAGTAAGGTGTTGGCTTCTTACAATCTTCAATCGTGTAAACTACATCTTTCTTAGTCGTATTATTACAACCATCATCCGCAATGAAAGTTACCGTCAATACACCTGGCTCGAAAGCAGGAGAAACGAAACCTTTGGAAGCATCGCCGACCATGCCTGCTTGAGCAGCGCCACAGTACATTGGGTCGGGAATATAGGTCCACTCGGCTCTAATTCTAACGTCTGGCGTACAGTCTGTTGCTACGGGTGTACCAATGTTTACTGTGGTACTACACGCATCGGTTCCATCGATACAAACTTTTTCGTCGCCTGGTACCGTCAAGATTGGCGCCACTTGGTCAATCACTTTGATGAACTGAGTACCAGTAAATTGTGCTGGATTAGATGGCTTCTTATCGTCAAAAGCACACCAGTCTAGGACTGTCCAAGTTCTGATGATTTTGAAACAAGCGTTATCGGAAGACCGCAAAATTTGGTCTTCGAAACTAATCGCTACTAATTCACAATCGTCGCCTGTAATAACTGGCTGACCCGTTACGGATGGGTCCAGAGCGCCCGTGAATCCAGTACCGTCTTCGGCCGTACATTCTACAGTGAAGTCTTCGGGGAAAACCACCTTCAACGGAGTACAATCTATAATAGTAAGGACTTGCTGAACAGGAGCAGAAACTAATCCGTGTCGGTCAGTCGCTGTGTATTCGTAGGTTACTGTACCGATGTAACACTCATTTCTGTGGTCTAGTACTAGTCGTCGGTCGATAGTAACACCAGGGCAGTTATCCGTTGCGACTGGAGCAGGAATCAATG
>JBCCQK010000589.1:0-4897 GCA_039024375.1 Bacteroidota bacterium
GACAGTTATTATACGATGGGCCTTTTTCAAAACGGGGGGAAATTGGAAAAATGGCAAAACAACTTTCTAGAAGGTAATTCTGACTAATCGGTTTGGTGGTTGTTCATTAAAGACCAATGATACGAATCTTACTTGAAGATTTATAACAAAGTCAATAGGTATTATAGGAAAAGGTAATATCTGCTAAAAATTGAATTCAGTTTTTATCTTTTGTTGTTTAATAATGTAGGTAGAATCAAGTAATATAGATGGGATAGCAAAGTGAGAATGGAGCAATCATAATATTTTACCAAAAGTATCTAAACTTCTATTGAGAGTCAAGATTTATCGAAAAAAAACTGGCTAAAGTCGGTTTAGCGGTACTTTTGCAACTTACGGTCAAGAAATTGTCTAATTTTTAAAAACCGATAATTCTTCCCTAGGGATTAATAAAACAAATAAAAAATATCTTTGTTTCTTTGAGCAATTACCAATCGTCAATGAACAATGTGCAACGTCTAAATTGCCATTTATCTAATTTATAATATGCAACAGTTTTTCAAATTTGTCTTCGCTTCTTGTCTGGGAATTGCCTTATTTACGTTGGCTTTCTCGTTTTTTTTAATTGCCGTTGCGGGCGGTGCGGCTGCTAGTTTTGGGGCCAAACAGGGTGCTGAGGTAAAGCCCAATTCGGTATTAGAAATTACCTTCGATGCCCCGATTCCCGAAAAAACCAATAACGTCCAACCCCAAGGCTTTACCCTAGAACCCGAAGAGGTTGTTGGCCTTTTCGACATGGTAGATGCCATCGAACACGCCAAAACGGACGATGATATTAAAGGGATTTTTCTTGATGTGAGCATGGTGCCGGGCGGAATGGTCACCCGTTCTACGCTGCGGGATGCTTTGGTTGATTTTAAAGAGAGCGGGAAATTTATCGTTGCTTACGCCAAGTTTTATACCCAAAACGGTTATTACATGGCTTCGGTTGCTGACGATATTTCGGTACACCCAATTGGTACCATCGACTTTAGAGGCTACGGCGCACAGATTCCATTTTATAAAAATATGTTGGATAAAATTGGGGTCAAGATGGAGGTCTATTATGCGGGACAGTTCAAAAGTGCAACCGAACCGTATCGGTTGACGGAAATGAGTGACCAAAACAGGCGGCAAATCAAAGAGTATTTGGAACCTCTATATCAAACTTTCTTGAACGATATTGGAGAAGCTAGAGATATTGCACCCGACGAATTGCGCAGAATTGCCAACGGATGGCTCATTCGAGAAGCGGAAGATGCGGTGACTTACAAATTAGCGGACAGAGTAGGGTACAAAGACGAAGTATTGGATGTGCTACGAGAAAAGATTGGCCTAGAAGACGACGATAAGATTTACAAGATTAATTTGAAAGATTACGCGGGCAAAGTTCGACCAAAGACTAATTTTAACGTCAAAGATAAAATTGCCGTCATTTTTGCTGAAGGCACTATCGTTATGGGGGGTAAAGACGTAGCGGGTTCGGTTTCCGATGAGGATTACGGCCCAATGATTCGAAAAATCCGTAAAGATGATAAAATTAAAGGAATTGTACTTCGAGTCAATTCGGGCGGTGGTAGTGCACTGACCTCCGAAAGCCTTTGGCAAGAGTTGAGTTTGGCAATGGAAGAAGGGAAGCCCGTTGTAGTTTCGATGGGTGATTACGCTGCTTCGGGCGGATACTATATCGCCTGTATGGCCGATAAAATATTTGCCGAACCCAATACGATTACGGGTTCCATTGGTATCTTCTCCATGATTCCCAACGCTAGCGAATTGCTGAATGATAAAATTGGCATTAGTCTCGATACATTGAATCTTGGACAATACGCTTCAAGTATCAACGGTTTTCACGACCATGCACCCGACGAAGCCGCCATCATCCAAGAAATGACCGACAACGGCTACGAAATGTTCTTAAAAAGGGTGTCCGAAGGACGAGATATGACCCGAGACGAAGTACACGAAATCGCCCAAGGTCGTGTTTGGACGGGGGAAAAGGCGCTAGAAATTGGTCTGGTTGATGAATTAGGAGATTTAGAAGATGCTATTGCCGAAGTCAAAGAATTAGCAGGCTTGCAGGAGTATCGAATCAGTGAATATCCTAAGGTAAAAGACCCTTTCCAGCAATTGATTGACCAGCTATTGAATCCTAGTAACGCTACGGCAAATGCCAAGGCAGCGGTACTCAGAGAAGAATTGGGACCACTTTACCCCGCCTACCAACAGTTTAAGGAAATTAAAGAGACGACGGGCTTGCAGGCGAGAATGCCGTTTTTGATTGATGTGCAGTAGTTTCGATATTTGTTATTGGTTATTGGTTATTTGTCATTGGTTACTCGTTCAGATGTTGACCGTCAACGCCTAAACCAATAACGAATAACAAAGCTCAACTCTTTTAGAAAGCAATTTGCTACCAATCTAAACAAATTGAATTTTATCACTACTTACCATAAACCAATTTGTTTTTGTAAAAAAATCTAGTATCTTTACTCCGTGCAAGTTGCACAAGCCCGATGCCCGAGAGCGCAACGGGAGAGGCCGTTCACTAAACAAAAGGAGGTATTATGAAATCATCTACGTTAAAAGTTACATTTCTTACAAACAGCAAGTTAAACGATTCATCCCTAAACATGGGGCGGTCTTAAGAAATGCAGGGTAGGGGATAACGCCTATCTTTCGCATAAGTTTACTTGCTTACCAAGTCAAGTAACTAAACGCAAATCCCTTGTAACCAACAGGTTACAAGGGATTTTTCATTTTTATTCCCTATATTGAGCTTTTCTTCTATTTTCAAAACGTGAATACCTTGAGCCAACTTCGTCAGCCGTTACTCCGTAAAATTGTCTATTCTCCGTCTATTGATTTATTTGCCGCTGCGCTGATATTGGGCGTCTCCGTGGTGCGTAATTTTCACGGAACGGTGTACCAAAATGGGGAAATCCAATTTGGCGTACCTTTTTCGGACCTTTGGTCAACGGTCACTTCGGGCGCTTTTCCCTTAGGTATTTTTTCTATCGTTGGGGCTATTTTCTCCGTTTTGGCCACTCGATTAGTGGGGAAACAGAACAACTTTGGTAATTTAATTGCCATTTTAACGACTATCAGTTCGGGGGTAATTGACTACTTATTTGGGAATCATTCCGCCGTTATCACTTATCCACTTACTTTTATTTTACACAATATTGCCTTCTCTAAATGGAAAAAGGGGGAAAAAATCCGTAAACGAGATATGCTCTACTACCTAATCAATTTGGGCGGTATTTTGGTCGGCTTTGCGTTGGTTTTCCTAGGAGCCTATTTGTTTGGCGGTCGTACCGATGTTACTTTTCTCACCTTGGTGTCGCTTATTTTTGGACTCTCCTTAGGCGCAAATTTCTCCAATGCCTTTAAATATGAAGAAACGTGGTTAAGTTGGATGATTTACAATACCATTCAGTTAGGCAAAAACGCTCTGCAACTGAATTTAGCAAACGTGGCGAAGTACATTTTCTACTTGTTCAATGCGGGGATTACTCTTTTTGATTGGAAATTGAATGGCGATGCTAGTAAGGGGGGAGGTGAATAAGGCTTATGGGGCTAATGAGGTGGATAAGGTTTATGGGGCTTATTAGGTAGTACGTTTGAATAACCCTCATTGACCCGATAAACCTCATACACCTCATTAACCTTCAAAGCAACCTAAAAATATTTAAAGTTATGTTGATATTCTATTTTTTGTAGCGTCTCATAAATCAACTTAATTACCCCTTCTACATCTTTCTTGTGTGCCATTTCTACGGTAGTGTGCATGTATCGCAACGGCAAAGAAATCAATGCGGATGGAACACCACCGTTCGAATAAGCAAAAGCGTCGGTATCCGTTCCCGTACTTCTGGATGCTACTTCTCGTTGAATATCAATCTTATTTTTCTTAGCCGTTTCGATAATTAAGTTTAGCAGTTTATTGTGCACTGCGGGGGCGTAAGTGACGGATGGCCCTTTACCCGCTTTGACGTCGCCGTGCTTCTTTGGACTCAATAGAGGCGTATGCGTATCGTGTGTCACGTCCGTTACGATGGCAACATTGGGCTGAATAGTGTCGGCAATCATTTGGGCACCTCTAAGGCCAATTTCTTCCTGTACCGAATTGACGATACACAGACGATAGGGTAGGTCCACTTTATTTTCCTTAATCAATCTAGCCACTTCCGCAATGCAAAAACCTCCCATTCGATTGTCCAAGGCCCGACCGACGTAGAATTTTTTGTTCAACGTTTCCACTTCGTCGTCGTAGGTGATGACGCACCCTACGTGAATGCCCATTTTTTCTACTTCTTCTTTGTCTTCGGCGCCCACATCAATGAAAATATTCTCTACAGTGGGGGCCAAATTGGCATCTTTTCCCTTACGGGTATGAATTGCGGGCCAACCAAAAACGCCTCGAACGTAACCTTTGGCCGTATGGATATTGACTCTCTTAGAAGGCGCAATCATTTGGTCAGAACCACCATTTCTGATAACGCCAATGAAGCCATCGTCAGAAATATGATGCACGAACCAAGAAATTTCGTCGGCGTGTCCTTCAATCACAACGGTGTAGTCCTTGTCGGGATTGATAATACCGTACGCCGTACCGTAATTGTCCAATTTCCACTCGTCGATGTAAGGTTTGATGTACTCTAACCAGAGCTGCTGGCCGGGCGCTTCGAAACCCGTCGGCGAGGCATTATTCAAGTATTTTTTGAGAAATTTTTCCGATTTTGCAGTAATTAACTTCATTATGTGGTTTTGTAATCAGTGTTCCGCTAATTGAAATGTAGATGTTTTGGTTCGCTACCAGTGGTTATTCTGAAATTTGTCGTAGGGGAAGTGGTTCCAGCACTTCGAGTGCTGGAAC
>JBCCQK010000590.1:0-4873 GCA_039024375.1 Bacteroidota bacterium
CAAAGGAAACATCGTTGGATTTAGCGACCGTATCAACTCAATTTTAATTCCTAAATCGTTGATGGATTGGGCGAATAAAAAATTCGGTAGCACCACCGAAAGTTCTATTTCTAGGCTTATTTTGGCAACGGACAACCCGTACAGTCTCGCATTGCAGCAATTCTTAAAAGCCAATAATTACGAAGTCTCGACGGGAAAATTGATTGGTGGACAATTAGGATTGGTGCTTAACATCATTTTAGGCATTCTCGCCTTCATTGGTCTCGTCATTACCCTATTGTCCATCCTCGTTTTTACCCTCAACTTCGAATTAATCATTAGCCGTTCGAGTCAAGATATTGATTTGCTTTTACAACTCGGCTATCGTCCCAAACAAATCAGCGACCTTTTGGTTAAACAACTAGCCTTACTATTCGGCGCTGTTTTGGTCTTAGCGTTGGTTACCCTAATTGTCGCCCATTTCGGCCTGTCAAAATGGTTAGCTAGTCAATCCTTTCCATTGGAGGGAATGGTTCATTGGTCGGTTATTTTAGTTGCTTTGCTATTGGGAATATTCTTTCTTTTTGGTAATAAGCTGTTGATTGAAAAGCGAGTTCGGGGCTTGTTTAGATAAGAACAAATGTATAATTTCAGAATCTAACTTTCTGATTGTCAGTACTTTTGGATTTTATATTTGTAATTTTAAATTTTACATTTTCGATAAAGCCCATACAATCACTACTAGCTTTTTTCAAAAAAAGACTCCAACACGAACTCCCCCATAGCGATATTCGCAAAGAAGGACTAGACCCTAAACTTTTGGCCCAACTATTACAAGAAGAAGCAAACGCCAAAGCGGCTTTCCAAAAGAATCCACCCCGAATCTGCGCCGTCATGATTGCCCTGTACGAAGACCAAAGCGAATTATACGTACCAATGATGCTGCGGCCCAAGAAAAGTCGGGCGCATCCGGGGCAAGTCGCTTTTCCCGGTGGCAAGCAGGAAGAACAAGACCAAGATTTGTTAGATACTGCGATTAGAGAAATGGAAGAAGAAGTAGGCGTTCGGGTGCCAAAGAAAAATGTATTAGGTATGCTGTCTCCCGTTTATATTCCACCTAGCAATTCTTTAGTGACGCCCATTTTGGGCTATTTGGCAAAAAAACCCACCTACACCATCGACCCCAATGAGGTAGAACGGGCATTAGATGTTCCCATTGCGGAACTACAAAATCCAGCCAACAAGCGAGCAAAAAAAGTAGTACTAACCAATGGAGACTTCTTTACAATGCCTGCTTTTGTAGCAGCGGACGTGTTTATCTGGGGCGGAACCGCTAGGATGATTATGGAATTGAATAAATTACTGGCTGAATTCACGACTTCTTGATGGGCTTTTGATTGACTTTTTTATCTTTTTGCGGGCTTTCTTCTTCGGCCTCACCACCACCAAAAATTAAGTCGGTGCTGGAATAGGTAGTACCAAAATTTTGCCCCGCTACGGCCACTTGTTTCATGGCGTCTTTAAATTGTGCAGTGGTCAACTCTCGTAGAGGGTGTGTAAATAGAGAAACAATAAAGCCACTATATAAAGCGTATTTAGCGTCGAGAGCTGCGTGAAAATTAGCCTCCAACATCTTCTCTAATTCGTCTCCTTCTAAGTCTTTTTGCTCCGTTATCGGGGTAAAAATCCGCATTCGGTTATGCGTCTCGTCGGTCAAAACAAATAGAATTTGCTCTCCGTAAATCACTTGCCAATTGCCCAGTACACCTTCTACATTGTCTCCAATTTGGTGCAAAATCTTTTCCATTTTAGCGTTCGTCATTTCCATTTGTGCCAAAATGGATTGGGTAGAAGTGAAAGCAAATATTAGAGACAGTAGCAGCCATTTTTTCATTGTGCTATTTTTTCAAGGAAGAATGTCCTTGGGAAAGGTGAAATTTAATCTCGATAAAAATCGGGACAAAATCTAAAAGTCATGATAATGAGACAATTAGCAATTTAAATTTGACCCCCTATTTTCATCAATTTTCCTTATAACGACAGGAAAGAAAAATTAGTTGTTGACCACCCAAAATTAACGGAGTGACAAAAAAATAGGGCCTATGTCTGAAAGTTGAACTTAGTGAAGTTACCTTTCGGACATAGCCCCTAATTTCAGATACTCAATAGTATCATTATTTTCTGAGCTTAAATGCCAGTAAACCTTTTTACCTCTTACCCTTTCTACCTCTCTGCCTACCCACTATTTCATATTCTCAACAATAAACTGCCGCTCTACCATCTTACTATTCGGACTTTCAATAATCAAAAAGTACATACCATTTTGAAAATCAGTGGTGTTGATTCGCACTGTCTTTCTACTCGCATCCAGTTGCTGAGTAGCCATTTCAATACCCGACATACTGAAAATTCTTACCGTACCTTCTAACTTCGAAAAATGACCCAATTTCAAGTTAAATACATCTCGAACGGGATTCGGATAAACGGTAATCGAGGCTTCGTCCACCAAAAATTGTTCTTGTTGAATATCGGAGTATCGGTAAGAACCATCGGAAAAAGTTTGTTTGACTCGGTAGTAATTTGTACCATAATCGGGTGTATCGTCAATAGCCCGAACCGCCTCTTCCAGTTCCGCTTCTACGGTTTGGATGGGCGTAAAATCGAATCCATCCATAGACTTTTCGAGCGTAAAATTGGCGGTTTTCGCTTTTTGCTCGGCCAACCATTCTAGGGCAATCCCTTCTTTTTCAACGGTAATGTCCAAATCAAAGGTTTCTTCGATAAAAGTACCGTAAAGAACTTGTGTGTCTTCCGATTCTGGCCCCTCTTCGTATTCTTCCTCCTCTTCTTGTGCGTCGGTTACGTAGGTTCCCGAATACGCATTGGTGTAGCCTGCTCCCAAAACGGAAATTTGATTCCCGATATTCAATTTCTTAGCCTGCAACATTTCGATGTCCTTATTTTGGACGAATCGAGGCTTACCCGTTTTTTTACCGACGTTCTGAAAAGTGAACAGTGCTACCTCTTCTCCCTCTACGTAGTCCACATCTTTGATGTGTCCCACTAAGTTGAAAATAAGATAATCCTTGGTAGGATTTTTTTCGGGCGCAACAACGTTATTATTGTTTTGCCAATTTCCCTTAATGTTTTGGATGTTTCCTGCTTGAAACCCGCCCGTCGGCACAACGAAACTAACTTGAGCGGTGTTGGTGATGTTCAATGGCGAAGCGTAGGATGCTTCGGGTTTTAACTTAACTAGATAAGTTTTTTTGTCTTCCTGCAATTCAACGGCAAACTTTATTTGAGCCGTTGCGGAAGTGCTCACAAATAACATAACTAAAAAGACCAGTGTTCGCATGATGTTAGCGTTTAATGTGTTGGGAATTGGGTGTAATAAAGGGAGTGGTTTGTGTTCGTTTTAGAGGATTCCCAAATAAATAGAAGCCTTTAAATCTAAGGGAGTAAAAATGGGGAATAGTTGGAGAGGAGTAGGTTATAGAAAAGGTTCCAAAAATGACGCCAAACTCATTTATTTGATAATTATTTTGAATTTTCTTAGCAATCCAGCCAAGCCTTACTCCAACAACTCATTCGGCAATTTCTTCGACGCTTTAGCACCCAAATCTTTAATTTTTTCGGCTCGACCGATTAGGGTATCACCGAATTTTTTGGAATCGACTAGCTTATTCATGGCTTGACCGTAGGCGGACTGGGCTTGATTGATGCGATTGCCAACGTCTCGCAAGTCTTCGACGAAGTTGACGAACTTATCATAGAGTAAACCACTTTGTCGAGCGATTTCTAGGACGTTTTTCTTTTGCTTTTCCTGTTTCCAAATAAAAGCGACCGTTCGCATGGTAGCCAATAAAGTAGAAGTGGTTACTAAAACAATATTGCGTTCGAGCGCATCCATAAACAATTGATTATTGGCTTGAACGGCAACGGTAAAGGCAGACTCTACAGGGACGAACATCAATAAATAGTCGGGCGTATTGATTTGATACAATTGGGTGTAGTTTTTGCTACTCAAATCTTTGATATGATTGCGCATACTTTCGATATGCAACTTCAAAAAGGTACTTTTCTGTCCTTTTTCGGGCGCATTAAAATACTGTTCGTAAGCTTTTAAAGAGACTTTGGAGTCAATAATTAAATGTTTACCGTCGGGCATATTGATAATGAAGTCGGGTCGCTTTTTTAATCCTTTTTGGTCCGTGAAAGTGCTTTGGGTAGAAAAATGGATGCCCTCTTCCAACCCCGCTTTTTCCAATAAGGTCTTCAACTGAAATTCTCCCCAATCGCCCTGAACTTTGGAATCTCCTTTCAGCGCACTCACCAAATTAGCGGCATCTTCACTGAGTTGGATATTTAGGTCTTTAAGCTGCTCAATTTCTTTTTTCAGCGATGTACGTTCCTTCGTTTCGTCTAAGTATTTCTGCTGAATACTGATTTCGAAATCGTTGATTTTCTCTTTTAGTGGAGATAGGATTTGGGCTAGTTGGTATTGATTTTGGGTGGTAAATTTTTGGGTCTTTTCTTCGAAAATTTTGTTAGCCAAATTTTCGAATTCCGTCGTCAGTCGACGCTGCAACGTATTCAGTTCTTCTTTTTGCTGGTCGAGCCGTTCTTCCAAATGAAGTACATTTTGTTCCTTGGCGGAAACAATTTTGTGCAATTGGATGATTTCTTGCTCCTTTTCGTTCAAGTCGGCACGATAACTGTCGGTTTGTTCTTGTAGGGTTTGGTGTACTGCTTTTAGGACGTATTTCTCTTCTAATTCTTTTTCTAATACCCCCGTTTTCCCAATCGTATTTTTCAAATACAGCCATATAATTAGGCCCATAATGAGCCAGCCAAATACTAAAGCAGCTAAGAAAAATTGGGTATCCATTGG
>JBCCQK010000591.1:0-4866 GCA_039024375.1 Bacteroidota bacterium
CTGTCAAAAATAATTCTGTCTAGGGAAATGAGAAGTTTTCTAGTATTATTGAAAAAATTCTTCCGGTAAATTAGGGTGAACAAAAAGTCAAAATAGTAATATATAACTCGTTGAAAAATCTTCTGTCGATGTTTGAAGATTGTATCTTCAAACCATTATTTTCAAAGTTTTCAACTTTCATTAGTCAATTACATATTGTAAAAACGACTTTTCGTTCGCCCTATCTGGCAAATCTATTTTTTCCAAGGTTTCCTAGCAAATATAAGGAAAGATAATTGAGACGCCCGCTGAAATATTCCTACAATTAAAAATTAAAGCAAAAGCCTCATCAACTCGCCAATTTATGCCCCAACCAAGCCATCGGCAAATAAGCAACGAGTAAGTCTAGAGCAATGAACCAGATAGGTGCCCCCGGCATCATCGTAACAGCCGCAATTCCACCTAATAAAAACCATACGCCGATAAAAATAGCGAGTCGAAAATGGTAGCTTGCCGCTAATTTAGTTACGATAAAGGCACCGACCAACACTCCAAGTGCATGAGCTAAAAAAGGCAGTATGAAATGCTTAGGTTGCATTAATTTCATTCCCTCTTTCAATCCCTCGGTCGTCGTCATGTCAACCCCTTCGGGCGGTGGAATAATAGAACCACTGATGGAAATAATTCCAAAATTAACGAGCGAACCGATGACAATGCCAACGACGGCCGCCAAAATATTTTTTAAAATGGGGTTCATAATGGAGTGCTTTTTAAGTGTTAATAACTTTGTGATAAACAATAACTGAAACAAATGTAATCAAAATTTTCATTTTAATTAAAAACGTAATCAAAAAAATTATTTTTTATTAAATTTGCAGTATTAGTATTAATGTGGTCGCCAACCACAATGAATAGCTTGTCCGTATGGGATGGTTGCTTAGTGATAAATAGCTTGCCCGTATGGGTACGAGATAGTTTTTGCACTTCGTAAGACGAATATTTTCAATTTACTACCCACTAATATCATTCATCACTTATCATTCATCATTCATTTGGCGAAGACATTATAGTATCTTTGCCCTGCATTACTTCAGACTAGATAAAATCGTGATTTTGCAAGAAAGAAAACTACCCAACATTAAAGTAATTTCGGCGGGCGCAGGAAGTGGAAAAACGTATCGACTGACCCAAGAAATGGTGGCGTTGCTAGAAGGCGGCGTACGGGCGAGTGGTATTATAGCGACCACTTTCACGAACAAAGCCGCAGCGGAATTGCAAGAACGAGTTCGCATAAAGTTGTTGGAACAAAATTTAACCAAAGAAGCCGACCAACTTGCTAACGCTCTCATCGGGACGGTCCACGGATTGGGCGTCAAGCTATTAAAGCGATTTGCCTTCGAAGCGGGCGTTTCGCCCCAAGTCGATATTATTGCCGACGGCGACCACCAACTAATGTTCAACCAGTCTTTATCCACTGTACTAACCCAAGAACGGATGGAGCAAATGGAGCATTACAGCAACCGATTGGGGTTGAACAAAAAAGGAGATTACGATTGGCGAAGAGCCGTGAAGGAGGTAACGGACATTGCCAGAGCGAACGATTTTTCAACGGCCGTTTTGGAGAAAAGTAAGACCCTGTCTTTCGAAGCGTTTCAACAATTTTTGGGCAAACCCGATAAAAAATCGAGTGCTTCCAGACTCGCCGAATTGCAAGCGGCTTTGGAAAGTACTATTGTCGAATTAGAAAATGGCCCCGATTCTACCAAGGTCACCCAATCGGGCATCGACACTTTCAAAGCAATGCTCAAAAAAATAAAATTGAAAGGGGCATTGGAATGGTACGAATGGGTCAAAATTAGTAAAACGAAAGTGGGTGCTAAAAGTCGAGACGTTGTGGAAAACGTCAAGGACATTGCCCTTAAACACGATAGCGACCCCGTTTTTCACCAAGATATTCAGCTATTCATCAATGGAATCTTTGACATCGCCATCGAAGCCATCCAAGAATACGAAACTTATAAGAAACGACGCGGACTGATTGATTACACGGATATGGAACTGAAAGTCAAGCAGTTGTTGGCTAATCCACAAGTGCAGACCGTCTTAGAAGAAGAACTGGACTTGCTGATGGTGGACGAATTTCAGGACACCAGTCCGATGCAATTAGAAATTTTTCTAAAACTATCACAGTTTGCCAAATACTCGATTTGGGTAGGCGACCCTAAGCAGTCGATTTACGGATTTCGGGGCGCTGACCCCAGCTTGATGATGGAGATTATTCGACAAACGGGTGGGGTCAAACCCGAAGACATTCAGATTTACTCGTGGCGGTCGCGAGAAGGCATTGTCAATGCTACTAACGCCATTTTCTGCAAAGCCTTTGACGACCTGCCCAAAGAACAAGTAGCGCTCGAAGCGAAGCGAACAGAAAAAGTCTTGCAGCAAGAAATCAAAGATAAGGCTCAAAACGAATACTTAGGCCATTCGCTACTCCATTGGCATTTTCACTACGACGGCGAAGGTAAACGAACGCCTGGTCGGCCTTGGATGGAAAATTGCATTGCTAATTCCATCAAAAAAACGTTGGAAAGCGGTAAACTCATTTTTCCAAAAGAAGAAGACGCACCGAGGTTAATGCAACCGGGCGATATTGCCGTGCTGTGTCGGTCGAATGCGCTGTGTGATGTCATGGCCGAAGCCCTGCACCGAGCGGGCATCAAAGCGGCCATTTCTCGAAACGGTTTGCTAGAAACGGCGGAAGCCAAATTGGTGCTGGCCTGTCTTAAATTTATCGTCAGTCAAAATGATGCACTGTCCATCGCCGAGATACTTAAACTAGCCTCGGGAGAAACGCTCAAACACATTGTAGAAGACCGCCTAGTTTTTTTGAAAGATGTCGAAACGGGGGCAGCAATGGAATGGGATTGGGCCACCAAAGCGGACTATATTCGCCGCTTGAACGAACTGCGCAGCGAAGTAACCGAGTTATCCAGTTCAGAAATCATCAATTTGGTGTTAGAAGAACTCGATTTGCGGCGCATTATCGCCAGTTGGGGCAACGGTAGTCAACGCCTAGGTAACATCGACGAGTTGCGCCAGTTGGCGCTTTCCTACGAAGAAAATTGCAATCGCTTGCACAGTGCGGCTACCCTCGGCGGTTTTTTATTGTGGCTCAATAATCTAGGGTCCGACAAGCTAGACCACCAAAGTTCGGGCGCAGGTGCTGACGCCGTAAACGTCATGACCTACCATAAGAGTAAAGGCTTGGAGTGGCCGATGGTGATATGCCACGATTTGGAAGGAAACTTACGAGACAAAATTTGGGGTGTGCAAATCGTTCCAGAAACGAACGAAGTGGATTTTGATAATATTTTGGGCAATCGTTGGCTACGCTATTGGGTCAATCCCTACGCCGACCAAATCCGCAATACCTTACTCGAAGAACGCATCAACGCTAGCGAAGCAAAAAGTTTGGCGAAAAAAGAAGCACTACGGGAAGAAGCGCGCGTCTTGTACGTGGGTATCACACGAGCAAGAGATTACTTAGTCTTTCCAAGTCGGCAAAATGCTACCAAATGGCTCAATCGAGTATGGCACGACGGAGACGAAAAAACGCCTTCGCTCGACCAATATACCGACGAATCGCAGTGGGTGTGGAACGGCCAAATTCTGAAATTAGATACCGAAATTTTTCCCTATCCCAGAGATTTTACGACCTCCGAAATTTCTAAAGAGGCAATTACTTTCATGGGACCGAACAACGGCAAAACGGAACATCTCCACTATCCAATCGACATCGAACGGGACACTTTTTTGATGGAGATGACCGCCAAAACCTTAGGTAAGTACGAATATGCGAGTACGCTCACGCTACAAGAAGAGGGCAATCAGTACCTAGCCGCCAAAGCGGTCAAAGCATTTCTGACGGTGGATGATTTGGCGCTTTCCGCCGTGGAGCGGTTCGATTTAGCCGAGGCCATTTTAGAAAGATTTAACGTGGTGGAGATGATTGATTTAAAGCAGTTAATTGGTCAAACGAGAGCCTATCTTTCATTTGTGGAACGGACTTTTCCAGGGGATAAGGTGTATAAAAAATACCCCATCCGATACCATTACAAAGGTAGGCTTTTTGAAAAAGTGGTAGATTTGATTTTAGAATCAGATAAGGAACTAATCGTCATCCAAAACTCTAGCTTTGCGAAGGGTAAGAAAGAGTGGAAGAATAAAACTTTAAAGTTGGCGCCTTGGTTTTTTCTAACCAAAATGGCGCTGCGAGAAGTCTTTACAGGGAAAAACATCCGCTGTTTGCTGCATTTCCCCTTAGGTGGAGGTATGGTAGAATTAGAAGTGGCGGAAAACTACATATTACATTGACAGTTTTCCAAACATTCGATGATAAGGGAAACGTCTCGTTCTTTCAACGAATAGAGCATTTTTCGTCCTTCCCGTTTGACGGACAACAAACCCTTAAAACGCATATTTTGTAGATGGTGAGACGTCAACGATTGCTCGCTGTCCAACATATTACAAATTTCCGTCACCGTCAAATAGGGATGCTGTTCCAACAAGTGAACAATCCCCAAGCGGGTCGGATGCGCAATAATTTTTAGAATGAAGGCAATGCGGGTTAGCTTTTCGGCTAATTCGCTGTTGATGGCTTCTTTATCGTTTATTTTTTCCATTGCTTTTTATTTATTTTACCGAATCATTTTCATAAAAGTTCCTACGAACCAATTAGAATCGGCATTAATTAAGCGATCTAAGGTTGAATCCACTTTATTGGAATATAAATCTAAATCTTTAATTACTTTGGCAAATTCTTCGGATGCTTCGTCCTTTGGGTTAACCTCACCTACTTCATTAAGTAGTCTCAAAATGGGTTCTAAC
>JBCCQK010000592.1:0-4863 GCA_039024375.1 Bacteroidota bacterium
AGTTATATTTTAGTGCCTTCTTTTAACAATACTTTATTCAGATTTGACCAGCGTTTTCAGACAAATAGAAAAAACATGAATCGTTTTCCATTTCTACTTTTAGCTATAAGCCTACTTTTCGTTTTACAAAGCTGTAAAGACGAAGCCAAGACTTCAACGGTATCTACTCCGACGCCAGTCATAGAAAAAATTCGCATTCCTAGATTTGACCGCGATTCGGCCTATACCTACGTAGCTAAACAAGTCGCATTTGGCCCAAGAGTACCCAATACAGCGGCTCATACAACTACCAAAAACTGGTTATCCGCTCAATTGAAAAGACACGGCGCTACCGTAATCGAACAAGACTTTCAAGCAAAAGCCTACACAGGAACCGTTCTCAATGGCACCAATATCATTGGCCAATTTAACCCCAATGCTAGTAAAAGAATTTTGTTAGCTGCCCATTGGGATTCCCGACACATCACCGATGCCGACCCTGACCCAACGAAGCAAAATCTACCCGTTGATGCGGCGGATGATGGAGCAAGTGGCGTCGGCATTTTGTTGGAAATAGCGCGACAATTAAACACTTTACCCGATTACATGGGCGTAGATATTATTTTTTTCGATGCTGAAGACCACGGTATTTCAGGGGGTTCTAGTCCACAAGATGCCTATACTTGGTGTTTGGGTTCCCAGCATTGGTCGAGAAACTTGCACGTTGCTGGCTACAAAGCTAAATACGGTATTTTACTAGATATGGTTGGAGCAAAGAATCCACGATTTCGAAAAGAGGGATATTCAATGGCTTACGCTCCCGATGTTGTCAACAAGGTGTGGAAATTAGCTAAAGAAATGAGTTACGGAAATTACTTTACGGACGAGAAAGGGGGCGGAATTACGGACGACCACCGAATGGTGAACGAGATTGCCCGAATACCAATGATTGACATTATTAATATGCCGAACGATGGCGACCCCGTTTTTGTGGACCACTGGCATACCACCAATGATAATATGAGCAATATTAATAAAAGGACATTAGGAGCAGTAGGGCAGATTGTACTGGCGGTTATTTACAACGAGGCGATGGGGAAGTTTTGAGTTTATGAATGATAAATGATAAATGATGTTTTCTCTTGGAGCAAATCACCCATCATTCATCATTTATCACTCATAAAATTACTGCACGGGGGCAGAAGCAACTGCTTCTAAACTTAATTCTAAAGCAATATCATTACTGATTACTTTGTCCTTTGCCAATCCGACAATCGAACCAGAACCGTATTCAATGCCCCATTGGGTTCTGTCAATCGTAAAAGAAGGACTCGTCGCCATCAACTTATTATCCGCAATCGTTACTTTTGCAGGGAAAGTAATGCTTTTCGAAACGCCTCTCAACGTCAAATTTCCAGTAATACTGTGGGTTGCATCGGCTTGACCTTCCAGAGGAGCAGCACCCGTTAGCAAAAAGGTTGCTCTAGGATTGTTCTCGACATCGAAAAAATCAGCCGATTTTAGGTGTCCTTCTAGCTTTCCTTTTCCGTCATCTTCCGTCAAATCCGTACAATTAATAGAGTTCATATCGACTACAAATTGACCAGAAGTAATTTCGCCGCCCACCGCTTTGAGGTCGCCCATTGGAATGTTGATAGTTCCAGTGTGTGAACTATTTCCTATTACTTTTGAACCTGTCCACGTGAGTGTTCCCTTGTTGACGTTAAATGTTTTTAAATCAGCATCGGCACTAGCAGCCGTTTCTGTAGTAGGTACTTTAGCTTCCTTTGCTTCGACTTTTTGGCCTTCCGTTGCGCTTCCGCCGCAAGCAACCAAAACAAACAAGAAAATAAATGATACTAAATGAATAGTAGCTTTCATGGTTAGAGAATTTAAATAAGATGAGATAAATTTAATATCATCGCCCAATACCATAAATGATAGTTGATGAATAATTAATTGTTTTTATTCACAACAACTTTCAGCGAAGATATTAACTGAATTATGATGGAACCAAAAGCAGTTCCATTTTTTGAGGGAACAAAAATAGGTGGTTTAAGTTGCACGAAATGAAAAAGAAGAAGAGAATGAAGTAAAATAGTCAAATAAAGGCAGCCAAGTCTGCTTATCGCTTACTCAAGTCGTCGAGAAACTGAATCGTATCTCCTAGATTTTTTAGGACTTTGCAGTTGCGAGAAGACTGCACATTTTGACTAATAACTTGGTAACCAGACAATAATATTTTGGGTTCGGGAAAGGTATTACATAGAGTATTGATGTAATCTTTCACGGAAGGTTTAGTAAAAGTTTCTGAAATAATAGCATAAATGTACTCGGGTACGTGAATCTGATACGCATCTTTTAAATCCGTCAATGAAATATAGTTACCTATGTAAACTACTTTAAATTTTCGCGACTTCAATAGATAGTGCATGAAGAGTAAACTCAACTCTTGACTTTCACCTTCGGGCAGATAAATCAAAAATTTAGGTACATCTTTACCCTGGGCAATAGGTTCATTATTTATAGCTGCAATAATTTTTTGCCGTATAAGGTAACTCATAAAGTTTTCCTGCACAGGATTAATGGAACCCGTTAGCCATAACAAACCTAATTTATCCAAAAAAGGATAAATAACCTCTAGCATGGTTCGCTCAAAACCTAGTTGCTGAATGTTGGTGGAAACAATACGGTCAAACTTATACTCATCCATTTCTATCATCGAAAGGGTAAGTGCGTCTAACTGAACATCGTTTTCGAAATTTATTTCAGAGATAGCCGCTACTTTTTCCAGAATTTCCTCATCCCGCATTTTAGCGATTTTGGAAATCTTGATGCCATTTTTATTGAGTAACGCAATATTTAGGAGGAGTTTCAGGTCTTGGTCCGTGTAATAGCGAATATTTGTTTGTGTACGACCCGGCTCGATAATACTGTAGCGTTGCTCCCAAATACGAATCGTATGAGCTTTGATACCCGATAATTTTTCTAAATCTTTTATGGAGTAAATTGCCACTTTCTAGTTTAACCAAGTTTAGATTTGATGTCATAGGATTATGTCACCAGACACACTTCCAACATAGATTAAAGTTTATTGTTTATATTTTTATTTAAAAGATTAAACAAAATGACAAAACTATGTGTTTCTAACGGTTATTTGTAATTCCTGCCTTTTTTGTCTCCAAATAGATATATTACAGCGGCTGATGGTATATTGTACCCTTCTTTCCCTTGCGGCTATAACTATTCGTACCATTAAATAAGCACAAAACGAAACAATGTTTGAACAAAAAAATAGGTGGCTCTTCCTTTTTGCGCTGGATGCGTTGCTCAATCTATTGGGAGAAATCATTCAACATATTCCACTAATATATGTGACGAAGCCTTTATTAATGGTTTTCTTATCGATTCACTTTTATCAGAATCGTTCAGGAAAATCAAAATGGAGCAGATACATTTTATGGGCATTACTTTTCTCTTTTCTGGGCGATACTTTCCTAATGATTAGAATAACGGGAACGGTCAGTCAACAATTATTTTTGCTTGGATTGGGCAGTTTTTTGATAACTCAACTATTATATTTTTTGGCCTTTCGTCAATACGCTAGCAAACAAGGGTTCATTAGGAAACAACCGCTGGTAGCCCTAATTTTTCTAGCTATTCTCATTGGTAATTCTTTCTTTCTTTTACCGAACTTACCCAACACATTAAAATTTCCTGTTTTACTGTACAGTACGATTATTACCTTGATGGTTGTTAGCTGTGTCAATTTGTACGGATTATTACCTAGTACCATCTTTAAAGTACTGCTAACTGGCGTCCTGTTATTTATGTTATCGGATAGCTTAATTGGTTTGAACCAATTCAAAAAAGAAACAATTCAGATTCCTTTTCCGAGGTTGGCCATTATGGGAACCTACATAGTAGCCCAATACCTTATTGTAAAAGGCAGCATTTATTTATCGAAAAATCCACGAAAAGGTAGCGAAGCGTTCATAACAGGAGATTAGTAAAAAATTAACTTTTTAGAAAGAACTACTTAGGCTACTTTTAGTTACAATTATCGTCTCATATAGAGAAATGAAGGCTTTTGGTGGAGAACCCGCCACTCGGCTTTTAATAAAATTTAAAAAGTAACAATTATGAAATCTGTTTTTTTCTCTCGACTATTACTAGCGGCCGTCTTATTATTTGGCTTAAACTTTACCGCAGCGGCCCAAAGTGGCAAGCCCAAAAGTCCACCCGTAGAAACATCCCACACCATCGGCGATTTAACCATCGGTATCAATTACAACGCCCCTTCCGTTAGAGGACGAAAAATTTGGGGTAGTTTGGTTCCCAACGGTAAAGTGTGGAGAACGGGCGCTAACGGTGCTACAACTTTTACCGTTAGTAAAGACGTGATGATTGATGGTAAGAAGTTAGCGGCGGGCACTTACGCCTTATTCACTATCCCAACCGACGGAGACTGGACTTTTATCTTTAATACAGAAGCAAATCAATGGGGCGCTTATAACTACGATTCGTCCAAGGACGCTTTGCGTATTACGACTAAAACGGGAAAGGCGCCCGAGTTTGTGGAACAAATGACTTTCAACGTGGGCGATAACGACGAAAATGTAGGAGTGGTCAGCTTTACTTGGGAAAATTTAAAAACGAACTTTAACGTTACCGCAGCGAAGTAGCGTAGAGGAAATCCTTTCCTTAAAATTGATAGTGTTTATTCTGAAATTTTTTGTGTGTAAAGTGGTTGCAGCCCCGAACGGGTGGGGCAAAAAAACCCACCCCCAATTGTTGTAATTTGTTTATGCTCTGGGCCGGGGCCGCCTCCCACTCACCCCCCGCAATCGACTCTACTGACCCCCGCCAGATATCACTGAGAAA
>JBCCQK010000593.1:0-4849 GCA_039024375.1 Bacteroidota bacterium
AGTGCTACTTGTTTTAGTTGCCAGCATATTATCGGGCAATTCGTGCAATAATAATTTGCAACAACCGAGTTTTGTCGAAGGGGCAGCGCCCAAGAATATCATCCTTCTGGTGGGGGACGGTATGGGCCTAGCACAAGTATCCACTAGCTTCTATTTTAATAAAAGAAAATCTAATTTTCTTCGATTTAAAGAAATTGGATTGCACCAAAATAATCCCTCCAATGCCAAAATAACGGATTCCGCAGCGGGCGCTACCGCTTTTTCGGCGGGTGTGAAATCGTATAACGGAGCTATTGGCGTGGACAAAGATACGCAGGCGGTTGAAACGATTATTGAAATCTTGTCCCAAAAAGGACTACACACGGGCGTCGTTTCCACCTCTTCGATTACTCACGCTACGCCCGCTTCGTTCTATGCGCACGTTAAGTCGCGAAGGATGCAGGAAGAAATTGCCGAGTACTTGGTCAATTCTAAAGTAGATTTCATTGCGGGCGGAGGGCAGAAATTTTTTAATGATAGAAAAGACAGCAGAAACCTCTTGGAAGAACTGAAATTGAAAGGCTTCACCGTGGAAACGGAAAAGTTGGCCAAAAGAGGTATGGAAATTGACCAAAAATACGCTTTTTTACTAGCACCCGACTACATGCCCAAAATGCAGCAGGGACGAGGCGATTTTTTGCCTAATGCTACCAACCTCGCTTTGGATTATTTAGCGCAAGCTCCTAAAGGCTTTTTTTTGCTAGTCGAAGGGTCACAAATTGATTGGGGGGGACACGCCAACGATGCGAACTACATCATCGAAGAAATGAAAGATTTTGATAAAACCATTGGCGAGGCACTGGATTTTGCGGAAAAAGATGGCAACACGCTAGTCGTCGTAACGGCCGACCACGAAACGGGTGGGTTTGCCCTATCAGCTACCAAAGTACGCAGACAGGACGATTATCGAGGCATCACTCCAACGTTCTCAACGGGGGGACACACCGCTGCGTTGATTCCCGTATTTGCCTACGGCCCGGGCGCAGAACGTTTCAAAGGTATCTATCAAAATAGGGATATTTTTGCAAAGATGTTGGCAGGGGGGACGGCGGCGGAGAAGTAGGGAGAGGCAGTAGCAGTCAGAAGTGGCAGTAGCAGTAGCAGTCAGCAGTGGCAGTGGCAGTAGCAGTCAGCAGCGGCAAGAAAATAGAAGAGTTGCCAATTTATCTCCATGCTCCCCAATCCGTATTTGCTAACTGTTCCCACTTTCAGATTTTACACCAGCCCGCACAGCAGTCTGGCGGGTTTGTAATTTTAAACTTTACCTTTCTTATGGTCCTCCTTCCACAACGTTTATTCGATAATCCACAAGTGACGACTATTCTCCGAGATGGTAATGTCTGTGTCTTAGCGAAAGAACTGACGCAACCCGTTCTTCAACGAGAAGGCTACATTTCTAATCATGTAATTTCGATATGTCTAGCAGGACAGCAGCGAATAGAAAGTTACGAAGGAGAAATTTTTACTGTTAATGCAGGTGAAGTGTTGTTTATCCCCCGCGGATTGTACTACGTCACCGATTTATTGCCAAAAAGAGGTACGTTCAAAAGCTTACTTTTTTACTTCGACGACCAACTAATCCAAGAATTTTTATCGACCACTCGCTTAACACAAATCGACCGCCACGAGGTACCGAATCACTTGAAGTTTGGGGTAGCACCCACGCTAGAACTGTTTGCCGAATCGCTGATTCATATTTATCAAAATCAACAATTGGGCGATAAAAACTTTTTGAACGTCAAAATACTGGAGTTGCTTTACTTACTAAATACTTTGGGTGAAGTACAAACATTTGCCAATTTTCTTTTTCAACTGACTTTACCTAAAAAGCGAAATATTAAATCCTTCATGGAAACCAACTTCGACAAGCCGCTAAAAATTGAAGACTACGCGTATCTGACGGGACGTAGTTTGAGTACCTTTCGTAGGGACTTTAAATCCTATTATGATACAACTCCACAGAAATGGCTCAAAGAACAACGACTTTCTAAGGCACTGGAAATATTGAAACAAAAAGAAATGAGCGTCACACAACTAGCCTACGCCGTCGGCTACGAAAATATTTCCTATTTCATCAAGGAATTTAAGCAAAAAGTAGGGCAATCTCCTAAGCAGCACATCTTAGCACAACATCGTAATAACTTGTCTAATTAGGCACTAATCACTGCATAAACCACTAATGTTCTTCAAAAAGCGTATCTATCTTCTTTTCTGTGGTTCGTAATTTTTCTTGACAAAACTGGACTAGTTCGGCAGCCCGCTTCACTTTTTCCGAAAGCGCGTCAATCCCGATGGCGTTCGCTTCCAATTGAGCGACAATTGTCTGTAATTCTTCTAAGGCAGATTGATAATTCAGTGCTTTTTTACTCATATTATTGTACCGTACTTTTAATATTTCCTTGGAATAATTGGGTCGTTAGTTCGTCACCTTTTTTAACGTCCCTCTTGTTCGTAACGACTTTTCCCTTCAGCGTAGTAATGCTAAATCCTCTTTTGAGTGCCGTTTCGGGAGCCAATAAGTGGCAGACTTTTTCCAGTTGGTTCAACTGATTTTTGGCCAATGTCAGTTGATGGTTGGCCACTAGTGGAAGGCGCTGTCGTAGTTGCACGACAACATTTGTAGCGGCATGAATTTTATTAACTGCTTGCACTTGCAGCATCTTTTGGCAATAAGCTAATTGCCCTTTTTCTTCTTGCAAAATCGAACGAGCAACGTTGCGAATATAATTCTGTGCTTCTAAAATAGAGGACTCAAAATGGAGCAACCGATTGATTAGAAAATCGGCTACGGCCGTTGGGGTTTTCAGAGAAGTGTGGGCTACTTGGTCCAAAATAGTTTCATCGATTTCGTGGCCGATACCCACCAAAACGGGGAGGGGAAACTGCGCAATCATCTCTCCAATGGCTAAGTTGTCAAAAGCCGCTAAATCTAATTTGGACCCTCCGCCTCTAATCAAAACAACCGCATCGTAATTGTCTTTCAAGAACGCAATTTTCTTGAGCTGTTGAAGTACTTCTTTTTCAACGTTTTCGCCCTGCATGGCGGCAGGGAATAATTGATTATTAATTTGGTAGCCGTAGCTATTAATGGCAATTTGATTCAAGTAATCCTGCAAACCCGCCGCTGTTTCCGAGGAGATGACGGCAACGCTCTGTACGACTGCTGGTAAGTTTTTTTGGTGATTGAGGCGGAGCAAACCTCGCTGTAGCAAGGCTTCTAGGATAGCCTGCCGTTTCAACTCCATTTGCCCAACGGTATAACTTGGGTCAATGTCTTCCACCATCAATTTTAGACCGTACCGTTCGTCGTAGTCCACCTTGACTCGTACCAAAATGGTTACCCCGTTTTGTAAAAGCTGGTCTAATAAACTTTTGTGTTTTCGCTTCAGTTGTCGGTATTGTCTGGACCAAAGGACGGCGGAAGATTGAGCGATGACCGTACCTTTTTCTTCCGATTTTTCAATCAGATTTAGATAATAATGCCCTCGACTACAATTGACTTGCGCCACTTCACAACGAACCCAAACAGCTTCTTGAAAATTGAGGACAAAAACTCGGCGGATATACTCGTTTAGTTCGAATAGAGAATAGGATTGCATAGTAGGAAATGTAAAATTTAAAATTACAAATTCAAAATCTAAAAGTACTGACAACGAGAAATTTAAAATTTGAAAATGTAAATTTATCTTTTCACTGTTCCATAGTAGTATTTGATGCTGCAATCAATCAATTGGCTTTCAACCTATTTGGCACGTCAATGGGTTGTACCACGTTGGAAACGATTACACCTTTCCCATTCGTAACTGTCACGACTACTCGACGGTTGTACTGACGACCCGAAGGACTGTCTGCTCCGTTGATGTTGTTTTTAGCAATAGGAGAAGTTTCTCCAAATTCGCTCGTCGTGATTCGGTCAGCACTAATGCCTTTAGCTATTAAATAGTCCTTTGCGGCCGTAGAACGTCGTTTAGACAGTGCCGTATTATATTCAATGGAACCTCTGGCATCCGTATGGGCACTCAATTCCACCTTATAATCTGGATTATCATTCATCAATGTTACCAAATCGTCCAAATCACTTTTAGATTTGGTACGTAAAAAAGATTTGTCAAAATCGAAAAATAGATTTTCGACGTACAAGGGTGTCTGGCAAGACATAGCACAATTGGCCCTTTCGGCTTTCAAATCAACGACTTTGGCGTATTTGTAACCTTTGGCAACGACGTCTTTTCTGGCCGTTTCTGCTTCGGCGGCGGTATCAAAATCACCCAAATAGTAACGAAATAAATCATTGATATCGACGGCTAGCTTTACGTCGTCGATATTGTAAAAATAGTCTAAATCTACTCCGCTATCGAAAACGGCGATTTCGACTCGATAGTTATTAGCAAAAAGCATCTGTGTGCTCACGAACAAGCAAAAAAGGACGATATATTTTTTCATGCTGACCTTGAATTTTAGTTGTTCTTCAATAAATTCTTTGCAGTTTCTTCCGAAGAACCAATTTTTGTAGAAATGTTAGTGTAGAACTGTTAAGTGCGTAAAATATTGAAATCCTTCAAATTTGTAGGTAAAACATCCGTATTTATTCAAAAGATTTTTTATCATCAATTAATTGTTGACCTATCAGAGCACGGTTAAACTTTCAGAGGTCTTTAATAATGTGGTCACTAGCCACAATGGGTGATAGTTGATGAATAGGGAATGACATATCACTTTTTTACTTGATGCTCTACGCATACTGCTGCTCGACTTACTGCCTGCTGCACTAGAAGCTTGAGTGGTTAGAAGCTAGACCCCAAAAACATAC
>JBCCQK010000594.1:0-4849 GCA_039024375.1 Bacteroidota bacterium
GCTAGGCAAGGCATTTTTTTTGAGAATAGCCGTCGCTCTTTAAGAAAAAAATAACGTAGCATAGCGGAAAAAGACGCCGACTTAAACTGTCAAGAATTTAGGTCTTGAACCACTAGGTAAAATTTAGGGAGAATAGTCTATCTTTGATTAGTGACGAGGTAGAAATAAAGTGTGCCATAATGCGTAGTTATTTTTTCTTCTAAGGAATGCTAAAAAAAACGCGTATAGCCCCGCTACATAAGGCTTTTTTTAGTTTTCTTAGAAGATGAACTTGCGCAGCAAGAGAACCGCAAGGCGGATGGGAGGTCAAAGGACAAGTAGTATGGCTCAATTTATTCCTACGTCGTCACTTATAGTCCAGTTATCTTGATAAGTCTCTTTACAATAATGCTCTACCCAGACAACTTTTTTTATTTCATTACGCTCTTCTCCATCGCTTCTTTCTTGGGGACCTATCTGCTTTTGTCTTACAATCGAAGTCATTTGGTACTCCTCAATGCGGTACTATTTTACCTAGTTGCCATTCGTGCTTGTACCGAATATTACTTACCAACCCTAACGGACTTCGAGGCGGTAGAAAATCTAGCCGCCTTTCATAGTATCCTAATACATTGTTGGGCAATTGCGTTGTGGTACACTATTTGGTCTTACATAAAGCCTTTTCGTGGTTTTCGGTGGGAGAAAAAAATCAATGCTGGTTTCTATTGGGGACTTTTAGTGGTACTGAACTTCTTTGGTCTGTACGTACTATTCAATCGTATGGTTTACCAAATGAATACCGAACCAATAGCTAGCTATTGGCAATATACGATTAACCTTCATTTGGTTCCTGTTAAAATATATTTATTTCATGTGTACATTCTGATGCCATTTATTATCTACTCCACGGTGTTGGTAGATACGATACGGAATAAAAAACAGCGTTTACAGAAGTTGCTGGTCTGGTTATTCTTAGTTGTTGGCTTGTCTTGGGTATTGCCACAAGTATTATTTCAAACCCAAAGCGAAGCACAAATTCCTAATTTTACCTTTTATTACTTAGCTCATACCATTATTTTGATTTGGTTTATTTCCGATTATCGACTATTCCGAGACGGCTTCGACGAAGCCAAAAAAGATTTACTCAATTCCATTTCGGATTGGGCTATCACCACCGATTTGAATCTTCGGATAACCTACGCCAATGATAGGGTACGGCAATTGCTAGCTATCGACGGGAAGCAGCCAATTGTTAGTCTTTTGACCAATTACAGCACTGGTACTGCCCAGCAAATCGAACGGATGGTACAACAAATCGTCCAATTTTCCGATAACGAAGTAGCACTAGATTTGGTTATCCCAAAGGTTGGTCTTTTCCCCAACTATCGAAGACAAACAAATTACGGTAACGACCAACTGGTCAACGGAAACAGCGGTGTGGGCCGATGTGGGAAGTACGGCTACTATCCTACGCAACCTCATCGACAACGGCTTAAAATATACCCCAAGCTGTGGGAACGTGCACATTACGAGCGAAAAATTGCAACGGCGGCTTTTGATTACGGTCCAAGACGACGGTGTTGGCATGTCGCCCAAAAAATTACGAGCAATATTCGACCTACAAGCCCAAAAAAGTGAACGGGGAACAGCGGGTGAAAAAGGTACGGGCCTTGGGCTGCATCTGGTAAAAAAATTAGTAGAAATTAATCGGGGCCAAATAAAAGTGAGGAGCAACCAAGGCAAGGGTACGACTTTTCAAGTATATTTGCCGCTGCGGTTAGGAACCGATTTGTGAAGGGTTCCAATGTATTCCACAAAAAATATAGACTGTCAAGAATCGATAACTGAGGTTAAAGAGAAAAGATATATTGGCAGTGCAAAGAATTTAAGACTCATTTAGAGCAAACGTTTACTAAATTTGAGTCCACTCCGAAAAACGTTTAGACGAAATTTTATTTTGTGAACGAATCTAGTTTCCCCTTTTGGGGGTAGGGCTGTTAAGTTCTAAAAGTGCAAATAAAAGCAGCACTTTTTTTGAAAGAAGTGGAAAAGTTAACTAAGCAGCTTTAATCCACTCGAAAAGTTCATTGACATTAGAGGAATTTTTCATTTGTCCTTCGGAAATGGAGTATTGCCCATTACTACGATGGATATTGATAGCGATAGAGCTTAAAACGGCACTGTTGACTGGACCATTATCTTTTCTAATTTGATTGTGGTCTTCGCCAATAATGACATCCTTGACCCAATGCAGAGAGTTTTCAATGCTCCAGTGACCTCGGATGCCCGAGTGATAATACTGTGCCGAGGATTGATAGTAGCTAGACATGTAAAATCGGTCTGAATGAGAGACTTTACCTTTTTCTTCGGTTCTTTTGTGAACATGAATAAAACGGCTTAATCCTTTCCATTCTACTGTCTTGATACTATTCAAGGCATTGTAAACGGTCACATACCAAGTCGAACGGCGTCCGTGGTCTTTTTGAGGTGCTTCAAAATAGTCTAGTGGAACTTGCTCCACAATGGCTCTTTGAATCTCGTTGAAAAGCGTTTTTTGATTACGCTTGACTTGAAGTACATAATCATTGCCGCTTTCTACGATGATTTTAGCGGTGTCTTTTTGAGCGTGTAGTGCATCAAAAAAAAAGGACTAAGCCTTTGGCTTTCAATTCATTGACTAGAAATCTGACAATATCTATTTCGCTCTCTTTAGCATTAGCATATTGTTTTATAGAGTGAACTAGACCACTTTTCTGGCAGAATAAACTGACAATGGCACTAAAAGTCTGACGACTATTCGTTCCATTTGAGACGGTTGAATCCAAGGACTTCCCATCTCCGCTAACCAATTCGCCCTTTTCCAAATGGACGTAGTCTTTCGACCATTCGTTGAATGCGGCAATTAATTGATTTTCGTCTAAGCGATTCGTTAAGTCCGAAAATACAACGTGAGAAGGTACTGGATGCTTTAATTGTAGCAAGTCAGTAAACGTTTTTTGGTGGTGCTTGCCAAATTTAGCAACTGCTCTACCTCCATAGTGACCACATAGGTTACTGACAATTATTATACTTAGCATTTGAGGAAGGGTCACTCGAAGCCCTTGTTTACGCCGAGGGTCTTCTACTTTCGTTTCAAGTAGCGTTATTAAACTCATTTTTCCTCTAATTTCAATGAACTTGCGTGTTTTTCAAAAAAATACGCTAAAAAATTTGCAAAATAGAACTTAACAGCTCTGCGTAGTAGGGGCGGTAGTGACTTTATCCCCTACGGTTGGCACCGCTTTATCTTTTGATGGGGTGGGTGATTATATCTGTGTGTCTTATCACGATAGCTTACCCAAGGACATGCTGACCCTTTCGGCTTGGGTCAAAATAGCCGATTGACACGACAAAGAAGGCATTATTGATTTTGGGAGTGATTTAAATCAAAACTACTGGATACATACGACCCCAAATACCCAAGGTAAGGGAGTGGTAGTAGATATTGGTAACGGTTCGGCAGCACAAGAGATGGCGTTTGAGTTTGACGCCAAGCCAGACGATTGGCATCAAGTAACGATGGTTTATGGCGGCGGTGTACTACTACTGTATGTCGATGGCCAGTTCAAAAAATCCATGGCGGCAACGATTAGTCACGAACCAGCACGTTTTACCATCGGTAGTCGCCGTGACCAAACCAAGTTTTACAAAGGAAGTGTAGATGATATTCGAGTTTTTAATCGCTTGTTGAGTCAAACGGATATTTTATTAACTAAAGACATTACTGTACCTAGCGATTACGAGGGATTAGTGGCTTACTGGAAACTAGACGAGGGATTGGGCACCAAGGCATTTGATTTGTCCAAAAATGGAATGGATGCTTTATTGCTGGATACGGGTACCGCTTTTGCGGACAAAGGGCCCACCTTTACTTCCAATACCCCTGCTATTCTGAATGCAGGAATTACAAATAATGGCGGTTATTATACCATCGAAGGGATTAATTATAGCGCTGAACAAAGCTTTACCGCTACGCCCTCCAAGATTTTTTATAAAAATTATGCGCTAGAGTTTAATGCTGCTTACGCTGCCTACGCACCTTTAACCGCCTTTGATATTTCGGATACCGCCACGGTAGAAATCAGCGGGCTTCTGACGTTAATCTTCTGCTGCCGTTTCAGTATCGAGGTACTGCGAAAGTCAGTTGGGAAATGTACGTAGAGCGAGACAGAAGTGCCTACATGAATGCTTTTGGGCATCCGTCCACAACTGGTTTTGGCGCCAAGTATGTTATTCGCCGTGAAGACCATCATCTGCAAGAGCGGTGGATTAAAATGGAGTTATTAATTGATTTAGATAAAAATATGTACACGCTTTTCATTGACAATCGAAATCAATTGGTGACAGGTCCTCACTTGGTTGGAATTAAACACTTGAATTTTTATGCCAATCCTCTGGCAAAATTCTACGTGGATAATATTTGTTTTCAAATGGAAGAAGATAAGGCAACGGAAAATAGTCGTTTACAATTTCCTTCGAAGGAGGTGTTTACCAACGTTTCCCAACCCTCAATATCCAATACTAATAACAAAAGAATAGAAGATTCCTACCAAATATTTCCAAATCCAACTTCGGGTTTGCTCAATATTCGTTATCTCGCAAGTGGAGAGGAGGAGCGAACGTTGCGTATTTACGACGCTTCGGGAAAAGTTATAAAAGCGATTCGGATGCAAGCTACGGAAAATACCTCTTCACAGATTGACTTGAGTAGGGTTCCTAGTGGTCTTTATTGGGTGAGTATTACAGGGAAAACTAGCTCGTATCAGCAGAAAATTATTGTTTCTCATTAGGAAAATTCAAAAAGTAAAATAAAAAAGCCCCGCAAATCGAC
>JBCCQK010000595.1:0-4847 GCA_039024375.1 Bacteroidota bacterium
GAAAAAAGCCCAAAAAGAGTAATTAAAAACCCCTTCTTTTTTATTGGAAGGGAACGTGCAATAGAAAAAATTTACCAACAAGAGAAAATTAACCGAATCGACATTTAAGTATTAAGTAACTATGAGGAACAACTACATGTCTATCGAGAAGACACTACACGAGTCCTTTCTGAAAAGAATTTCCAACAGCGCAGTTAACTAAGTCGCACAACCAACTTCGGAAATTCACTTCCATATTACTAGACTTTCTTACACTTACAATTCTTACAAGCTAACCTTACTACACACCACTATTTTTCAAAAAAACGAAGATAGCGTTTACGAAGTCCTGTACGGAAAATCTACGCGGTTTTTATTGATGGGTCTATGGCTTTTTCATATTTGGAAGGGTATAGAACGGTGTATTAAAACCTCGTTTCAAGATGATTCATTGGAAGTAGTCAATGGCTATCGAATCGCAAATTATAACAAAAGAAAATGTTCTTTAGAAGAACTATTTTCGACCGAATTGACCCTAGGTCAACCGATTTAAGTATGCTTTTTAGTTGATAAAATACTGATTATTAAATCATTGTAGCTTGTTGACTAGCAAAAATTAAATAACTGATTCCATGAGCAGTAAGTTCAAACACTCAGCCTTGTGTCAAGGTTGGAGCTTAACCTACGTATGCAAAAATGTACTGGGCGCAACGGAAGTCGCAAACCTTCCGATGAAGAAGCGCTTTTTGAGTTGTTTAGTTGCCGCTTTGCTAACAATGTGTTGGGTAACAACTACCAAAGCCCAATGTACACTTACCTGCGATGACCAGAAGCAAATCTCTCTAGGAACAAGTGGCTATGCCAAGATTATCCCCGAATTGGTGTTGAATGGAGACTTTAGCTGTGCGGGGCCCATTGTTGTCCAAGTGTTTGATGTAAATAATCAGCCGATTGGTGACACTGTACGATGTGAACATATTGGACAAACGTTGCAAGTGCTAGTTTCTAGTGCAACGATTGATGCCGAGTGTTCTAGTTTGATTTTGATTGAAGATAAGTTAGCGCCACGAATTTCGTGTAGAGATACGATTATTGCTTGCAACGCTTCGGTTCTGCCAAGTGACATTGGCTTTCCAGTGGTCATGGATAACTGTAATACGATAGACTCGTCCGATTTGCGCTACTTTGATACGTTCACCGAATTATCCTGTGGAACGATGTTTAACGGCGAAGAGGTCGGTGGTCGAATTACGAGAAGTTGGACAGTGTTAGATGCTTATGGGAACTTGGGCACTTGTACGCAAAGTATCTACTTGCGCAAAGCGAATATTAACGATGTGGTTTTTCCACAACATCGAGACGATGCTTCCAATTCGTCTATTAGTTGTACCATAAATAATCCAAGTGACCCGTCGGTAGCGGGTCAACCAACTTTATACGGACTACCTATGGTCAGTGGAGGTGCCTGCAAGTTCTTCGTGGCTTTTCAAGAGCAACGAATGGACGTTTGCCCACCCGCCAGCTATCGAATCATTCGACGGTGGGAAGTAACGGATGTTTGTACCGAAGAGGTGAGAGTAGGCATTCAAAATATCTTGATTGTTGACAAAGACCCACCCATCATAACTTGTCCTGATAGTTTCTCTGTGGTCTCTAGTCTTTCTACCTGTGGTGCAACGGTTTTTTTACCGCAGGCTTCAGCGACGGATAGCTGCTCTTCTTTTACCATACAACCTAGCTGGGAATTTGGTACAGGCTACGGACCATTCAATGATGTTCCCGTTGGCGTGCATACCATTACCTATACGGCGACTGACCAGTGTGGAAACTCTTCGACCTGTACGACTAAAGTGTCGGTCATTGATAACAGTCAACCAGTTGCTATCTGTAAGGATGAACTATTTGTTGCTTTGTCTAACGACGGATTTGCAGAAGTCCAAGCGGTCGTTTTCGACGGTGGGAGTCGTGATAATTGTGGCGTGGTTCGCTGGCAGGTAACGAGAAATATGGATGTACTTTCGGGTAACGAAGTATTCGGGGATTCTATTCGCTT
This sequence comes from Bacteroidota bacterium, assembly GCA_039024375.1. Classification (GTDB taxonomy): domain Bacteria; phylum Bacteroidota; class Bacteroidia; order Chitinophagales; family Saprospiraceae; genus JAFMDF01. The sequence goes on from JBCCQK010000595.1 coordinate 2,033, forward strand.
TACTTGTGACGATATAGGGCAGCCCGTTCAAATACGCTTAAAGGTATTCGACACAGCGGGTCTAAGTAACGAGTGTACGATGTTCGTAAATGTGGCGGACGAAGCGAGACCAACTATTACTTTCTGTCCTGCTAACATTACGCTGAACTGTGCGCAGAATTTCCGAGATACGGTACTAACGGGTGCGGCGAGAGCTGTGGATAACTGTGAAGTTGCTTCCATTTATTACAGTGATTCCATTAATGTTAACTCCTGCAATGTAGGGACGGTGATTAGAACGTGGTTCGCCGTTGACTCTTCGGGGAACGCAGCTACTTGCGAGCAGCTAATCTTTTTAGAAGACAATACGCCCATATCCGTACAGTTTCCAGTCGATTATTCTACCAATGAATGTGGCGCCGATTTGAGTCCAGAGGTCACGGGGCGTCCCGTTGTAACGGGTGCCGATTGTGAGTCCATTTTGATTCGCCATAGAGACGAAACTTTCTTGATTGGTGATTCGGCTTGTATGAAAATATTACGGACTTGGACGGTTTTAGAATGGTGTACTTATGACCCAACCGATACAACAAGTACGGGTAGAGTAGAGAAAGTACAAGTAATTAAAATTGAAGATAACGAGGCGCCCCAAATTACGGCTTGTCCCGTCGATGTAACGGTAGGTATTACCGAATTTGCCTGCGAAGTGAGAGTAGATTTACCCGATTTGGAAGCAACTGATTGTAACCCCAATCTAACCATCAGTAATACTTCGCCCTATGCGGATGTGAACGGGAGAAATGCCAGTGGAATGTACCCCATTGGGACGCACACGGTTCGCTACGTAGTGACCGATGGATGTGGCAATATTTCGACTTGTGAAATGACGGTCACCGTTGAAGACCGCCACGCACCAACGGCCGTTTGTAAATACGGCTTAACGATTTCGCTGACGGCGGGCGGTTTTGTCAATGTTCCTGCCAACGCTATCAATAGTGGTAGCTACGATAATTGTAGCGGCGAGGATAATTTGACCTATGAACTGTCCCCCAACTATTTTACCTGTGCTGATACGGGCGAGCAAGTAATTAACTTAATCGTAACCGACCAATACGGCAACTCCGAGTTCTGTTCGACGAGCATCTTTATTCAAGACAACAGTAACGTCTGTGGTGGCGGTAGTTCCTTCACGGCCATTGGTGGTCGCATTTTTACCGAAGATGGCAGCCCAATGGAAGAAGTTCCCGTGCAAATATCGGGCGGAGTGGACAAAATGGGTTACACCGACGATGCGGGTAGTTACTTGTTCGAAAACCTCTCTCGATTATCGACCTATACGGTGCGGCCAATGGCCGACGAGAACTACGGCGAAGGCTTATCGACCTTTGATTTGCTCCTAATTAGAAAACACGTTTTGGGGATTACCCCTTTGGATTCTCCTTATAAAATCATTGCTGCGGACGTTAATAATTCGGGAACGATTACTTCCTACGATATGGTGATTATTCGACAAGTAGTATTGGGTAGTCGAACGGATTTTCCTAATAATACTTCTTGGAAATACATTGATGCGAGTTACCAATTTCCCGACCCAAGAAACCCATTTTTGGACGAGGTGCCGCAATTTAGAGACTACAAAAAACTGCTAGTCAACGATTTGGAAAGAGATTTTATCGGGGTGAAAATTGGCGATGTAAACAATAGCGCCAGTCCGATGGCCATGGTCGGAGGTTCCAGAAACCAAAAAGAAACGCTGCATTTTGCGGTAGAAGATATAGCAATGAAAGCGGGATTCGAATACCGAGTACCTTTCAAAGCAAAGGATTTACAAACCATTCAAGGGTATCAATTTACGATAGACTTTGATGAACACTTACTCCACCTAAATGAGGTCATCTCAGGAGAACCGATTACTATGGGCGCCAATAATTTTGGCCTCCAACAAACAGCCAACGGAAAGGTGACGACGAGTTGGGAAAATGCGGGCGATGTCCGCACCGACGACGAAACGGTCCTATTCACCCTGGTTTTTACGGCACAGTCCGCCAGTCAATTGAGTGAAGCGATGGAGGTCAACTCTAGCGTCACTTTGGCGGAAGCCTACAACACCCGTGACGAATTGATGAACGTCGATTTGCAATTTATCAACGATGCGTCGAATGATAGATGGCAGTTGCACCAAAATCGTCCAAACCCATTCCGAGGGCAAACAACTATTTCATTTACGCTGCCGACGTCAACGGAAGGAACTATCTCCATCTACGACATCAACGGCAAATTACTGAAATCATACTATGGGAAATATGCTCAGGGCTACAACGAAGTGGCCGTTGACCTGAGCGATATACACACACAAACTGGTGTCCTTTACTATCATCTACAAACACCTGTTTCGAAACGACTATCCAAAAAGATGGTCCTCATCAGAGAATGATGAATTTTTTAGAAGTCAGAAGTCAGAAGTTAGACCACTTCGTTGTCAGATGGATAGCTTCATCTGATAGCCCCAAAGGGCGGTCTGACAGTTCCGATTTATCGGAACGGTCTGACATCTGACCTCTCAACTACGGCAATACTTAATAACGGAAATAAACTTAGGATAAGGTTTTTGGCATGGATTGGTTCTGGGACTATTTATAGTTCCAGAGCCTCCATCTTTTTAAAATTTTTTCCCTTCCGTTATGAGTCAAAATATATCCATGAATGATGGATGATAAATGATGAGTGATACGAAATATCATCCATCACTCATCATTTATCATTCATAAAAAAAATAACTGCAAAGGCAGTTGACCAACGGTCAAACAACAGGCAACCATATTAATAATTGTTTGAC
>JBCCQK010000596.1:0-4822 GCA_039024375.1 Bacteroidota bacterium
ATGAATGGTTTGTCCCTTCACATTAAGCGCAGCGACGCCCGTAGGCGCTACGACGACTACTTTTTTTCGAGTGGTATTGCGAAAAAGCTGTAATAAAGTCGATTTTCCCGTCCCTGCACGGCCCGTAATAAACATACTCTGAGCGGTCTTTTCGAGTACATCCAAAGCATACTTAAAATCATCATTTAGTTGTAGCGGATTTTTTTTTAACAAAATTTTAAAATATTTGTGACCTTTTAAAAAAGGCGCCGTCTTAAGGTTGAAATTGCAAATGCAAGGTAGTTGTCTTTAAAGCCAGAAAGAAATAAATAGATAGATTTTTTCATTATCTTTTGTGAACCAACTAGGCTTTTGGCAATAAAGACTACCATATAGATGCACCTCTTTTAAATGCTTCCGAGTTACTGAAACAACTGAGTCACCGCTGTCGGTACGACTCAATTAGTGCAACACTAATGTCCTTTTTAAAAATTCAGTAAGTACATAACCCTTTATTTTTCATAAAAAAACATCAAAAAACTAAGCAAGTTACTCTAATCGTGGAGTCTGATTTAGGCTTTTAAAAATCAATCACGGGTGTGAAGACTCGTGCTGGAAAGATTTAACTCGGACTGCAATTTTGTTGGCGCACCTTTTCGAAGGTGTTGCCAATTTTTTAGCGGACACGCACGGGCAGCCTAAATTGGCCATAGATACTTTGACCAACCAACAAATTATTGACGCCCAGCAAAGTTAGAACCACGGAGAGGGAGAACAGAGCGTAGAGAAAAGGGACGTATGAAGTTGACAATTCCCTAATAGTAATCTTTAAACGAAGTACTGTCCGTGTTCCGTACGTAAAAAACTGTCGTAAGGAATTTCTTCTTGCTTGATAAATCCTTTACTGGGCAAAGCGCCTTTATCCACCATTTCAATCACTGCCACAATAGAAGCCGCCGTCGTCCAAGAAATCGCTCGCCACTGCTGTCCGTCAATCACTTTTGGAGAGAAGTCTTTATAGTATTCGTTACGTAGCAATTCGCCATTTCGCCACCCTTCTACCACGGCATATACATAGACCACGTCTTCTTTAACCGGCGGTTTAGCATTTTCTAGAATTTGGGTCAACTGTGCTTTATCGTCTTTAAGGATGAGTTCTTGAATCAAAAATTTCATCAAGCGGCCGTGACCTGGATAGCGAATAGATTTATAATTTAGGGTATCGACCTTCCCTTCGTAGGTTTCGCACATCGTTCCCAATCCGCCCGAAGTCGTAAAGGCTTCGAACTCTCGACCGCCAATATTAATGTACTCCAAACCATCCAATGAAGGCGCCATTTTTCGTTGCCCGTTGTGAATGACTTCGGCATCGTTGATGTATTCGTTGATGACACCAGCGGGAGACCAAGTAAAAGAATAGGCTAGCAGGCCATTCGGATATTTGGGTAATGCGCCTACTCTGAGTTCAATGTCCCTTAATCTTTCAAAATCTTTGGCCAAATCGGCACCAATGATGCCAATGAGTCCAGGGGCTAATCCACACTGTGACGCCATCACCGCTTCGGCCGTTTCACTGAGTTTTCTAATGTGTTGCGTTGTTTCGACGTCTTCGGTCAAATCAAAATAGTGCTTCCCCAGTTCGTGGGCAATTTGGGCTACTTTTTTATTTAAAAAATAGGGTAATGCGGAAACCACTGCGTCATTATCACCCACCCATTTTTTCAAAAAAGAATCGTTGGTTACATCTCCTTCTACAACATCAAATGGCAGCGGGAAATCGTAAGGCGGTTTTTCTTTATCAACGCCCGTTACAAGATAGTTCTTACTCAAAAGAACTGCCACCAAGGTACCTACTTTACCTAGCCCTAATGTGAGTATATTCTGCATAACTATTTCTAATTTGGTCAAACTTGATACTACCGAAAATTTTTGTTGTTCTTAAATGTCAAGTGCCTTCTCCATCTCTACTTCTCGAAAATCTACATCGTATATCGTCACTATCACTTCCTCTTTCTTTGTATATCCTTTATTTTGATAAAATGGAAAAGCCGAAGGAGTAGAAGTTAAATATAATTTCTTAACGCCATTAGTGCTAGCATAATCTTCCAAATGGTTCAATAATTTACTGCCAATTCCTTTGCCTCGAACAGTAGGATTAACGTAAAACCCGAGTATATAATTTTCCTTCAACGCTATCGTTCCTATCAATTTACCATTTTCAAAAGCGCAGAATATTTTTCTATCCATCAACTGCTTGCTTATGTTTGCGGGCGTTGTATATTTCTTCCACGCTTTGATTTGTTCAATGGTATAGTCGTTCGGATTGGCGTCCGTATTTTTGTGAATCAAGTAACTAATTCTCCTTGCATCCTCGTTTTTTGCTTGTCTAATGTTCATTTTTTCAAATGCTTGAATTATTTTTATTTAAAACAAGGTACTAATTATACTTGTTAAACTGTAACCGTCACTCATTAAGTGCGGATATAAAATTAGGTTTTAGCTTTTTTTGACAGGACTCGCTCATTACGTAGTTGAGCGGGTCTCAAGATGTACACGATTTAACTTACGAATAACCATAATCTTGTAAATCGTGTTCATCCTGTCTAAAGATACAAAGTAATTCTGTCCGAGTACTTGAGTAAGTTGTGATAATCTAATCATCAAAAAATATGTGCCCAAAAGCTGCTTTTGCCTTTCTTTTGCTCGTACTTACGTCTTTCTTCGGCTTCGGCCAAACCAAACAATCTAAGACGACCAAAGAACTCATCAACTCTTTGAACGATGGCCCTTATGTGTTCATAGAAGGCGACCAATTGATTGAGAAAAACATCGTGAATGGGAAAGTGATTAGTAAAACGCTTCCAACGGACACTTATCCAAAAAAATTTGAAAGGGCCAAATCGAGGTACAAAAAAGTAAAAAGAATCGCCGCCCTGAGCGATATTCACGGGCAACACGATTTGGCCGTAGAAATTTTGACCAACCACCAAATTATTGACGCCCAGCAAAATTGGACCTACGGGGAGGGACACCTCATAATAGTCGGAGATATTTTCGATAGAGGCCCAAAAGTAAACGAGACCCTTTGGCTACTTTTCAAGTTAGAAAAACAAGCCGAAAAAGCGAGTGGAAAAGTCCACGTTTTATTGGGTAACCACGAATATTTAGTTTTTCAACACGATTTGCGGTATATCCACAAAAAGTACCGTATCGCTTCGGCCTTGTTAAAAACGGGGTACGTTGACCTGTACGGGAAAAATACCGTGATGGGTCGATGGCTTCGGTCTAAACCCACCATCGCTAAAATCAACGATATTACTTTCGTCCACGGCGGCTTTTCCAAAGAGTTTTTGGCTTCGGGCTACAACCGAAAAGACATCAACCGAGTGATGGGGGAATCTATTGATGTGGCCCCCGCACAGTTAGATTCTACGGGGATTAGCTACCGCTACTTTGGTCCCGCAAGTCCCGTTTGGTACCGCGGCTATTTCTACGACGATTTGCCAGAAGAGGAAATATCTGATATTCTTTCGGCAACTTTTTCTAAGCGTATCGTCGTGGGACACTGCTCTAACGAAACAGTGGTGGAGCTGTACGATGGTAAGATATACGGCGTGGATTCTAGCATTAAATTGGGAGCATACGGGGAGTTGTTATTGATAGAAGGGAAGGACTATTATCGGGGGACGAAGAGTGGAGAACGGGTTCGGTTTTGAGAATCTAGTCAATTTTTCATGGAATTGAACAGTTGTCTATAGTTACTATGCTTTATCTTTTATACACCATGGGTAGCTATGCTTGGTTATCATCCTTTTTCCTTTTTTATTTTTTCAATCAATTTTTCCACTTCATTATCGTACTTCTCTTTGTATCCCAAATCCATCGCAAGTTCAAAGTTCTTTAACGCCATATCCAGTTTTCCAGTTTCCATATAGATAAGTCCTTTGTTCTTGTAGGCATAGGCATTCGAGGGGTCTATTTCCAATGATTCTTCAATATCTTTTATCCCTTTTTCAACATCTCCCAATTTGAAGTAGCAAAACCCTCTATTAGTATAGGAATATGCAAAGTTAAGTTGAAATGTAATTGCTGTATTAAAATAAGGAATCGCATTTTCATAGTCTCCATTCTTCGATAAAGCATATCCAATGTTATTATACAAATATCCATTTGGTGGGTCTTGGCGTACTACTCTTTTGTAGTACTTGACAGATTCGTTGTATTTACCAATACCTAAATATGCGTTAGCAAGATACTCTAACCCACATCTATCATCTGCGTCAAATTCGAGTAGTTTTCTTGAGTATTTTATGACCTCATCGTAATCCTTTGTCAGCAAATTCACATAAGCATAAGTTGAAAAGTATTCGATACTTTCTCCATAGATTTCAATTGCCTTTTTGATGTCGGATTTTGCTTTTTCTAATTCTTTCTTTTCAAGATTTATCAAACCTTTGTTATAGAAGGCATTATGATTCTTTGGATTAATTTCGGTTGCTTTATCTAAATCAGAAATTGCCTTCTCAATATTTAACATCGAATAGTAGCACATTCCCCGAACTTCAAACGCTTCCGAATTTTGAACATCATTCTCGATTATTTTGTCGAAATATTCAATCGCCTTTTCAAATTCTCCATTCATGTAAAAACTATTTGCGATTTCTATTTCCATGTTTTGATTTTTTCTTAATTGATGCTAACCTAGTAATTCGGAAAAAATAAATGTACATTTTATGCAGCAATCCGATACGATAAATCAGGTATAGTATTATTAAATTGAATTCTAGAGTAATCGACTTCTTCTTTAGAAGTTTTGAGACCGATAGAATACTTTTTAAAATTC
>JBCCQK010000597.1:0-4815 GCA_039024375.1 Bacteroidota bacterium
ACCACCCCTCCCATCGCCCCCCCAGCCGAGCCCCAATTTAGCCGCACGGAGCACGACGTCCCAAACTACCTGATATCGTCTATTCTGTTTAGCCATTAAAATTCAATTGAGTAAATTAAACTCCCAATTACTTTCTTAACTCCCAATTGGGATATATATTTGTTTTGCCTTAATTATTTACGGTTCGTAAACTATTAAGACTACACTCAAAGTAAGTAAAAATTTCCATTACAGACAATTTTGGAAGGTTCTAACACTATTATCCTGCCCCTAGCAGGACTGATAAATTTATGCCAAAAATGAAGGATTACTCTATTTACAAATTTGCCATTAAGCAGATTTTAGAAAGTAAAGCGGGGCATTTAATCCCCACTCTGAAAAAGGAGCTAATGCAGAAATTAGATATTTCTAGGGTCTGGCTAAGCAAGATTTTGAACGCTAGAGTAGGTAGTAAAATCAAACTCGACCATATTCAGTTATCAATTTTTGCGGATGTCTTACAATGCAGTATTGACGACCTTATTACCCCTAAGTGTCGGGTGAAGATTAGACAGAAGTTGAAAAAAAAATCGGTCGCCACTGCGGCTTAATAGGATAGCTGTTTTATGAGGGTCACAGAAAAGAAAAAGAACCAATTGAACTAAGACTTAACTCCCTATTGGTGTAGGGGTATTTTATAACAATTAAAAAGCAGATAGTATGAGTAGAATTTATTCAGACCCTAAGAAGCAAGAGAACTACGAAAAAGGCATTTTAGGAGAGACGTGCGACGTGAAAAAAGGCTCACAAGAAACGGGAGCAACAAACCAACCAAAAATGTCACCAATTTTTTCTGACCCTAAAAAGCAAGCTAGGTTTGAGAAAGCTGTATTGGGAAAACCTAATTTGAAAGTATCAGATTGGGAAAAAATGTCACCGCAAGAACAGGAGTCTATAATTAGCGGGATGATAGATGAGAAGTTGCTCAATAAGAAATAGTCAAAGGAAATAATTTTTATTAAAGAGGGGCTAGGATTCTTATTCTTAGCCTCTCACAAACACGAACTACTACCATTATTTTTTCAATAAAGTAAAGAACATGAAACCGTTAACCAGTCCACCTTTAAAAGTAGCCGCCAAAAGCGGAGGAAACCCGAAAAAAGTCCATAGAAGTCTGGACGAAAAATTAGACAACATCGAGCAGCAATTAAGGAAAATAATTGCGCTATTAGGTAAGGACTAATTACAAAGCAATCAAAGATTAAACAGCATTTTTTTAACCATACAATAAATGACCATGAGTGCAGCGACAATGACTAAGGCTTTATCCGAGCCGATTGCCAAGGAAACTAAAGCGCCAACGAGAAAAGAGCTATTAGCAGAGCTAAGTAGCTTAATCAAAGAAAGTCGAAAGGACTTGCAACTACTAATTGAGTTGGAGAATGAGCGAAAAGTAGAGGGACTTAGGGCAGCCAGTTACAGAACTTAATCTTTTAACCATCAATAAAAAAGACATGGGACAGTCAGCAAAGAGGGTATTTCCCAAGCCATCTAATAAAGTAAAAATTGAGCCGTCAACGATTCCACAAGAGTCCACTAAAAAAGTGAAAAAAGGACTTAGTAATAAAGAGTTATTAGACGAAATAGAAGCACTTCTCAAAGGTATAAAAGCCGATGTAAAGAAGTTTACAGGTACAAAAAGGTCGTAAAATCAAAATCTTTTAATCATTAACTAAAATAAGTATGCAACAGAACGCCAAGCAATTAGAATCAGTATCAGAGGCCAATGCCTCGAAACAGTTAACAATACCGTTTAGTCCTCCACCAATAGCTAGTAAAGCGAAAATTAGAAAAGAGCCAATTGATTCTGAAACAACAGCAAATGAAATAATAGAGAGGTTACAACGATTGTGGGACACGCTGGAGGCGTTAAAGAGATAGCCCTTTACTAACATTTGCATTTTTTTTAATCATCAATAGAAATGACATGAAACCAGTAGTAGTACAGACCCAAACGACGCCTTCAACCTCTCAAATTGTGCCAAAAGAAGTGGGAAATATAGCTGCCAATAGAAGGAGACAATTATTCCAAAGAATAGATTTTTTACTTGCCAATATCGAAAAAAAACTTGATGGACTTGCGGCAAAAAAGTTCATAGATGGTTAGGCCAAAAAGGAAGGTGCGTATTTTAAAAAATCGAAATCAATTTATTTAATGAATACTTTACCAACAGAATTATCAAATCTGCTAACCAGTAAAAAAGCACTAATCCTAACTGGATGCTTTGCCTCTGGTAAGACTCAACTAGCTAAATTTATCGCCAAACAGTATCAAGCACCAGTACTATTTTTAGCCGATAATTTTAGGACAGGTTTAAGCCGCTTATCCTTCATCAAATGTAAGGAAAATACGGATTTAGTTATTATTGAAGGCTGTCCACCAAAGTTTGATTTCGAGGCTTTCTTTTCGTGTATATCAAGGGGGATTGAATTAGACCAAGGCTTGAAAAGTTGTCGTATCAACCCTAAACTACTATTCATTTCACAAGTAGTTCCACTATCTAGTGGTCTATCTTTTAACAGTCGCTTTGACATATTCGACCTTAGAGATAATCCGTCAATAGTTGCCAATCTTCCACAAAGTCAAAAGTCAATTGAATGTCCTTAGTGTGAATAGCTTTTTTCTTGCCAATATCATTTTTTGATTGGTAGGTACTCAGCCAACAGTCGAAGCCCTGCAATTCTTGCCGCTTAGATTTATTGTAATGATTGAAAATGATGTACTGCTTACTATTGACCTGCTTAAAATACAAGTCCGCATTTGGGGAATATTCAGCGATTGAATCAATCGTTTTTTCAAAACCTCTTTCCTCCAATTGCTCGATTGATTCGCTAATTTTACTCGATAAGACATTGATTTTTACTATTTGAACGAAAGTTGATTTAAAAAACAAAAAAAGGTGTCCAATTCCAGTTGGACACCTCCTTTAAACAAATGTTAATGTATATGACGACAAAGATAATCAATACAGGCTTTACAATCAAACACGCAAACGACCTAACCCCTTTGCCCAAAGGGATATTAAGTATTTTGGAGTGCTTTACCGTCAGTCGGTGAACACTCCTTTTTTGTTGCACTTCGAGCAACTAGCCACCTCTTAAACTTACACAAATAAGGGGTCGATTTTCTAAACTTATTATGAGAAAAAAGCACTGAAACGGGATAGCCTCCCGTCAAGGATAGACTATTCCTTTTCCTAATCTCAATTATGATACTATGAATGATTTAGACACTATGACGATGACAAAAAGCAAAAGCGAAAAAACTAGAAGTTCTCAAAAAATGGAAAAGCCAAAAAGTACCAATCAAGCAGTTTATTTGATTGATGGCCACAAAAAGGATTTGCAGCTACTTCAAAAAAACTTTGGACAATCTGCCATCCTTTTAAGCGATTTAAACGAGCAAAATTTTATTGAAAACATCCAGAAAATAGCCGCTAATACAGTGGTTTTTCTGGTGGGTAATAGTTGGTGTGAACTTGATATGCAACTGTTAGAAAATGGTAAGGACGTTGGCAGACCTTTCTTTGATAGGCTTGATTTAGTGACTAAATATGTGGAGCAATTAAAGACGATTCAAGAAAAAGAAAAAGAGTTCTCTGTTTACTTTTATGGTATCAAATTACAGAGTTTAGAGCCGATTACCAAAGACTTTAGCCAGCTATTTAAGGAATGCGAAAAGGTCAAGCAGTTACCAAAGCTAAAGGAGGAGATTGAGAATTTAGCCCAACGGAAAAGTTTTTTCTTTACCAAGTATAATATAACTACCTCCCTATCCAAGCTGAAAGGATATTTAGGTATCAAATCCGCTGCGTACTTCTTTGAAGTCTATAATGATGCTTTGAGGGATAAGGAATTTATGTATAACGATGCCGTTTACGTATGGGATGAAGAATACGGCAAACTAAAAACGAAACTCCCGAAGTGGGCTAAGAACATCCGATTTATTGGGGACGATTTTTACGCCATTGTAAACAGCATTGATGCCAAAGGCGTGATTAATGGTCGAAGATTGATAAGACGTAGAAAGGACACGCTAAAAATACTACATGGAAAAGGCTTTGCCTCCTACTTTAAAGACTACCATTACTTAGGTTTTGGTAACGTACCCGATAATTTTGATTACAAGGAGTCACATAGCGGATATTATAACCGCTACTCAAAGATAGCTTACGAGCCAAAAAAAGGAAGCTACAACAACATATTGTCCATGTTCAAACACATCTTCGGAGAGGACAAGGTTACCCATAATAAAAAGACTTTAAAGCGGTATCAGATAGGTTTGGACTACGTGCAAATGTTGATAATGGAACCGACTTTGCCCCTTCCCATTTTAGTATTGTATTCGGTAGAGCGAGAGACGGGTAAATCTACTTTTCCGCAGTTTATTAAAAAGATATTGGGGACGAACGCTATCAAGGTTGGGAATAAGGCTTTTGACTCGGAGTTTAACGAAATATTTGCCGATAAGGTATTAATCTGGTGTGACGAAACATTGCTCGATAGAAAACAGCAAGCGGAGAAGATAAAAGACCTCTCTACAAGTAAGCATATCCTAGTAAACCCTAAAGGCTCAACTCAATACGAGATACCATTTTTTGGAAAATTTGTGTTCACTTCCAACAATAAAAAAATGGTCTATGTGGACAAAAATTCGGTTCGGTTTTGGATTATACTTACCCCCAATTTTCGAACCACGAGTTATGTTTATATATTAGTGCAAAAAATAGCATTAATTTGTCAAAAAAACGCCGACGCTTCACCGCAGAGTTCAAG
>JBCCQK010000598.1:0-4800 GCA_039024375.1 Bacteroidota bacterium
GGGCAAGCTATTCATCAGCCATCATTCATTATAATTGACCATCTCATTATTACAATTAGCGATTTTAAAACTCGTTGGATTTGTTGTAAATTGTTGTTTTGGCTGCTTTTAAAGCCAATTGTCAGCTAGCCAGCAAAGCGTCAAATTTTGTGCATAGCTTTTGTACTATTTACAATTTTGCTGCCAGATTTGTTCGATTGCTTTCGGTATCGAAAACAAAGCATAACATTTTTTACAATAGGTAAACTAAGTGGTGGTAAACATAATAGGGAAGTTAATTTTTCAGATATATCCTTAATTTAATAAGATATTCTTGGACTGTCTAGTTTCGCAGCTGTTTTGTTAAAAAATTTCTTTACCAAAAAATCAAGTAGGGTACGCCACGTAAGTAGGCTTTCTTGTATCATTAATTATCAACGAATTGGACACTCTTAGCCTTTTTCCCTTTCCTTTTTACCATAAAAAGCCTAATTTGCTATAATTCTAGTAACACTTCTACTTTTCTCCATTCATCCCCCCTCTTATTGAATGTTGATTCGACTACCTATCGTTCGCTCCTACTATAAACACTGAGCGCAATCCTTGAAATTAGCTGCGCCACTATGACAAAAACAGAACTATGAAAATTTTTAAAAGGTTATTCCTATTTGGAATGGCCGTTATGTACTTTTCCTCCTCATTCAGCCGGACTATTATTATCAACGAATTTGTCGCCTCCAACGACCAATCCTTCGCCGACGAAGCGGGGGAATTTGACGATTGGGTAGAAATTTACAATGCGGGAAATACCGCTTTTGATTTAGGTGGACTATACGTCACAGATGACCTAACCGAACCAACACAGTGGCAGATTCCTAGCGACAATCCCGCTTCAACGACCATTCCGCCAAAAGGCTATCTAATACTTTGGTTCGATGGAGACGAGGAACAAGGCCCTTTGCACGTGGCGCCTAAATTGAAAGGCGGTGGCGAACAAATGGGTCTTTTTGCAGCAGATGGAATCACACCGTTGGATACCTTAACTTACGGCGAACAACAAACAGACGTTTCGCAGGGCCGATTTCCCGATGGAAGTTCCTCGTTCGTTTTCTACGAATCCCCTAGTCCCAATACGAGTAATACAACGCCCCTTGAAGAGGTCGTTGAAAACCCCGTTTTCAACAAAAGCGGCGGTCTTTACAACAGTACTTTAACTGTAACTTTACAAACACAGCCCTCCGATGCCACTATTTTTTACACCACGGACGGCAGCGACCCTTCCCAAAATAGCATTCCATACAATGGACCTATTTCGGTAGCAAGCAGTCAAGTAATTCGAGCAAAAGCCTTTAAAGCGGGCGCAACGCCGAGTGAAATTAGTACCGAGACGTTTTTAATCAACACCAGTCATACGTTTCCCATTGTGGCCCTTTCGGGAAATCCAGCTACGTTCTTCGACGAAGCGGAGGGGCTTTTTCCCAACTACGAAGAAGACATTGAAGTACCGTTGAACATCGAATTTTACGAAACGGATGGTACAACGGGCTTCAATCAAACGATGGAAGTGGAAATTCACGGTTCGACTAGTGCGGTACTGCCCCAGAAGTCGCTGGCTTTAAAAGCAAAAAGAAGTTTAGGCAGTGCGACCATTGATTATCCCGTTTTTCCCGACGAAGACCTAGACCAATACCGTAGCTTAATCCTCAGAAATTCGGGACAAGATTGGGAATATTCTTTCTTTCGAGATGCCTTACAAAGTACGTTGGCGACGAACCAAACGGGCCTAGCCGTCGATATTGAGTCGATGGACTTGGACGACCAAGCCTATCGCCCCGTCATTGCTTATCTAAATGGAGTATATTGGGGAATGTACAACCTACGGGAACGGTCGGATAAACGTTACATCAAGAATCGCTATGGCTTGGATGACGATGAAATTGATTTAATTGAAAATTTGGATGATGCCAAAGAAGGAGATTTTGTGGCGTGGAATGCCTTAGATAGCTTGCTGCAAGCGGGTGACTTTTCGGATGCAACGGGACTAGCTACACTCGACCAATTGGTGGACCTAGACCAGTACCAAGACTATATCTTACACAATATTTTCATGGACAATACGGACTGGCCGGGCAATAATTTCCTTCGTTGGCGGCCCCGTCAAGCCGACGGTAAATGGCGTTTTATGACCAAAGATTTAGACTTTGGTTTTGGTTTCGTTGAGTTGAACTCTGGTAATTTTAATACTGGGAATCCATACGTCAATTCCCTAAATCGGCTGCTGAATCCTTCCGCTTTTTACCCTAATCCCGAGTGGGCAACTTTACTATTCAATAAATTGATTGAAAATCCGACTTGGCGGGTCGATTTTATCAATCGCCTGGCCGACCAACTGAACGTACTTTTTACCAAAGAAAGAATGTTGCAACAGATTGACGAATTGCAATCGACCTACCAACCAGAAGTCAATCAACACAACCAAAAATGGGAAAATCTATGGACATGGAACGAAGATGTGGACGTCCTACGCACTTTTGCTGAAGGACGAACGGCAGCCGTCCGCAATCATTTCATAGGCAGTTTTAGTGAGATTGATGAAAACGTTAGTGTTACACTGGATGCACTCCCCAGAAATGGAGGGGTTATAAAAATCAACACTGTGACCACCAAGGAAGCCGCTTTACCGTGGACGGGTACTTATTTTGATGGTGTCGAAATACCACTCCAAGCAATTCCCAATCCCGGATTTCGGTTTGCGGGTTGGTCCGCCAACGTAACGGGTGACGCCAAAACATCGGTGATTCTCGATGGAAACAGCTCCATTACGGCGATTTTTGTACCCGAAGGCGGAGATGGAGGGCCGTTGAATCAAGTCATCAATTTTACCGAAATTGACGATAAGTTGACCACCGATGCGCCTTTTATCGTGGACGTTTCTGCCAGTTCGGGGCTACCCGTTTCCCTCAACCTCATTTCTGGCCCCGCTACTTTGGAAGGAAATCTTTTAACCTTGGACGGCACTACTGGGACTGTTTTTTTACAGGCAAGTCAAGCGGGCAATGAGTTTTATAACGCTGCCACCACCGTCAGTCGCTTTTTTGACATAAAAGAAGAAGAAGTCGTAGTCAATGAGAATTACTGTTTTTCTAAGGGCGACCAACCTTGGCAAGAGTACATTGCCGCCGTGCAATTTCAAACCATCAATAATCTGTCGGAAAAAGATAACTACGGCGATTTCACCAGCCAATCGGCAACGGTAAAACAGGGAGAAAGCTACCCAATTTCCTTACGACCGGGCTTTAGCTGGTCGCACCAAGAAGAAGTCTTTGCTGTGTGGATTGACTGGAATCAAGATAAAGATTTTAGCAGCGACGAACAGGTTTTTGTGAGGAATTACACGGGTGGAATTGGTGGAACACCCGCTTCGCCCATCGTTGGAAATATTACAATTCCCCTTGACGCCAAATTAGGCAATACGAGAATGCGGGTAGTGATGCAACGTGCGTATGAACCCACCGCTTGCGGCTTTTTTATGTTGGGAGAAACGGAAGATTATACCATTATGGTCGAAGCGGCGGGCGATGGCATCTCGGAACTTACGATAATTTGTACGAGTGACCTTACTGTAAATGCTTCGGCGGATAGCGACGGCGCAACGGTCAGTTGGGCGCTACCCGAAGTTGTCTCCAACTGTCCCGATGGTGTCAATGCGATTGTTCGAACGGGCGGTCTTGCAAGTGGTCAATTTTTTCCCATCGGTAATACAATCATTACCTACCAAGTGACCGACAATTGTGGCAACGTAGAGAGTTGCAACATTGAAGTGAACGTCACGAAAAGCAGTGAATATTGTGCAGTCAAAGGTAATCAGCCCTGGCAGGAATACATTGCCAATGTATCCCTTGCGGATATTGACTATTCGTCTTTTAAAGAAGGCTACAGCGATTTCACGAATATTCAAACCGATTTAGTGATAGGGCAATCGTACGATATTTCCTTACTGGCGGGATTTAGCTATTTTCAATGGGATGAAGTTTTCCAAGTATGGATAGACTATGATGGTAATGGCAGCTTTGAAGAAGCCAACGAACTCGTTTTTTCAAACAATTACTCAGCGCAGGCGGCGAGTACCCCCCCTCAACCTGTAACTGGAACCCTTACCATTCCCAATACAATTGACGCTAAATCAACCCGAATGCGAGTCACCATGCGCCGCAATCAACCCGCCGACAACTGCACAACGTTTGAATTCGGAGAAATAGAAGATTACACCATTCGATTGGTGCAACCGAGTAGCGCTAGAACGAACGATTTGACGACGGCTAGCTGGACGATTTTTCCCAATCCCGCTACGACCCATTTGACCATTCAGACGTCGGATTGGCTAGGTAAAACGGGACATTTTCAATTATTGGATGCCGTAGGAAAGTTGCACCAAACTGTTGTGATTCAAGATATATCGGAGGCTACTTTGACGCTACCCGTTGACCAGTTACCAAACGGTTGGTATTACTTGAAGGTGTCGATTGATGGGCAGCAGGATTTGTTTAAGAAATTGGTTATTAGTCGGTTGTACTAAAAAATAGCTACTTAAAAACCCACAATTTGACCAAGTTACTGGGCTCGTGGCTTTGAAATTACCCCGTGACGGGAAGTCACGGGGTAATCTGGGCATTATCTCGGTGTAACTTCCCTGTCTTTCGACAGCAAGTTGTGTTTTCAAAATAGTCATAAAGTTGTGTTTTAGTTCTTTGACATCGTTGCAAATTCTAATATTTCTTGTTCCTGTGGTACTTCAAGGGTAGAAGTTTTAAGTAAAGAACC
>JBCCQK010000599.1:0-4781 GCA_039024375.1 Bacteroidota bacterium
CTTACCGCTATTGATGGTACCAAATATTTCTTTGGAAATGGACAACACCAAAGTACGGAAGTAAACAACGGCGAACGTTTTTACGATACGTGGTTTTTAGATCAAATCGTTTCTGCCGATGGAATACATCAAATCAATTTTAATTATACGCCGAGTAATTACGTGTTTTACAGTAAACAAGACTGTCATTCCACGCATTACTTTGACGGAGGACAACAAGAAGCAGAAAATACCTGTGATAGAGACGATTATAATTTCATTGAGGTATTTGGTCGAGTCTTATCATCTATCACATCTTCTTACCAAACGATTACTTTTTCAACTTCGGACAGAGACGACCTAGTATTACATAGCGGTGGAATTACACCCAAAAAAATAGACCGCATTGGTTTTTCCGATGGTAGCCACTGTGTGGAGTACGAGTTGACACAGTCTTATTATCAAGATAATAATACCTACCCCAATTTTTATTTTGTAGGAGAGAATTTTCAACAAAATTTATCGCAAAACACTAATCAACCGCTCAGAAAACGGCTTCGACTAGACCAAATACAGAAAGTTAGTTGTGTAGCGGGAAGTAATGACACCGAAGAACCGTACGTATTTTCCTATCACCACACAAACAACTACTTTCCTTGTTTACTATCAAAAAGAATAAACCATTGGGGATTTTACAACGGGGCAACGATAAATGATAATCTAATCGACCTTACTGGACCCAGTTCCGTGCAGACCCCATCTGGTGGGTATCACCTTTACCACGGTTCGGCTGACCGTAGAACGGATGAGGAGGCCATGAAAACGGGGATGCTTTATAAAGTAACCTATCCAACCAAGGGGTTTACGCAACTCAATTACGAAGCCAATCGGTATGCTGATTACGAAACCAATCAACAATCCGTCAATAATTTTCCAATCGAAACCTGTTCGGTCACGAATAGTAGTGCCTGCTGCGTGGATATTTCCCCCGCTACTACGCAAGAAATAACTATACTCTTGGATGGGGATATGATTGCAACGGGTGAAATCTACCTAACTGTTCAAAACGATGGAACGGAGGTAAACTGTACGCCTGGCCATAATTTTGCTAGAGTAAATATCTACGACAGTGCTAATAACTACGTAGATGGCTTTAGTGCCAATATTTACGGTGTCCACGACGAGGAAACTATCCAGAAAAATATACAAAATGATTTTCCTCAGCTGACTACGGGTACTTATAAGTTCGTTTTAGAAGCAAGTTTTGCTAGAGGCGAATTGGACATTCGCTATACCCCTAACTATACCGAAGAACTGGCGGGTGGTTTTCGAATCAAAGAAATCATTACGGGAGAAGGAGCCGCCCCCGATAACGATAAGGACATCAAGCGGACCTTTACTTATCAGTTAGACAACGGCACGCCAAGTGGAGCGCTGGTCAACAAACCAACTTACGGCTTTATTATTGATGAGTCGATTTATGAGAATTTTGGGCACACGGGAATTTTTACTTCCACGGGGGTGCTACCGCTATCGGGGTCAGACGGTAATCACATTTATTATCGACAAGTAAACGAGTACTTTAACGGAAATGGACACAAAAAATATACTATTTTTTACGCCCCTACCAATGACGTCCCAAAATTTCCAGTGGCTCCAGCAAAGTTTATTGCCAAAAATGGAACGTTGGATAAAGAAAAGGTTTACAAAGAAGATGGAACGTTAGAACTAACTAAAAACATCTTTGATAGTCCAATAAATAATACCACCCAATTCATTACGGGAGTCAAACATCGGAGTATTAGAATTAAACTGTACGACGGGACATCGGTAATTGACGAAGTAACCAGTGCAGATTATACGATGCATACGGGTATTTATCGGCCAGACGGAGTGACTACCACCATCGACGGCGTAACGAGTACCACGGATTACGATTATCACAGCGATAATAACTTGATTTTACCGCCGACGAAAATAACGACCACTAATAGCGACGGAAAAGTAACGGAAATTACAACCAGTTATTCCGTTGACTACGACGGAGACGGTAGTATCAAGAACTATTTCACGACCAATAATATCATTGGTATTCCCTACAAAACGGAGAAAAGAGTAGATGGCGAACTGCTGGATGGCACGAGGACAATTTATAGTTCGTTTGGCGGCTTTCCCAGACCCGCATCCACCGAACGGTACGAGCGCACTTGGGCCAGTAACGGACAATTGATGGGGGGCGAATGGAAGCCGCAAGAATTATTTCTCAATTATAATAGCGCAGGTTTACTATCACAATATCAAAAAATAGGTTGGAGTACGGTAGTTTATTATTACAATGCGCAAAAGTTGTTGACGAGTCAAAATTACGCCCTGCGAACCACTACCTACGATTACTACCCCAACTCCTCTTTACTGCAAAAGAAAACTAACGTCGATAGTACTTCCATGTCTTACACCTACGACGATTTGATGCGTTTATCAACCGTAACGGATGATAATACGGGGGCCGTTACGACCACTACGTACCAATTATCGCCCGGTATCGGCCAAAAAATTTATACGGAGACAACGGCTAGCTTCCCTGCCGACCCCAATAACTTAAGCCAACTAACCAGTCTAACGTCCAGACAATACGTTGATGGACTAGGCCGACCCATTCAAACGATTGAAGTAGGCCAAGGACCCAATGGTAAAGACCTAATTAGTACCGTCGCTTACGACAAACACGGGCGGTCAAAATACAGCTACGAAACCATTGAAGGGGCCCTAACGGGTGGTCTTTACATTAACCCCACAATGTCTTGGGAAAAAAGCACCGTAGCCTACTACGATTCTCCCCTCAACCGAACCCAATCTACGACCCCTACTGACTGGTTTGCCACGATTACCACCTACGGTAGCAATACGACTAGCCAAGATGGTACGATTACCAATCCAGTAACCAATCAGGCTTACGGGGAGGGAAAATTATTCAAACAAACCACCACGGACCCAGATAACCTAACTACCACTACCTTTACCGACTTAAAAGGTCGATTAATCCTCTCCCGAAGAATTGACGATGCGCAGTATGATACCTACTACGTCTATGACGACAAAGACCGACTGATTGAAGTCATTCCACCCGGGTCGGCCAAAGGGAACGCTGCCCTCAATTATTTCTACCAATACGACGGAGAAGACAAAGTGGTCCGCAAAAAAGTACCCGCCAAAGCGTGGATAAATTACCGCTACGATGACAAGGACCTACTGATGGCCGAACAGGACGGCTATTTGCTCAACCACGACCAGTGGTACGTTTATCAGTACGATATATTTGGGCGAACAACGAAGTCGGGCTTTCGCAATAATGCCACCCCACCCACAGACGCCAACAACCCCACCGTTGACGAATTGTTGCACGAGCAAATTTACGAAGACATTTTTTCGGACCCCCAAATAAATTGGGGAAAACTAAAAACGGCCAAAACCAAGGTGCTTGGCACCAACAACTGGTTGACGAGTCACTACACCTACGATAGTGCGGGGCGCGTTCAGAGCGTTAGTTCCAATAATCATTTGCGGCCCGACTTGGCTGACCTGGTAGAGAATTTCTACGACGGGGCGAGTAACGTCGTTAAAACCAAAACGATTATCAGTACGGCCTCTACCAGTAATACCATTGAAAACATTACCCACATTGGCGCCAACGGCCGAACAACTTCCGAATGGCTCAACTTCAACGGACAGTTAAAGCAGCTTTGTGCCTTTACCTACACGGCTAAGGACGAACTAGCGACCAAATACGTCGGTGGGAATAGTAGTAATTACCTGCAAAAAGTGGACTACGAGTACCTAGAAAACGGGCTGCTGTACAAAGTAAACGGTGGAAATGCTAGTGGTGGCGATTTATTCGGCTACGAACTGAATTACCACCAAACGCCTTCCATTACGGGTAGTGCGACGCCAACGCCCCGTAAGAACGGTAACATCAGTGCCATCAAATGGGCACAGGTGGGGCAGGCAGCGCAACTAGACGTTTATACTTACGACGATTTGAACCGATTGACCAGCGTCTATACCCCTAATGGGGAGCATAATACCAGTTACGCCTACGATGTGCGGGGAAATATTACGGACATTGACCGCTACGGTTTAGTGGACGGTGTGACCACGTTAATCGACGATTTGCATTTTCATTACAAAGCACATAATGCGAATATTCTCGACAAAGTGACCGACGATGGGTTGGTGACCGAAGGGTACAAAAGCAGCCACCCCGACCTCGTTTACGATTACGACGACAACGGTAATTTGATGAAAGACCCCCACAAGGGCGTCACGATAACCTATAATTACTTAGATTTGCCCGAAGAAGTGCGTTGGTCAGCCAGCAAAAAGTTGCGGTTTACCTACGATGCGGGCGGAACACTGTTGAAAAAAGAAGTCATTCACGGGGTAGTCACGACCGAGTACGATTACATCGGTCCCATCGAATACGAAAACGGGGAAGCGCACATCGTACACCACGCCGAAGGGCGCATTGTCCGACGAAAACCCGACGGCAGCAACGACGGTTTGGTATTAAGTGGTCCGTTGAGCCAAAACCAACAGTACAACGCACCGACCATCGCTTCGACCAATGTCCTCAACGGTGGGCTGATTGCCTACGAAGCGGGAGAAGGCATTCATTTGAAGGCGGGTTTTCATACTGGTCGCAATGCAACGCTACACGCTCTCATTGGAGACAGTGGCCCGTCTAGCCCCGTACAGTGGCTCTACGAATGGGACGTCCGAGACCATCTGGGCAACTTGCGGATGAC
>JBCCQK010000600.1:0-4778 GCA_039024375.1 Bacteroidota bacterium
ATTAATTTTAATCACAATTTATTTTTAATAAGCACATTTTCAATTTTTTATTTTAAAATAGAATTCTTAAAAGTGAAAAATACCTAAATAAAAACACCTTATTTTTCCTAAAAAAAAGCGGAAATTTTAACATTTGACCGCTTGCTTTCCAATTTTTTATGCTAGTTCTTTCTTATTTCTTTCCTCAAAAACTTGCATCTCTGCTAGAAATTCAGCTACATTTGTCATAACTTCTACAAATGTTGATTAAATCAGCATTTATTTTTTAGCTATTTATTCTACAAATATTAATTAAATAATTGTAGAATTACTACCAACTCAAATCTTAATGCGTAAAAGGCTTTTTGGATTACTTTACTTGTCACTCTTTGCAACGCTGGGCTTTGGGCAGTCCGTCGAACAATCAACAATTCAGCATTTGAAGGGCTACTGGAAGGGCGCCTTCATCAAAGGGAACGCACAGCAATCATTCGAAATTCGGTACTACGAATCGGATAGTACGCTCTATAGCTTACAGACTATGGAAGAGTGGCATCCTCAATTCGGCGAATTTCAAATACCCGTTACCGTTGATTCTACGGGCATCATTCGGATGAACACTGGATACGGGAAAGTGGTATTGACTCTAGATTCTAATAACTTAGAGATAATCGGTTTCGTCGAAGATGTTCAACCTACCATGAACGTACATTTGAAAAAAGTCCCGCCGCCGCCATCTCCTAACTATACTATCAAGGCAGTATCAATAGAAAATGGCCCAATACAACTGAAGGGGCATTTGCATATCCCCAAAATGGCCTCTGAAACGGCCATTATTATCGTCGGTGGTCGTGGTTGCTACGCTGGCAACACCCAATTTGACCTGTACGCCAAGGTACTTAGGCGATATGGTATTACTGTTCTGGTTTACAACAAAAGGGGGACAGGATTATCAACGGGAGACTGTGATTTCGCTACAATTAGTGATTTGGCCGACGACTTGATTGCTTGTAAACGGTACTTGGAAAGTCACCCAAATAAATACACCAAAGTAGGGGTACTGGGCAGTAGTGCAGGCGGCTGGGTAATGACCAAAGCCCAAGAAAGCACTGATTTTGATTTTATGATAAGTATGGTCGGGCCGGCTACATCCGTAAAGGAACAACAGTTGCAATCTATGGAGTACGGAGCCGCTTTTTACGAATTACCCAAAAAGGTAGTGCAGAATATTGAAACCTACACTAGGTTAATGCTTGACGCAGATGCAACGCCCGCTAACTTCAAAAAATTTCAAGCACTATTAGCGAAAGCGGAAAAAGAAAATTGGAAACAGCTACTAGAAGATACCGATATTCCCGCTAATACTGCCGACATTGCTAACTTATGGGTTCAACGTCACGCCTACGACCCGACAGAAGTTTTAAAAAAATACAATCATCCCTTTTTGGCCATTTATGGTGGTATTGATTGGATTGTCCCCGCTAAGGAAAATATCGCTGAACTAGAAGCTGCTTTCTCAAATGAAAGAAATTCACTTCTTCGAACAGCTATCGCCCATAATGCTGAACATGGAACAGAAGTAAAAAATGAACATATTACCTTAGCAGAATACAAATCGTACTGGCATTTTTTCAGGATTTCGCCACAAGTTCTAATCGAAATTGTTGAGTTTCTGCGAGATAACCAATTCATTGAGTAGAATTTTAATCATAAAAAATAATGACACAACTAGGCTATTTAGAAGAGACCGTACTGCTACTCATCCTCGTAATGGAGGAAGACGCCTACGGCTTTACCGTCAGCGAAGCGTACAAAAAACATACGGGAAAGTCTATTTCCATCAGTGCTATCCATACGGTGCTGTCTCGAATGGAAAAAAAAGGGTTGATTGAATCGGAAATGAGTGGCGCAACGGAACAACGTGGCGGACGAAGAAAGCGTATTTTCCAACCAACCAACTTAGGCAAGCAGGTCGTTGCGGAACTGAAAGCCGCTCGACAAAAATTATGGAATCAAATTTCTTTTCTGAACTAAGCATCCATGAAAACACTACCAAAACCACCAATTTGGGCTGACCGATTTTTGCAATGGTTCGTGGACGAGCAACTGCTGGAAGAAATCCAAGGAGATTTGCACGAAGCCTACTATTATCGAGCCAAAACAGAAGGCCTTTCAAAAGCAAAGTGGCTCTTTATTACGGATGTCTTTCGTTTTTTCCGCCCTTACGCTTTCGAAAAATACTCTAACGCCAAACAATTTCTCCCGATGTTTAAAAATTACTATAAAATCGCCCTACGCAATATTTTACACCGCAAACAATTTACGGCCATTAATTTATTGGGCTTATCCGTCGGTATTTCGGCGGTCTTACTCATTGGCCTCTATTTACAAAACGAATGGACGTACGACCAACACGTTCCCGACTACGAACAAACCTTTCGATTGGTCAACAAATACCGAGACCAAACCTACGCCAATATGCCTTATGAAAATTATTACGGTACGCAAAAAGAGGCACAAAAGGCATTGGTAAAACACTTGGAAAGTTACGACCAAGTGCACAGGGCCACGAACTTTGTCCCTTCGGGTTCGGCGATTAGTGGTATTGACCAGTACTATGTCAAAGTAAACAACCGAGAACACATTCAGCAAAAACTATTGTTCACGAATACGGGCGCTTCCTTTTTGGAGTTATTTCCACAGAATTTTTTGTTGGGTGCGCCGGACTTGGCATTTGACCGAACGAAAAAGGTGATTTTAACCGAAAGCATGGCCAGTTGCTATTTTGGCACAAATTGGCGGCAGCAGGAAATTTTGAATAGTGATTATATTTTTCGAGACCAAGTGTATCAAGTTGGTGGCGTAGTGAAAGACGCCCCTTCCAATCAGCACTTTGATTTTGAGGTGATTTTGCACCAAGATAGCATCAACTGTTGGGGGGCTTACACCTACTTTCAACTTACGCCGTCGAGTAGTATCGTTGATTTTATGCCCCAACTCAACCAAGATATTGACAAAGTTTATCCTGGTTATACAGAGGACGAATTGTCTAAGGGGGTAGAAGCGATTGCCCTAAAAGACATTCATTTTACTTCGGGTTTATTGTATGAACTAAAGCCTACTGCAAATCGGGCTTACTTGTGGACGTTTGCCTTCATCGGTTTCATCATTTTACTCATTATTTGGACCAATTACACCAATTTATCTATCGCCATGTACGCTGACCGTCAGCGAGAATTAGGCATGCGCAAGGTGCTTGGCGCTCGTGGGAAAGATATTGGCTGGCAGATTTTAATAGAAGCGGTATTACTCACTTTATTAGCCATGCCGATTGCTTTGGGATTGCTTGCGTGGACTTTGCCAACGATAGCATCCGTACTCGACTTGGGCATTACCAACCAACAACTCTTCAACTCAACTACTCTAGTAACCCTATTTGGCATTTTGGTGTTGACGGGCATATTCAGCAGCCTTTATCCCGCCATTGTTTACGGACAAAAATCTATCTCCCGACTATTCAAAGTCACGGCGGGTAGGCAATCGGGCCGAACAATTTTCAACTTTAGAAATTCTTTGGTTGGTACTCAGTTCGTACTGCTAGTTGGGCTCATGAGCATCACGATTTATATTCACCAGCAGATGGACTACATCGCCAATCGAGAAATGGGTTTTGAAAAAGAAGGAGTGGTATTTTTCGGGGTCAACGGTGCCAAAAAATATCGGCAAATGAAGCAGCAATTATTACAACTCAGTGAAGTAGAAACGGTGGGTAGTGGCATGATTCCGGGCCATGATATGTATAATCAACTGACCTACAAAATGAAAGAAAGCGGAACTACCATGTCCAATGGAACGTATATTTCGGCGGATTTGGACGCTTTTAGAACTTTGTCGATTGATTGTGCTGCCTTCGACAAACTCCAACAAGGCCAAGAAGAGATTTTTATAATTAACCAAACGGCAGCTAGGCAGTTAGCTTCGGAGCTACAACGCTTGCCAACGGATTTAGTCGGCGAGACGCTGATTTTGGAACCCGAATGGGAGAACGAGGAACACGGCTTCGGGATTCCTTACCCCATTGCGGGCATCATTGAAGACTACGACTATTTCAGTTTGAAATACGCCACTCAACCGCTCTTAATTTCCGTTCGGGAAAAGCCACAGTACGCTTACGATATACTTTTAAAATTGAATAGCTCTGATTGGCGAGGTACGATGCAGCAGATTGAAGAAATTTATGCGAGTGTAGAAACCGAACGTCCATTCGATTACACATTTTTGGATAGTCATTTACAAGCCCTATACGAAACGGAAGAAAAAGCAGGTTGGTTGATGAGCGGCTTGAGTCTCGTAGCCATCATTTTAGCAATGGTAGGTCTAGCGGGAATCGTCTCTTATATCGCCCTAAATCGCCGAAAAGAAATTAGCATTCGACGAGTGTTCGGGGCATCTACCAAAGATGTGCTGTGGGCCATGAACAGAGATTTTGTTGGACTGATGGTCATCGCCACTATTTTAGCGGCCCCTTTGGCGGTTTATCTGACTAATCGGTGGTTGGCGGATTTTGCTTTCCATATTTCTACGAATCCGTTGGTGATTATCGTGGCTGGAATCGTTGCTTTGCTGCTCGTTATCATTGTTGTTTCGTGGCAAACTCGCCGAGCGATTGCTAAGAACCCAATTGAATTGTTGAGAAATTGATTGAAGGTATAGGCTATGGCAGTTGTCCAGAACGTTTGTATAGAATCAGAAAAATCTATGACTTTCTCAATATCTTCAAAACTATATTGATATTTAAA
>JBCCQK010000601.1:0-4770 GCA_039024375.1 Bacteroidota bacterium
AATATTTTTATCCAAGAGACACCCCAAATTTCAAAAGGATGCAAATACGCTAATTCAGATGCAACATTTTTTTAGTCTGTGCACCAAAATCGGAGTCGATTTTGTAGTAAATTAATCCCTTTGGTAGTATTTCACTGCTGATATTAAAGCTATTAAAACCTTTCTTTCCCTTTACTTCGAATCTTTTCAAAATAGTCCCCGACTCATTCGATAAGCTTAGTTTTACGGTTCCATCTTGAGGTAAGAAATAACTAATGGCGGTCTTTTCTCGAAAAGGATTCGGCTGATTTTGGTACATTTCTAGTTGTCCAATTTCTTTCGGCGCATTTTTAAAAAGCAACTGTAAAGCCATGACCCGTCCATTTTCGTCGTAGGCTTCCGTGCGGATAGGCTCGTCCAAAAGCGTAATAAAATCACTGACCAAACCGTCTTTTTTAGGAACGATTTCCAGTTCTAGAATCTCCGTAGCGGATTGGTGGCCACCACTCTTCGAGCTATTTTTCACCTGCTTCACCAATTTCGTTTTGCTGTTGAGCCAGCGAGCTACAATTTTTCCTCCTGCTAATTGTTGAAGCGAAAGCCCCGGCTGTTTATCAAAGGTATTTTCTAACCGAACGATAGCGGCTTCTTCAATTTTCAGCGTGGCTTGGTAAGCAGTCAGTAATTTAAAATCATCGGTTGAAAAAGCGACAAAATGCGGCTGCCCCGCCTTAATTTCTTCGTTTAAGATATTGATGGTCAGGGTTTTTGCACTGGGTAAAATTTTAGTCGGCGCGTTAGCTTTAGCGGCATAGCTACCATCCACGTCGCCCAATTTGATGGCCGTAAAAGCGACCTCCAATTGTCGTTCTGCTCGCAGAATAGACAACTGCGTAGGAATTGTTTTCTGATACGCCATTCGATTGTTCAACCAAGCCGTAGGTAAAAAGCGCAACGCAGGCACTGCCGAAGTGCTACCAATCAATGCTTCCAATAATTCGGCATCTCGGTCGGTAATGGTTCCCGAATTATCCAAGTCGGCCGCAATAAATTGGTAGGGTTGGTCGAAGGGTTGATAGCCCGAAAGATGTTGTTGCAAGCGAATCAAGTCGGCCGTCGTTACCGATATTTTAGGAGACAACTCGTGCTGAAATTCGACGACCAGCTCATCCCCCACGGCCAATTGCTCAAAAGCAAATCGCCCATCGTACAGCGTAGTGGTTTTTGCTGGTCCAACTTTCACTTGGGCGTTTTCAATGGGGTATCCATGACGGTCTTTCAAGATTCCTTTCGCCTCTTTTTCCTGCGAGAAATTGGCTCGATAAAAATCTGTGAAGGTGACACCATTGGCTAGATAGTTGCCAATGTTTTCGGAAGGGGCCACATAACTAGCTTCTAATTGGTTAACAAATAACCGAACCATCTTATGGTCATAATTAACTGGTAATTGAAAACTAAACAGTGGAACTATATCATTTTTTTGAAAAGAAAGACTCCCACCTTGTGCCACGAAGCTATGAATATCCGAATTGGGAAAGTTCGCAGGTTGATAAACGGGATGCGCATCTATCCAAACAATTCGGTTGGTAGAAACGGCTTTTAAAGGCTGATTGGCAAAATCCTGTGGAATCACCACCGAAATTTGACTACCCGCACTGATGAGAAATCCATCTTTGGTAAAATTGGGCTTGGCAAATACCTCGTACCGAAAGGCGGTGGGATTGAAACGAAGTCCAAGGTCGATTATTTGCGCATGGACGATAAAGTTAGAACAGCAAAAAAGAATGAGGGTACTCCAAAGAATACTTCTTTTCATGGTTAGTAGATTTGTGATAACTACTCAGACTCATTTTTTACCACAAAGAAGTGGAGTACACAAAGTACATAGAGTCTTTTTTCGAGCACAGATTTGACAACTTTCTCTTAAACCCTTTTTCATGGAGATTCGTTGGTGCTAAGTAGCTGATTTTTTATGAAACGAATAATGATACGGTTATCAGACGATGAGATTTCACAAAGGGAAGATGGAATAAACTTTAACACTAAAGACTAGTAATTTCCAAACGGTCAAGTTCGGAAATATCGTTACTTTTATGCCCAATATTTTTCTAACATAAAAATAATCACATGAGGTTTACAATTACCAGTTTTTGTCTAATTTTTCTTACTTTTTTTGCGTCTCATTCGGTGGAAGCGCAGATGCAAAGTCTTCCCTCTTCGAGTCCAAGAGCAGCATTTAGTCAGCAATTTGCACTGACGACCGTAAAAGTGTCTTACGGCAGACCGGGTGTAAAAGGTAGAGAGATTTTTGGCAATTTGGTACCCTTTAACAAAATATGGAGAGCGGGCGCAAATGCACCAACTACTT
Source organism: Bacteroidota bacterium (assembly GCA_039024375.1). Classification (GTDB taxonomy): domain Bacteria; phylum Bacteroidota; class Bacteroidia; order Chitinophagales; family Saprospiraceae; genus JAFMDF01. Next base: position 2,348 of record JBCCQK010000601.1, read on the forward strand.
TCAGTGTCGATGATGACATTACCATCAACGGAGAGGCCCTAAAAAAAGGAGAATACGTAGTTTTAGTACAACCTTCTGCGGATAGTTGGGACATTATTTTTAACAGCAATCCAAAGACTAGCTACAGTAATTATCTGTCCGATGACAACGAACTAGTTTTATCCGTTTCTACTCAAAGAACGGCAGATTTGGTGGAAACATTCACCATTTCTACCTCTGATATTAAGGATTCGCGTATGAAAATGACGATGGCGTGGGAAAATACGCAGGTGACGCTCGATTTATACAACGAAGTCGATAAGGAAATGAAAGCGGAATTTGCCCAGAAATTGGCGGGTCCCACTTCCAGTGATTATTTCGGCTACGCCAGATATTTGTACAATTCTGACCAAAAAATGGAAGAAGCCTTGACCTACATTTCGAGGTCCGTTGATATGAATAAGGGCTACGGCAATCTACGGTACAAAGGACTAATTTTAGCAAAACTAGGTCGCTACAAAGAAGCAATTGACTGGTTGACGCAATCAAGAGACCGAGCGGCTACTTACCGAAATGACGACTACGTGCGCATTAATGAGGCGAGTATTGCGGAAGTTAAAAAGATGATGAAGTAGGTTGGTTATTGGTTACTTGTTATTTGTTTAAATGTTGACGGCCAAATTTTGAGGGAATAACTAAAGTGAGTGTTCAGTACGCAATTAGCAATGTACAATTATCAATTAGCAGCCGCATAGAAATAGCTGGTCTAATCGGATGACCTGCATTCGTTTCGCAAGTTTCTACTATTTCTTAGACTTTATTCCAAATAGATTTAGTGGTTCCAGCACTCCGGGTGCTGGAACCACTCCTTACGAAAAACTTCAAAATGAACACTATGGCACATTGCTAATTGCACTAACCTCTCACCGAGGAAAAGCGCAATAAAAAGTAGCTCCCTCCCCTTCTTCCGATTCTACCCAAATTTTTCCATTGTGCATTTCTACTACTTTTTTACACAAAGCTAACCCAATTCCCGTTCCCTTGTAGGCATGCTTATTGTGCAATCGTTTAAAAAGCAGAAAGATACGTTCAAAATAGTTGGGTGAAATCCCAATACCATTGTCGGAAACACTAATAAGATGTCCATCTTTGGTAGTTCTACCCGAGATTTTGATGTTAGGAACCGTATCTTTTTTATGGAATTTGAGCGCATTTTGTACTAAATTCTGAATCAACTGAAGTAGCTTAGAACGGTCGGCTTCGATGTAGGGAGTTTGGATATCTACCTCAATGGACGCTTTCGCTTCCGAAATCAAAGGGCGATTGAGGTCTAAAACGTAATCCACAAACGCTGGTAAATGAATATTTTCTTTCTCTATACTTCCTTTTTGTAACGTTGAAAAATTCATCAACCCATCGACTAGGTTGAGCATATCTTCCGAACTATCTGCGGTAAACTGCAAACTTTTTATTTCTTGTGGAGTCAGTCGGTCATGAGCCGATTTTTGAACCAGCTTCACGAAGTTTTTAATCGTCAAAATCGGAGCACGTAAATCGTGAGAAGCAATGTAGGCAAAATTTTCTAGTTGTAAGTTAGAAGCGATGTATTGGTTCAGTTCTTGATTTTTTTCTTGCAACAGTTCAGCAGTCTTTCGTCTTCTTTTCAGTAAGTAAAAAATATAAAAAATGCTCAATAGAAGGGCAATCAAAATTAGCCATAGCTGCTGGATGTAGTTGTTGGCCATTTGCTTTTCTTTTTCCAGATAGCCAATTGCCTTTTGATTTTCCTTAAAAGTGTACTGAGCTTCTAACTCAGCGGCCGCAGCAACTTTTTTGGTTTTTATCAAGAAATCATTCACGCTGTCATACTCCACTAGCGCACTAAAAGCTTGTTGGTACCTCCCTTGTTCTTGATAGGCTTTAGCTAATACCTTTCTAGCGGCCTGCTTATAGGTAATCAATTTTTTACCGTCGTCTAACTTGAGCACCTTTTGGGCAATAGCCACCGCTTTGGAATAATTTCCCTCGCAAAAAGCTATTTTAGATTGCCCAACTAAGTGATTGGCATAATACAAATAAAATCCCTTTCTAGAAGCTAAATCGGGGACTTTGGAAGCGACGGCTTTAGCGATAACACATAAATCTTGAGCCAAATAATACTCAACCAAAGCATTCAAATTTCCTACTTCTGCTCTTTCATCTTTCAATTGCCGACTTAACACCAATCCATCCAATAGTATTTCTTCCGCTAGTTCAAACTTATTTTGCCGAGTTAGAATGCGCCCATATTCGTCCGAATAGTTGGTTAAGATAATGGGATAATTGTTGCGTTTGGCAATGTCAAAAGCTTGCTCAATGTAATACTGTGCTTTTTCGTAATTGTCAATTGAAAAATAAAAATGCGATACGTTGGCCAGCATTAAGGGCTTCAGCATTTTTTCCTC
>JBCCQK010000602.1:0-4764 GCA_039024375.1 Bacteroidota bacterium
CAATTTTATTGCCATACTGGTCAAAACTATCTCCTGCTTCGTTGACAAAGTTGCCCAGTACGTCTAACGGTTGTCCAAAAGTTAATAAGATTTCGGAGCCGTTGGAAAAATATTTCCACGCAAAACGCAAAATTTTCCGAAAGCTATAAGAACTATCTTTGACGTTGATATAACGGTCTTTTCCTGTTTGCCTCAAATGCTGTTCTATCAAAAAAGGGGCTTCCAGAACAAAATGATACCCCACAACAACGGGCACTACAAAAATCTTTTCCGCTTTTCCTTTAGCCGCCAAGGCCTGCTGTGCTTCGACGATAGTGCCCATCATCCCCATTTTCAACTTTTTTTCCAAATGACCAGAACGAGAACGCGTGCCACCGGGAAAAATAATACAGTTAGTTCCCCGCTGAATTGCTAAATTGGACATCGCTTTGAGGGTCTCCAAATAAATAGGGTTCTTTTTGCGACGGTCAAGTCGATAGGCCCCTACCCGATTGATAAAGTAAGCGGTGTAGCCCGTATTGTACAAATTGAGTCCCGCAGCAAAGGAGAAATGAGGTAAACCACCGAAGGTGTCCATAATGTAACCAATCAGCACCGAGTCCAAATTACTGTGATGGGTTGGCAAAACGATAACCGTTCCTTTTTTCATCAAGGCCCGCACTTTTTCAATCTCGCCACTAATTTTCATTCGCTCGCCCAATTGATGTCTTCGACTGTTGAAAAACCGACGAAAATTTCGGTTAGCGGCCGTATTCAACAAGCGACTAAAGAAAAACGTGAGAAATTTCCGAGCGAACAGAAAAGTCTTTATTTTAAAGGTAGCGACAATTTCTTCGGCGTAGCGATTGACAATGGACGTAAGAATTTCTTGGTTCGCCGCCTTGGCTTTCGCTTCATCCTCATCCAATACTTTTTTAACGAGTCGTTTCTGGATTTTTTTCCAAAAAGACCGATCGTTGGGCGGGTCAATTTTCCAAGGCTCTTCCTTGATGCGGATTTGCTCTAAGTACGCCGTTTTGCCAATCATTTCGGTAATGTCCTCCGTTTTGCCCTTTTTGAGCCGTTCGACGGTAAAATCGGTGATTTCTTGTACGAAGGCCTTTCGGTCTTGGTGCAATTTGTGAATCGGCCAATCTTCCATTCGTTCGTAAACGTGGGGGTATATTTTATTTTTTTCCAAAGATGTAGTGATTAGTAATTGGTTGAATAGTGACCAGTGACTAGTGACCAGTGACTGAAGCTTGAAATACTCAATAGCTACTTTTCATTCGTACTGAGTACTTTGTATTTTTCGACATTGAACTTTTTGGATTATCAACGCTTAGTACTAGTAATTCTGTAATTCCAGTCAAAATTGTAAAAGTAACTTTTTTGATGGCTCTTTAATAATTTTTTAGAAGTATGGCACTTAAATTTCAAACGAACGAGGAAACGACGATTCATTCCATCAAAAGTTTTCAGTCTTTTTTAAAAAAAGGGTTATCATTAAAAAACTGCACGCTGCAAAATATTGATTTTTCTCAAGTTGCCATTGAATGGGCGAACATTGAAATTGACAATACGGCTTTTTTAGGCTGTCAACTATCCTTAGAAGAAGAAATAACCCTGCGCCGACGAGGGGCTAATTTCATGAATGCGCCCGATAACCTTCCGTACTTTCCGTTCCGAAGCAAACTTTATGATTGGCGAGAATTAATGAAAGGCTACGATTTTGAAAAAGACAACAGTATCGACTACAACATCTATCAACACTTTTCTAAAAATAAATACCAACCGAGTATCAACGAAGCCCTTTGGCAAAGAATACACGACCATTCCATTGATGATGCCTTACGCAACTTACTCAACTTCGACGAAGCGGGCATGACCGACCAAAAATGCGTCGGGGTAATGGGTGGCCACAGTACTCGCCGAGACGACCCATTTTACACCAAAAGTGCTTTAACTGCTAAATTACTCACCGAAAATGGTTATCTAATGGCATCGGGCGGTGGACCAGGTATTATGGAAGCCACTAATTTAGGCGCTTATTTTGCGGGAAAAGACGACGGAGAATTGCTTTGGGCTATCAAAACTTTACAAAAAGCGCCCTATTTTGCGGACAAAGATTTTCATCGGCAAGCCTTCAAGGTACTAGATAAATATCCCGCTGGAACAAACAGTTTAGCGATTCCTACGTGGTTCTACGGGCACGAACCGAGTAATTTATTTGCGTCCCATATAGCTAAATATTTTTCTAATAGTATCCGAGAAGATACACTCTTAGCAGTCAGTTTATACGGGATTATTTGTGCACCGGGCAGTGCGGGCACCGTACAAGAAATTTTTATGGATGCTACTCAAAATCATTACGGAACGTTCAATTTTATTAGTCCAATGGTATTTTTAGGTATCGAGCATTATTCCGTCAAAACGTTGATTTACCCATTATTGAGGCAGTTGGCTTTTGGTAGAAAGTACTACGACTTATTATATATGACGGATGAGCCTAAGGAGGTATTGACGTTTTTGGAGCAGCATCCACCCCTTCGGATGTGACTTTGAAAGGATTACCTTTTTTGTAACTCGAGAAGTCGTTGGGGTTGTGTAAAAAGAGTACAAATAAGCTGCAATAAAATGTGTAATCAACTAGATGAGTTGTGATGGTTGGATGGTCTGATGGCTTGATTGTCAACGTAACACTTTGTAATACAACCATCAAACAATCAAGCCATCAAACAATTATTCTCGAATACAACCTAATATTACACATTTAACTTTTTAGATGTAAAGACTTTTTACACAACCCCGAACGACTAAACAGTTTAATACGCCTTAGCAAACAACACCCGACATTTCGAAGGTGCTCCCGTCAAGACACATTTTCCTGCTTCCATCACGGCGTCGTTCGGAATACAACGAATGGTTGCTTTGGTCAAATCTTTGATGCGCTTTTCGGTTTCCTCCGTTCCGTCCCAATGAGCAGATACGAAACCGCCTTTGTTGGCAATTACATCTTTAAAAGTATCGAAATCATCCACAGTTGTAGTGTGTTCTACTCGAAAATCCAATGCTTTTTGGAACAGGTTATTTTGAATTTCTTCTAGCAGATTTTCTACATGCGTTTCTACACCGTCAACGGGAATACTTGTCTTTTCCTTGGTATCTCGACGAGCAATTTCGACCACTCCTTTTTCCAAATCTCTTTTTCCAATGCCAATCCGCACGGGGACGCCTTTTAATTCGTATTCGGCGAATTTGAACCCAGGGCGCTTCTTGCTATCCATATCGTATTTTACCCGAATGCCCTTCGCTTTCAACGCCGCAATGATTTTATCCGACGCCTCATTGATAAGGTCATTAGGTTTAGGAATCGGAATTATCACCACTTGAATAGGCGCCAATTTAGGCGGAATTACCAAGCCTTCATCGTCCGAATGGGTCATAATCAGACCGCCAATCAATCGAGTGGAGACGCCCCAAGAAGTAGCCCAAACGTATTCTTCTTTATTATTCGTGTTGGCAAACTTCACGTCAAAAGCTTTGGCAAAATTCTGTCCCAGAAAGTGGGAAGTCCCCGCTTGCAGGGCTTTGCCATCTTGCATCAAGGCTTCGATGGTGTAAGTCTCTTCGGCCCCCGCAAAACGTTCGCTATCCGACTTTCGTCCTCGAACGACGGGCATGGCCATGTACTCTTCGGCGAAAGTGGCATATACTTCTTGCATTCGCTTTGCTTCCTCCACCGCTTCCATTTCGGTACTGTGAGCCGTATGTCCTTCTTGCCACAAAAATTCCGCCGTTCGCAAAAATAAACGGGTGCGCATTTCCCAACGCACGACGTTGGCCCATTGGTTAATCAAAATTGGTAGGTCTCGGTGCGACTGAATCCAATCTCGGTAGGTATTCCAGATAATAGCTTCGGAAGTAGGGCGAACCACCAACTCTTCTTCCAGTTTAGCCTCGGGGTCCACCATCAATTTTCCCGCTTCGTTCGGATTATTTTTTAGCCGATAGTGCGTCACGACTGCACATTCTTTGGCAAAGCCTTCAGCATTTTTTTCTTCTGCTTCGAACAAACTTTTAGGTACAAATAAGGGGAAGTAGGCATTTACGTGTCCTGTCTCTTTGAACATGCGGTCCAATTCAGCTTTCATGTTTTCCCAAAGACCAAACCCATACGGTTTAATAACCATGCAGCCTCGCACGGCTGAATTGTCAGCTAATTGTGCCTTTTTAACAATGTCAGTGTACCACTGCGAGTAATTATCGACTCTACTTGTAATTCCTTTGCTCATTTTTTTTACGGTTGACGGTACACGGTTAACGGTACACGGGTTCACTTAGTGAAATCTAAAACTCACCAGACTGTTGTGAGGGGCTGGTTTAATACGCTCAATCTATAATTAAGAAACATTAATAATTAATTGATGTCTTCGCCAAATGAATGATGAATGATAAGTGCCTTTTTTTATGATTGGTAAAGTAGGACTTCCAACCTCAAAACAACAGAATAGTTCTTTTTTATCAAAAAGGCACAAAAGTAAGTAAAAAGGGTATCTAAATAGGGGATTCTACAGTTTAATTTGTCTAAGCTATATGTAAATGTAAGGGTACAATTTAAACGCTAAATACACTAATAAATAGGTCAGCGGACTAAAATACCTTACCATTCTGCCTAACAGATTAGCAACTTTTCTTTTGGTAAATTTGTTTTAATAAAGAAAAATTGTTGGATTTACGACTAAAATAAAAAATATTGTTAAAATTTATTTAATATTGCGTAAG
>JBCCQK010000603.1:0-4754 GCA_039024375.1 Bacteroidota bacterium
CTACCAATTACAGTATATTGAATCCATAATAAATTCATGTCATATTTTATCAAACTGAAAACAATATTGCATTCCCAATTTACCTGCTTTAACAAATAGAAAGCAGTCGTCTGCTCTTTTGTCATGAGTGGGTTACTCCCGACTTATCTGTTTTGAACTGGATAGCAAACCATTCAGCCTGGAATGGTGGAATCCGAGTATGTAATTATTGAACTGATTAATAATTGAAGGTTTCAAACTAAAATTGATATACTGTTACTTTTCATCTTACTTGTCTTTGCTACTTTTTATTTTGTAATTATTTCTTCTATTTTTGCTGCCTCAATGTATAGAAACTACGTTGGTTTGAATTTTCAAAATAAAACACTTAACTAGAGTAGAAAAAATATGCAATTACTAGAAAATAAAGTCGTGTTGGTAACGGGTGGTTCGCGAGGAATTGGGGCGGCCATTGTTCACAAAATGGCGGCTAACGGCGCCAATGTGGCTTTTACTTATCGGTCGTCGGCCGAAAAAGCAAATGCTGTAGCGGAGACTGCCGCACAAAATGGTGTCACCGTAAAGGCCTATCAGTCGGATGCTAGTTCCTTCGAGCAATCCGAAGCCTTGATTAAGTCCGTAGTGGCAGATTTTGGCCAAATTGACGTATTAATTAATAATGCAGGAATTACACGCGACACGTTGATGTTGCGAATGAATGAGCAACAGTGGGACGAGGTTATCGAAACCAACTTGAAGTCCGTTTTCAATTTAACCAAACACGTTTTGCGACCAATGCTGAAAAAACGAGCGGGTTCTATTATAAATATGAGTTCAGTGGTTGGAGATTTTGGAAATGCGGGACAGGCGAACTATGCAGCGTCGAAAGCTGGTATTTTCGGCTTTACTAAGTCTATTGCTAAAGAGGTCGGTTCTCGGAATATTCGATGTAATGCTTTGGCACCCGGTTTTATTGAAACGGATATGACGGAAGAATTGGATGATAAGACAAAAGCAACTTTTTTGGCTAGTATTCCTTTAAAACGATTGGGTAGAGCAGAAGAAGTGGCGGATGCTTGCCTATTTTTGGCCTCCGATTTGTCGACTTATATTTCGGGGCAGACGATTAGTGTTTGTGGAGCTTTGAATACCTAGTTTAGTGGCTTATAACTAGTTTGGTTAGTAGCCTGTTGTGAGCAAATATAAATTTACTTTTGTTTATTTTTTATGGAAATCAAACAAAAAATAGTAAGCAAAACGCTTTTAGTTTGTGTGTTTTTATAATTTTGTTATTTTTGTGTCATAATTTTATTTTTAAAACAAAAAATTTGACTTATGACTACCTCAGAAATCGCCCACAAAATTGTAGAACTATGCCGCAAAGGAGATTACGAAGCGGCTTACAAAGATTACTTTTCTCCCGATGCCGTCTCTATTGAATGTGACCCGAGAATTCCTAACGCTAAAGGGTTGGATGCCATGTTTGCCAAAGGGGGAGAATTTGCCAAAACGACCGAAGTACACGGTGCAGAATTAGAAGGTCCTCTTGTGGCGGGTAGCTACTTTTCCATCGTTTTTAAAATGGATACAACCGATAAAGCAACGGGTGTCCGTAGCGTAATGGAAGAAGTTGCTCTTTATCAAGTGAAAGAAGGAAAAGTGATAAGCGAATCGTTTTTCTATGACTTGGAGTAGTAATTAGTATTTATTCTGAAATTGTTCGCAAAGGAAGTGGTTCCAACATTCGAAGTGCTGGAACCACTAAACCTATTTAGGATAAAATCTATTACTGTGGTCAAATTAAGTGATTTCTCGTATAATTTGAAATCGTCTATTGGTATTGAAGTTCTTTTTCGACCAATTCAACGTAGAAACCCTACTTTTGCAAAATCGTTACACTGAACGTAACATCAGTTTTTACAAAAAATCTACTACTATTTCTTTCAAGCAAAAAGATAGAACTGCTCTTTTTAGTTTCACGGAATATGCCAAAGAAGTATTTGCGCTAGAGGCAAAAGCTATTCTAAATTTACAGGAGCAACTGGATGATAATTTCGATGCAGTCATCCATTTATTATTGAAAACAACGGGACGGCTAGTCGTTACGGGCATTGGAAAGTCGGGCTTAATCGGTCGAAAAATGGCGGCTACGTTTGCCAGCACGGGAATGCCCAGTTTTTTCCTCCATCCCGCCGAAGCTTTTCATGGAGACTTAGGAATGGTCACCTCCGAGGACGTAGTATTAGCACTTTCCAAATCGGGAGAAACAACGGAATTATTAGAATTGATTCCTTATTTCCAAAAGCAACGAATCCCTATCATTGGCATCAGTGCAGTCGGTGACTCTACACTTATTCGAAATGCTCAGTTTTTTTTAAAAGTTGCCGTTGACCAAGAGGCTTGTCCATTGGATTTGGCACCGACAACTTCCTCCACCGCCATGTTAGCTATGGGAGATGCTTTGGCAATGGCTTTGATGCGGGCAAAAGAATTCCAACCCGCAGATTTTGCCCAGTTTCATCCGGGTGGCAGCTTAGGCCGTCGATTACTAACGGAAGTTAGAACAGTAATGTACCGACAAAAACTCCCAATCATACATCCAACAACTTCAATGGGATCGTTGATTGACGTTATGACTGCCAGTAAATTGGGTTTAGTAGTTATTCAAGAAAATCAGCAAATTATAGGCATTATTACGGACGGCGACTTGAGACGAATTATGAAGCAGCGACAGTATGAGTTTTTTGATTTGGTAGCCAGCGATTTTATGACTCGAAATCCAGTATTAGTAGCGCCCAATTGTAAAATGCAGGAAGCAGCAGATTTGATGAAACAGAAAAAAATCACCTCTCTTTTAGTTGCGGAGTATCAACAACTCATTGGGGTTGTACAAATCTATCAGGTAACGTAGTTACTGAGAGGTCAGAAGTCAGACAACCCTAAATTTTTTATAACCATTTTAATCTAGAAAAGTCTGTCTAGTCAGACGCTATTTAGTGTACGGTGCTGGATTTCAAAAGACAAAGTTGTTTTTCCTTCACTTACTAATGAATATGTCTCTCTATCAAACACTAAAAAATGGCCCATTTGTCATTGCGGGCCCCTGCGTTATCGAGTCGAAGAATTTACTCTTTGAAGTCGCCGAGGAATTTGTACGATTACAAAGCCACTTCAATATACCCATCATTTTTAAAGCTTCTTTTGACAAAGCCAATCGAACGTCCTTACATTCTTTCAGAGGACCGGGCTTGGCCAAAGGGTTAGACCTGTTAGGGCAGGTCAAAGAAAAATTTTCCTTACCCATTACGACCGATATCCACGAATCGTACCAAGCCGAAATGGCGGCAGAGGTGGTGGATATACTACAAATCCCCGCCTTTTTGTGTCGCCAAACGGATTTACTAGTTGCAGCAGCCAAAACGAATCGTATCGTCAATATCAAAAAAGCGCAGTTCTTATCTGGAAAAGACATGAAGTTCCCTGCCGAAAAAGTAGCCCAATCGGGCAATTCCAAAATATTGTTAACCGAAAGAGGCAATATGTACGGCTACAACAACTTGGTGGTTGACTTTCGAAATATTCCCGATATGCAGGCTTTTGGCTACCCTGTGATAATGGATTGTACCCACGCTGTCCAGCGTCCTGGAGGAGCAGGTGGAAAAACGGGCGGTAACCGAGAATTTGTACCCGCTATGGCCTACGCAGCGAAGGCTTTTGGTGCCAACGGCTACTTTTTCGAAGTGCATCCCAACCCAACTGTTGCCAAAAGTGATGGGCCGAATATGCTGTTTTTGCAGGATTTTGAAGACGTTTTGTCAAAGCTATTGAAGGAGTAGTAGCAGTTGAGTAGTAGCAGATAGCAGTGGCAGTCGGCGGTAGTCAAATGTCATCTAGTTCCATGTTGCAAGGATTCCGTGTTGAAAAAGTGACAAGTAAGCACTAAGACAGAAATAATGTGCTGTTAGCCGCACGTAGCCGTGTACCGTAAACCGACCCAACAATGATTTTAGGAAAAAAAGTAATCGTCATCATGCCAGCGTATAATGCTGAAAAAACGGTAGAAAAAACGTATCGAGAAATACCATTCGATATTGTAGATGAAGTTATTCTGACGGACGATTACAGTTCGGACAATACCATTACTAAAGCCAAAGAGTTAGGTATTAAAGAAGTCATCATTCACGAAAAAAACAAAGGCTACGGCGGCAATCAAAAATCCTGCTATAATCGAGTATTAGAATTAGGAGGAGACATCGTCATTATGGTACATCCCGACTATCAGTACACGCCCAAACTCATCCATTCGATGGCTTACTTGATTGCCAACGAGGTGTATCCCGTCGTTTTGGGGTCCAGGATTTTGGGTAAGGGAGCGTTGAAAGGTGGTATGCCCATCATTAAATACGTGGCTAACCGATTTTTAACCCTCTTTCAAAATATTTTAATTAACCAAAAACTATCCGAGTATCATACGGGCTATCGAGCTTTTTCGAAAGAAGTGCTCCAAAAAATTGCCTATAATCGGAATTCGGACGACTTTATTTTCGATAATCAGATGCTCGCCCAAGTCTTCTATGCGGGTTTCGAAGTGGCAGAAATAACTTGCCCAACCAAATACTTTGAAGATGCCTCTTCCATCAATTTGAGACGCAGTGCCATTTATGGTTTAGGCGTAATGAAAGTCTCCATTTTGTACGCTTTGAATAAAATGGGAATCGTAAAATCCAGTATTTTTCAAGCGTAGAACTATCTTATCCTTTGTTGACTAACTTGTC
>JBCCQK010000604.1:0-4753 GCA_039024375.1 Bacteroidota bacterium
GTGAGATTGCGGGTAAAACCAGAGTATTGAATGCTGCGGATTACCGCAGCTTGCTTACCGATCGCTTTGGCGCAGAAAGTACTGCGGTTAGTCTGCTGGGCGATTCGGATACGGATTGGCAAGATGAAATCTATCAATCTGCATTTGGACACGAACATAACCTAAGCTTATCCGGAGGTATTTCCGATGTATTACCTTATCGCCTGTCTTTGGGCTATACGGATAAAAAGTAAATTTATTCTTTCTTCTGTAAACAAGCGTCCTACTTCTTATGTTTGGTGGAAGAGAAATTTTTTATCTTTTAGTCAATACTTAATCGTAAAAAAAACTATGGGAAATACTGCTGTAAAAATTGAAGAAAGTTGGAAAGAAGCGTTACAAATGGAGTTTAATCAACCCTATTTTTCGGCGCTGATTCAGTTTCTAAAAAATGAAAAAGCGAAGGGTAAGACGATTTACCCACCTGGGTCGCTCATTTTTAATGCTTTTGATACGAGTCCTTTGAGTTCTCTAAAAGTAGTGATTTTAGGGCAAGACCCCTACATCAAGCCTAATCAAGCGATGGGTTTGTCTTTTTCGGTGCCCAAAGGCATTGGAACGCCGCCTTCTCTCAAAAATATTTACAAAGAGTTGCATACAGATTTGGGAATTCCTATCGCCAATCACGGAGACTTAACCGCTTGGGCGAAACAAGGCGTATTCCTGCTAAATGCAGCCTTGACGGTCGAAGCCGGGAAGTCGGGTTCTCACTTAAAAAAGGGTTGGGGGCAGTTCACCGATGCCGTTATTCGGTTGATTTCCAACGAACGGAATAACATTGTTTTTATGCTGTGGGGTAATTTTGCGAAGGCTAAAAGTGCCTTGATTGACCCACAAAAGCATTTGATTTTGCAAGCTGCTCACCCATCTCCTTTAGCGGGAGGTGCTTTCTTTGGTAATAAACATTTTTCCCAAGCGAACGCCTACTTGGAGCAACACGGCCGAACGCCGATTGATTGGTCTTTGTAAGGAAACGGAAGTCGTGTATCTTTACATTTTGTCACTCTAGAGGGGTAGCTATTAACTACTCGTTTTTTACCACAAAGGTATGGAGGTCATAGAGTCCATAAAGATTTTTTCGAGCGCAGTTTTGACTAAAAATATTGGAAGCCTAGCACAAGCTGCGCTCGAAAAAACTCTGTGCACTTTGTGGATTCCATACCTTTGTGTTAAAAACTAAGTGGTAAATAGTTACCTAAAAAGTCATCTAAATCGGATACATTGAATTTCAAAACACTCAGAATCCCTTTACTAGGAATTTTAGGAATCATCTTTTCCGTCTGCGCCTACCAAATGACGCAGTTACCGCTTTGGGGGCATCGACCACTCGTTCTATTCGGCTCTTTTTGGGCGTTTTTTGTACTGCTAGTAGCGCCTAAGTTTTCCAAATTACCGCAGAACTATCGGCTGTTGGGCTTGGCTACCCTTAGCGGCTTGCTGCTAGGTTTTGGATTTCCTGTCTCTCCGCTCACTCCGTTGATGTTTATTGGCTTTATTCCTTTATTGATGATTGAAAAAGAAATTGCGGAGGAACGAACGGATACGAATAAAAAAGATGTACTCAAATACGTTTACCACGCTTTCGTCATTTGGAATATCATCTCCACTTATTGGGTGTCTAATTCGGCCTCTTTTGTGGCGGGTATTATTGCGATTTGGCTGAACGCTGCCTTTATGAGCGTCCCATTTTTGCTATTCCACCAAACGCGAAAAATCATGCCTCGTGATTTCATGTATTTAGCGTTTATCGTGAATTGGTTGACTTGGGAGTATTTTGATTTGCGCTGGGAAGTTTCGTGGCCGTGGTTGACTTTGGGGAATAGTTTTGCGCAGTATCCAAGTTGGGTGCAGTGGTACGAATACACGGGCGTTTTTGGCGGGTCTCTATGGATTTTATTGGTAAATCTACTAATTTTTAGGTGGCTAATTGTGCCTAAGTATTACGAAAAAAGCGCTATTGGCAAAATAAATCCGATAAAACTAGCACTGCTGATTTCCATGCCCATTGGCTTTTCTTTGGGATTGTATTCGGGATATACCGAAAAGGGAACGCCCGTAGAAATTGTAGTTGTACAACCCAACTTTGAACCCCACTACCAAAAATTTACGGTTCCTAAAAACGTACAACTCGACCGATTTTTAGAATTATCCAAAAGTAAATTAACCCAGAATACCGAATATCTGGTGTTTCCAGAGACGAGTTTTGGTTCTTTTGACCGAGATAACTTGAATCGCAGCGAAATTATTCAAAAATTGCGGCAACTTATCGACGATTATCCTAAATTGAAGCTGATAACGGGAATTTCGGCGTTCAAAAGATACGCTAAAAACGAACCGTTGGGTAATGCTATGCGAAGGCAGGTGAACCAACGAACGGGAGAGGTCATCAATTGGGAAGCCTATAATGCGGCGATTCAACTGGAAAGTGGAAATACGGACATCCAATTTTACAAAAAAGCTAAATTTGTTCCCGGTGCTGAAATATTTCCTTATCCCAGTTTTTTCTTTTTTGCCGAACCCATTGTCGATAAATTGGGCGGTACTTTAGCGGGCTACGGCTACCAAGAAAAACGAACGCCTTTTAGTAGTCAGACGGGTAACGTCGGCGCCGCTATTTGTTACGAATCGGTATATGGGGAGTACTACACGGGCTACGTAAAAGAAGGCGCCAATGCGATTTTTATCGTAACGAACGACGGTTGGTGGGACAATACGCCCGGTTACAAGCAACATCTAAAATTTGCTAGCTTGCGGGCCATCGAAACGCGTAGGCCGATTGCCCGCTCGGCGAATACGGGCATCACCGCTTTTATCAACCAGCGGGGCGATATTGAACAGCCCACTAACTACGAAGAAGCTACGGCCATTAATGGAACGATTTTGTTTAATGATGCTCCCACGATTTACGTTACGTGGGGAGATTTAATTGGGCGAGTGGCGATATTTGCCTTTTTATTATTGCTGTTGAATACTTTTGTGAAGGGGATTTTGAAGAAGTAGCAGACTTCATTTGGTTTATCGACAAACGATGCACGGTTGGTTTTGCGTTATTCTTCACCAGAAAATGAAAAAGAGATGAATAAAACGCTAACAACAATATTTCTCCTGACAACGTATTTTATCACCTATGAACAAAGTGAGTCTGAGGAAAGGACTATTGAACTACCTGAACTTAGCAAAGAGATTATTTCTATGCGTGACCAAGACCAGAAGTAAATGAATTTACCATTTCAAAATTTTAACTTTCTGATTGTCAATACTTTTAGATTTTGAACCAGCCCGCACAGCAGTCTGGCGGGTTTGTAATTTTAGATTTTAAATTTCACTTATTATGAGAAACGAAATGAAATGGACGCTAATTGTTTCAGTATTGATGCTAGGAAGTTGTGTTAGCATTGACAAATACAACGAATTAGCCCAAGTAAAGGATTATTTGGAACAAGAAAATAAGCGACTAAATTCAGAGATGAATAAAAAGTCTACATTAGAGGCCAAAAATCGTCAAAATCAAATAGAGTTAGATAAATTAGAGGCGGAGAAAATGGAGCTGAAAGCTAGCTTCGAAAGCCTCAATCGAAACTATCAGGATTTGGCGAGTCGGTACAATAATTTGATTGCCAGCAATCGTCAAATTTCATCGGGTTCTGCTTCGGAGAAACAATATTGGGAAGAGACGTTGGCCAAAAAGCAATTGGAATTGGAAGACAGGTTGAGAGAAATCCAAACCTTGCGATTCACGATTAATCAAAAGGATAAACGAGTGCAGGAATTGCTAGAATTACTAAGGAAACCTGCTTCTGATTCAGGAAATTGAACTTTTTTTAGAAAAAAATGATTTTTGTTAAACCTTCTTTTAATAGCTCTGTTATGCCATTGTAAAAATTTTGTTTAACGGAGAAATATGACCATCTGAAACTAAAGAGCTAATGTTTTTTGTTTGTTTATAGTTAAGGGATAGCCATCTGGTTATCCCTTTTTTGTTTGGCAACTACTCAACCATTCACATCAATTGGCCGATTGATACTTTCCTGTAGCGAAATAAACGTCTCCGTCCGCTGAATCCCTTGAATCTTCTGAATCTTATCGTGTAAAACGGCTCGCAAATGTTTGGTGTCTTTGACAATAATTTTGGCGAAGATGCTGTAAATCCCCGTGGTGTAGTGGGCACTAACGATTTCGGGAATCTTTTCAAGTTGTCGAGATACGTCTTCGTAGAGGGAGCTCTTATCTAAGTAAATTCCTAAAAAAGCACTGATATCAAAGCCCAACTTACTGTAATCAATGGTCAGTCCTGCTCCCTGTACAATGCCCATTTCTTTGAGTTTGGACATTCGGACGTGTACCGTTCCTCCCGAAACGTGTAATTTTTTAGCAATCTTGGTGTAGGATTCGTTGGCGTCTCGCATCAGAATAGACAAAATATCCTTATCCAATTGGTCAATGTTCATAAAATATACGATTTGTAACTATTTAGGTCTTGTGGTTTGGGGTATTTGGGTGTTATGGAAACTTTATGTTTTCCAATGTTGAATGGTACTGGCAGTCATCCGCTCACTTTTTTGAAAGAGGCAGAAGGTTTCCAGAATACCTTAAAACCAAAGCACCACAACACCTAATACCTAGTTGTTATGATTTTAAAATAAAATGATTGTATCTGCTTTTGGAGTTGCTCCGAAAGACAGTACACTAAAGACCCGTAATGGAAGAATTGAAA
>JBCCQK010000605.1:0-4740 GCA_039024375.1 Bacteroidota bacterium
GTAAAAATCCGTTGGTGGTACCGCCCAAAAACTTGGTTTTTAGTTGGTCTTTTACAGTGTAGTTCATTTGGCAAAGCTGTTGTGTCGGCTGGCCTTCCAGTTGATGGAATTGAGCGATTGGACGACCTTGGTGGTCATAATTATAAAACAGCGTATCCTGCTGCCGATTGAACGTGGAGAGGTAAAACTCTCGCCATTCTTTAGTAACATTATCCGCAAAATCGTAGGCAATCTCTTGGATTAAGCCGCCCGTTAGGATATGATTATCGCCCGCTTCCTTTGCTAGCCGTCCGTATTCGTCGTAGAACATGAACCGTTCGACGATTTGACTGGTGATTTGATTCCCCTTGATAACTCGATTGGCCGTTCCCGTTAGCTTTCCTAGCTTGATTTTGGGGTTTTGCAGATTACTCGCAAATCCGCTCGGAATTTTATCTTGGCTGTTCGCAAAATAATTGGGTATGGCCCCATCCCAAAAATTCTCCGTCCACACCTCGTCGGGCGTCAATCCAAAGGGATTTGGCGTACTCATACTACTAATCAACCCCGTCTGCGTCTCCCGCCCGTAAGCATCGAAGGCCGTCACCATCCACTTCCCATCGCTGCGCAAATTCCCATCTCGCCACGCCACGGGATAATCCCTCGTCGGGTGGTACAGCAGTTCAATCTTTTCCTTATCGGGAATCTTCTGCTCCACCACTTGGTCCAGAACGTCGTAGCGGTAGGTGTAAATCAAGTCGGCGTAGTTCGGAAACGGGTAGGTTTCCGTGCCCGGTGGTAAGACCAGCACGGGGCGATGTTTCGGGTCAAAAGCCGTGTAAGTATCGTAGCGTTCGGGGTGACCCACGCTGTCCCTTCTCGTCAGAACCGTGCGACCCTGTTTGTCGGTAAAAGTGGTCGTTTGATTGCCGTCGGGGTCGGTCACCGTTTGGGTGTACAGTTCGCCGGGGGCAAAAAGGCGTAGGTTAAAATGGTCTCGGATGCTGGTTGTATTGCGACCGTATTCGGTAGTCGTAGCGTACCAATCGGGCGGCGTCACCGAAGCGACCCGATGTAGCGGGGACGCTTCGAAAGTCGTCAAAGTGTGCGGCGTAGGGGTCGGCACGGCAAAAAACGAACCGTCACTGTGGGGACTCTCCACGGGTTCGTATTGCTTAAATACCCGTCCTTGGTTATCGTATTCTTGGGCCGTCACCACGTCCTTTTGGTCGGGCGAATGCGCTACTTGAATTTGTTGCCGCAGTCGATTCAGTCCGTCTTTAATGTTGATGACTTCAATTTGCTGTAAAGCACTTCCATCCACGGGCGTAAAGTCCGTCGTGATTTTTAAAAAATTATGACCGTCGCCGTTGCCGATAAAACCGTACTGAAAGGACTCAATACGGTTACTGTCCAAGTCAATGAATCTTGACGGCCTCAGTAAATCGTCCCATTCAAGGCTATCCAACTGGCCGTCAATGTCGGTGATGCTAGAAATGAGCGACGAACCGGGATAGTAATTGATGATTTTCTCGTGGTCAATAAATCGACTGCTCGTTCGCTGTTTGTTAATCGGGTCATAGGTGTAATATTGCGTGTCCCAACCGAGCGGAATTATCTCGGTCGGCTGTCCCGTTCGCAAATCGTATTTGGTGTACACCACTTCCAGCACCCAACCGTCGGCATCCCCTAGCACCACGTTGCCGTTTTCGTCCCACGTCATTTCGAAATCGGAGATATTATTCACGTAGGGGTCGGCATCAAAACAACAACTACCCAGCAACGTTCCCGTCGTTTTACTGTAGCCAGCATAGGTCGTTCGCCGCCCACCAATTTGTGTTTCCACCCCATTTTTCTTAATCTTTTGCCGAGTCTCAATTACGGGCCGAATCATGTTTCTTTTGGCCATTTCGGCGTAAACGGGGTCGCTACTCGGAAAGTCAAAAATGTAGTCGTTTTCGGTAATGTACTCCACGCCGTCGCTGTTGGTCGTACTGATGCGAGTGGGCGCTAGGTGATTGGTCGGGTCGTAGCCGAATTGGGTGACTTCGGTCACCCCATCCAAGGTTTCCCGCTTTTCGCCCAATAGATACACGCCCGTGCGGATGGTGTAGGGCTTAGCGTAAAGGTAATTATCGCCGCCGATGAAGTATTCGTAGGCTCGATAAATGATGTGGTCGTTGAGTTGTTCGTAGCCCACTTCGCCGTACCGAGCCGTGACGTTATTGGCCACCGTATCGCCCGCTTCGTTGAAGCGAGTGGTGCCCAGTGCCATTCCGTCGTAGGCCCGTAGTTTGTCGGGGGTGTAGGGAAATTCGTTCACCGAAGTGGGAATGACCGATTCGGCGTTGAACAAATATTCCGTGTAGCCCGCCCCGTGGGTTTCTTCCACTACGCGACGATAGCCCACCACATAACCGTTGAAATTGCCAAGTGGGGCGACGCTAGCGGCGTAGAAAGTCAGCCCTTGAATCCCGCCGTCGAAACTGCGTTGGTAGCCCCAATAGCGAGGCGATTCGTAGAGCAATCCGTTGGACAGATTAGAGGTTTCGTCTTCCGAGTAGTCGTAGGTGCGCAGGATGTCCTTACTGGGGTCGATGCCGTCGTGTTGCAACCACGATTTTAGGCGTAAGCCGCCCACCAATTTGGGCGTAAAGCTGCTACTGACCTGCGATAGGTTTTGAACGGCAAAGGTCGCTTTGGCCAGTCCCGTCGTCGGACCAGAAGCCGTCAATTGTATCGAAAATTCGTAAGTGACGCCCGCCGTCAAGGTCACCAGATTGGTCAAGGGTTCGATTAAGGAACAAGTGGAGTCCGCACAACTGTTGAAGGAGACTGTTCCCAAAGTGGCCGATTGACCGTATTCTTTCACGGTTACCTGCACGAGGTAATCAATCGGGTCGGGACAAAAGGTGGGTTCCACAAAATCGTAGGCCGTCAGTTTGTACGTCGCTCCGTTGAGTTGGTCGGCCGTGAAAGTCATCGTGTCCGTTTGGCTATTCGCCGAGCAGCAATTGGGGTCAAAAGGCGACGAACTACAATTGCTCAATTCGCCAAAAACGATTAAATTACCGCCGCCCGTGGTGGTCAACTCCTTCACTTCGTTGAGTTCAAAATCGAACTCCGAATAGCCACCCGTCGGGTAGGTCATGCGCTTTAAAGTACCGATTTTGGTTTGCGCCAATCGAGGGCTACGGTCGGCATTGGCGGCGGGAGGCGTCACAAAACTACCCTGCCAAAGCACTGAAACGGGTGGGATGTTTAGTTTATTTTCGTTAAACTCAGCGCCGTTGAAGTGCCCAAGATGGTCGATTTGCTTGGAGTATCTATCGGGCAATAGCCCCGGGAAGTAATCGAAGCGGTGAGGCGGTTCAAATACTAAGCCGTTGCAACTGATTTCTTGCAGGCTGTCGAGTCGCAAGCGTTTGTTTTCGGGGGTGGTGTTGCCGCTCAACGAAGGCGGATAGGAGTAGTGAAAATCGTAGGCTTTGCAAAAGGCGCCGTCGTTGATTTCCAGTCGGTCGAGCCGCTTGGCCGTTTCGGTCGTGGCGGTGGTGTAGGGTTCGACATCTTCTCGGTCGGTATTGGCCACAAATTTAATGACGCCCACCGAACAGCGAATGGAATCCAAGCGAAAGCCGTCGATTTTGTTATTGATGACCTTTTTATTGGGACCGATGGTGATGCCGTTGCCGCAATCGACTTTGATGCCGTCGTGGTAGGCGATGGAACAAGAGGTCAAATGTTTGTAGGCGTAGCGCTGGGAAGAGTAGTGGTAGCTAATGACGTCCTTACCGTCGTGCGAGCGGATTTCCCGCAAATACCAGCCGCTGGGCGCAATTTGGGTGACTTGAATGTTGTCGTAGTAGGTGTATTCCATCCCGTCGTTGGGGCCCGTATCGGTAGCTAGCTTCCCAAAAACAAATTGCACGCCTGTCGGGCTCGTAATTCTGAAACCTGTGAAGCGACCACCGTTGAGATTATCCCTTTGGACGGTAATTTTAAAATCCGTTTTGGGTAGTTGTACCACGTTATTATCCTTATCGTAGAGCCACTTGAGGTTGCCGTAGCCCGGAAGGGTTGCGTGAAAGAGGTCCGGCTCCGTATCCCTCACTCCACGAGAAGATTCTAGCATTTGCTGGGTCGATTTGGCGTTATTTTCTAGCATGGGCAGCACCAAACTATCGTTATGGTCGTAGTAGCCCAAGTTGATGTCATCGGGGGTGCCCATCGTCGTTCTATTCACCATTCCCAGACGAAGTGACCAATTATTTCCACACCACGACCCAATTTCCCCAAGTTTTATGCCATTGCTTAAATAGCTAAGACTGAGGGGGATTTTTAAACTTCCTTCTACAATAGTATGTAAATCAACGCTTACCGAAGGCTGACCGGTAAAGTAGGAGATTTGAGTGTCGCCGTATTTGGCACCAGATAAAGCCTCTGCCGATGGCATTTGTACATCGCCGAGGACTTTGTTGACGGGTTGACTGTGGGCGATTATACTAAGAAAAAGTAGTAGCATTGTGGCGCCTACAACGGTGATGCTTCTTTTCGTTTGATTGATTTTGGAACGCATTTTTTTTGTTTTTTTAGTTAAGTTAGCTTTGTTTTTGTAGAGGTTTAGTCGTTACAGCAATTAGAGTGAAGGTAAAACATAGTGAATTGAAAATTTATAAACGGTAACAACTTATAAAAAAAAAAAAAGTTTTTAGATACCCGTCCCAAACCACAAGAAACTTAAAAAATCCATACCAACAC
>JBCCQK010000606.1:0-4710 GCA_039024375.1 Bacteroidota bacterium
CCCTGACATTAGCGATTGGTTCAACGTTCGGTGTACGCCCGTTTTGAAACGCACTCGGTGCTTTTGGTACAATCGCTCCTTAGCAGCGTCAATTCTGGCGGGCCCAATTTTATAAGTAAATTCCCGACCGTTACGGTTCATCAACTTACGGGACCGCTTTTTAAACGTAAAATTGTTTAAATCTTGGCGAATCCAAATAGCCGAAAAAAAACCCTTCTCCATAAATAGAAACCAGCAAGTAAAGATGGTCTGCCCCATACGAAACCAGCCCTTGGACAGGTACTCGTCCAAGCGTTCCGCTGAGATTCTGTTGATTGGATAATGTATTTGTGTGTACATTGGGTTTGAATAGCTTGTTGTTAATCCTTCATTCTTTGTTATGAATCAGCGTTTTGACCAATAACCAATAACCAATAACTACACCGTCTGAATAATATCGTACTGCGTCAAAATATGTCGATTGCCCGCTTTATCTTGCGCCACGACGGCGGGGATTTTTTTACTAATGTACCGCGCCAAACTTTTCACGGGCAATTCTTCTTTGACCACGGGGAAAGCATCGCCCATAATATCGCTAATCTTGCTTTCTGTATTATTGAGCGGATTTTGCAGCAAATGCGTCAAAACGGCGCTTTCGGTAACCGAACCAATGATATTGTCTTCTTCTACCACGGGCAATTGCGAAATATCTTTTTCTTTCATCATGTTGAAGATAGTCCGAACATTATCGGCGGGGGAAACCGAGATAAACTTCTCCCCGTGTTTGGCCGCAATGATGTCTTTCACCGTTAGTTCTCCCTGCAAGAAACCTCTTTCCCGCATCCAATCGTCGTTGTAAATTTTGCCGATGTAGCGACTTCCGTGGTCGTGAATAACCACTACGACGACATCGTCCGCCGTCAACTGGTCCTTGATTTGCAACAAACCAGCGAAAGCCGAACCCGCCGAATAGCCCAACAAAATTCCTTCTTCTCTAGCCAAGCGGCGGCACATCAAGGCCCCGTCTTTATCCGTCACTTTTTCAAAATGGTCGATTAGGCTAAAATCGACGTTTTTGGGTAAAATATCCTCTCCAATACCTTCAGTAATGTACGGATAGATTTCTTTTTCGTCAAATACGCCCGTTTCGTGGTATTTTTTGAAGACCGACCCGTAGGTGTCGATACCAATGACTTTTATATCTTTATTTTGCTCTTTCAGATAGCGCGCCGTTCCCGACACCGTTCCGCCCGTTCCGACACCGACCACCATGTGCGTAATCTTACCTTCAGTTTGTTCCCAAATCTCGGGTCCCGTTGACTCGTAGTGGGCTTGTCGGTTGGACAGATTATCATACTGATTACACCAAAACGAATTAGGAATTTCTTTACTCAATTTTTCCGCAACGGAGTAATAAGACCTAGGGTCATCAGGTTCAACGTTGGTGGGACAAACAATCACTTCGGCGCCCATTGCCTTCAACAAATCAATCTTTTCTTTACTCTGTTTGTCGCTCGTCGTGAAAATACATTTATACCCTTTCACACAACTAGCAATGGCCAGTCCCATTCCCGTATTTCCCGAAGTACATTCAATAATTGTTCCACCGGGCTTGATTTTGCCCGCTTTTTCGGCATCTTGCACCATTTTTAGCGCCATTCGGTCTTTAATCGAATGTCCAGGATTGGTCGTTTCCAATTTTATCAAGACCAATGCTGGAATATCCTTGCATATCTTGTTAATCTTGATTAAAGGAGTGTCGCCGATGGTCTCTAAAACGTTATTATAATACATGGATGTAAATTAGACTTTGTTCGGTTTACGGTACGTAGTGTACGATACACGGTCTGCCTTAAAAAAAATTTTAGGAAAAATACGTTGGTCTTTGTCAAAAATGTCGCCGCGTTGGCGTTCCGATAGGAATAACTTCCTTTTCGTTGTTTGATTAACGAAAGGGAAAAATGAAAGTTTGACGAGAAGGAGTGTTAATTTTTCCTTT
Source organism: Bacteroidota bacterium (assembly GCA_039024375.1). Taxonomy (GTDB): domain Bacteria; phylum Bacteroidota; class Bacteroidia; order Chitinophagales; family Saprospiraceae; genus JAFMDF01. The sequence goes on from JBCCQK010000606.1 coordinate 1,979, forward strand.
TTACAAAGGAACGAAAAATTGGGGAGTAATTTAGCCAACTATACCATTAGAGAACCATACTTTAGGTGCATCGTGGTGTTAAATGGCAACTAAATGATAAAGGGTTTCCCTGCAAAAATCAAATTGCCACATAAGTGTTAATTGAAATGGGTTCGATGCCCACTTCAATCAATATTTATGATTAGTTTTGATTTCTAAGAAAATGCCGTTTAGTAATGACGAAAAAATAACTTAGTCTTTTAACGAATATTTATCTAGTAGAATCCACAAAATACATCTCCACCTTCCCTTTACCTTTTGCCTCCACTTTACCTCTTGGTGTAAAGTCAAATTGTTTGTTTTCTTTTAACAATTCATAAGTAGTTTGACTCATATTGACGCGGCCCACCTCACAATTGCTCTCCATACGAGCAGCCGTATTCACCGTATCTCCCCAAATATCATACTGGAACTTTTTTACCCCAACAATACCTGCCACTACGGGGCCTGTATGAATACCACAACGCATTTCAAAAAATGGTTTTCCGATAGTCTCCTGCTCTTTCTGACGTTTCAACATAAAGGTCTGCATTTCTAAAGCGGCTAAAACGACCTCTTGTGGTTCGGAACGGCGAGGCAAATGCAATCCACCCGCAGCCATGTAGGCATCTCCAATGGTTTTAATTTTTTCAATTTTATACTTAGTGGTGATTTCATCGAACGCTTTAAAGCAAACATTGAGTTCGGCTACCAAGGCTTGGGGTGCCATTTGTTCGGAGAGAGCGGTGAACTGTTTGAAGTCGGTAAATAAGATCGTGACCTCATCGAAGTTTCGTGCGGGGGAAGTTCCGTTTTGTTTTAACTCCTCGGCGACTTCGGCGGGCAAAATATTGAGTAGTAATTCTTCGGAGCGTTCTTTTTCTGCTACTACTTCGGCGGTACGCTCGGTCACGGTGTTTTCTAACGCTTCTTGTCGTTTTAATAAACTCTTTGTCCGCCAACGAATATAGGCTAGTACCCCCACGATAGCCATTACGCCATAAGCCAGATAAGCCCAAATCGTTTGCCACCAAGGGGGACGAATGGTAAATTGGTAGCGAAAAGGTTCACTCCAAAGATTCGATTCATTTTTTACTTTAGCCAATAAGGTATGTTGTCCGTGCGGTAAATTTCTATAATCTACAACTGGTTCCGCTTGAGGGGGCGACCAATCCCCATCTATCCCATCCATTTTAAAACTGTAGCGAATTTTATGTGGGGCTTCCCAATCTGTAGCCGTAAAATAGAAGGTCAAATGGTTCAAGTAATGGGGTAAGGTCAAATCCAGCGGATAATTCAAAAATTTAGGAACGCTAGAAAAAGATGCTTGGATTTCTTTACCAAATGCGAGTGTGGCTAGGTAGCTACTATCCCTTAACCGTTGGTAATCAACGAATTGTTGATTGATGTCCAGTTGCGCCAGGCCAAAGTTTTGAGGTATTGATTTTTGAGTGGTTATTGCATTCAAATTGAACATAGTACCTCCAATAAACCCCAATTGTTTTTCCTCGGAAAAGCTAAATTCCTTGTCAAAAACACTTTTTTTACTTTTATTTTGGTTAAAAGTATGAATGTAATAATTATCGGACTCCACTTCCTGCAATGCACAAATGCCATCGTTTGAGGTGACCCAAATCCGATTCTCAAAATCACAGGTAATGGCAGTCATTCTATCGCTTAAAAGTCCATCAGTTGTTCGGAAGAAACGAAGGAATTGCCCATCAAACTGAAGAAGACCATCTCCCGAAGTTGCCAACCATAACCTGTCTTTTTCATCTTTTGCAAAATCCACCAATGAGAAGTCCAAATAGTCTCGAAAATCATATTTCCAAAACGTACTTCCGTCATATTTTATTAAAGTACGCTTCCCAGATAATAGCCAAATATTCCCTTCTTTATCAGTTATAATGTTGTTGTTATCTTTTGTGGAATAAGGAATAATCTCTTGAGCTTCTACAGGAAAATTAAAATAAGATAATTCATGCTCATCTACTCTAAGCAGATAGTTCGTGATAGAACCAGTTATCCACATTCTTCCTTTTTTATCAGCTGACATGCAAACTACACCAGCCTCTCCTACAGTAAAATCAGCATAACAGGGTAATGTGGTTAGTCCCCTCTCATTGATTCGGTGCACTTTGCTACCATGAGTGGTTATCCATATTTGTTGCTCCTCATCTTCAAATATGTTTTTTACTGCATTTTCTAATGGTAAAAAAGCAATAGAGTCATTAGTATATCTGATAGTCCCTTTTGCTTCAATCACTCCCCCCCAGTTCCCATGTGTTGACCATATACCTCCAGCCTTATCTTCAAAATCAGGAAATCCAGTGTAAGGGCTAACCTTTAGCTGATGCAGATTTCCTTCTTGCAATTTGAACCAAAGTTGTTCCTGTAGATTATTCCACCATAAGTTTCCTTTGCTATCAAGAAAAAGTTTTCCCTTGGGGTAGTCTAATTCTTGTGGAGTAAAGTACGGTAACTCTTCGGTACGATAGAATTGAATTTTCTTCCCTGATGAGAACCAAAATTGATTTGAAGGAGCATGTAGGGAAATTCCATAGAAACCAGGTTCTGCTATCCCCTGCTCTTTACCGATGCTGGTAAAATTTTGTCCATCATATATAGTTAAGCCTTCTTTTCCTAAGATAAATATATGTCCATTGAGACTTGCATATATACCCAGAATTTCAAATCGGCTAAAGAAGTTCTCG
>JBCCQK010000607.1:0-4671 GCA_039024375.1 Bacteroidota bacterium
AAAAGCAAAAAAGTTGATTGAAAAAATATTAATATGGCACCACGCCGGAACAGAAGTCTAAGTGACAAAACAATCTTTTAAACAGAGATATGTACTTGATTAGGGACACTCTGTTCTGGGGAGGTTCTTTTGTCACTTAGACTTCTGTTCCGGCGTGGTGCCATATTAATATTTTTTCAATCAACTTTTTTGCTTTTATTTACCTCGTTGCAAACATACGAGTGACTAGTAATTAGTGATTAGTAAATCATTCATTACCTGTCAATTATCATTCATCATCCATCATTTATCATTCATAAACATAAATGTACCAACTACTCAAATCTGTTCTATTTTTATTTCAACCAGAAAAGGCGCACCATCTGACTATCGCACTCGCCCGCATTGGCTTCGGAATTCCCATCATTGGTTCCTTATTGAAAAATTATTATACCGTTGAACATAAGAGTTTGGAGCGAAATCTATTTGGGTTGACCTTTAAAAATCCCGTTGGTTTAGCGGCTGGTTTTGACAAGGACGGGAAGTATTTTAAACTGATGTCAAAATTGGGGTTTGGATTTATCGAATTAGGAACGGTAACGCCCAAACCGCAAGCGGGCAATCCACAGCCACGCCTTTTTCGCCTAAAAAGTGACGAAGCCATTATCAATCGGATGGGCTTTAATAACGAAGGCGTCGGAGCATTAGTAGAGAGGTTAAAAGCAGGGAAGCCTAAAAATTTAATTATTGGCGGAAATATTGGTAAAAATAAAGTAACGCCCAACGAGCAAGCAACGGACGATTACACCTACGCATTCGAGCAATTATTTCCTTACGTTGACTATTTTGTGGTAAATGTAAGTTCGCCTAACACGCCGAATTTGCGGGATTTACAGGAGAAAGAACCACTTACCAAACTACTTTCGCTACTGCAAAAATTGAATCAGCAGAAAGACCAACCCAAACCCATTTTACTGAAAATTGCTCCCGATTTGACGGACACGCAACTAGATGATATTATCGACATTGTGGCTGATACGAAAATCGACGGCGTGATTGCTACCAATACAACGATAAGTCGAGCGGGATTGAAGGAACAACCCGAACAAATTCAGGCAATTGGAAATGGTGGACTTAGTGGGCAACCTTTGACGAGTAGAGCAACGGAAGTTATTCGCTATTTGCACCAAAAGTCGAATGGGCAGTTGACCATCATTGGCGTGGGCGGTATTGGTTCGGCTAAGGATGCGCAGGAGAAATTAGCGGCGGGCGCTTCTTTGGTGCAAGTCTATTCGGGCTTGGTTTACGAAGGTCCCGCTTTGATTCGACGGATTAATAAGGCGTTGATTGAGGCTTAATTAATTTCCCTACGGTCTAATAACCATCAATCGCCTAGTAGCAATCGTCTTCCCTTTTTCATCCGAAAGACTATATAAATAAGTACCCTTCCTCAACTTCGAAACGTCCATTTTTACCGTCTGAAATCCATTCATTTGATAATTTTCCTCCTTGACCACAACGCCCAAAATATTATAAATTTTCAGCGAATAATTAGAAGGTTTTAAATCGGAAAATTCGAACCGAACGTCCGTAATGGCTGGATTGGGATAAGCATAGACATCGGGCCGCCCCGTAGAAGTACGCATTGTCGTAGTGGGGTCGATGACGGCATAGGTAACAGATTTTGGGTTGACCCCGTTCGGTTTCATGTAGGCAACGGCGACCTTGGTGGCCAACTCATTGCTGTAAAAATGGTAGGATTGGCTGACTTGCTTATTTTGAATCATTGGGTCTTCGACGCTTTCAGTGATATCCTGCCAAGGCAAATCACCTACTTTAATATCCACTTCGTACACCCTCTCTTCGATATTTTTTTCCCGTAGCACCTCGTACGTATTATCGGGCAAGGCCAGCGTCCCCCAACCGTCAATCTCCTTGTTTTCGGTTAGGTAGCATCGGTAACGTACCGAATCGGGAGTGATGGGTAAAGCGTATAAAACTTCTTTGGGTAAGGCCTCCGTAGGGACAACGAACCAAAAACTGCTTTCCGTTGAAGTGGTGGCCCCGTATTTTAGTGGATAGTGAACGGTCATTTGAGGTTGGTCAAAATAAGTAGTTGTCGTCACCCCCATATTCATTGGGTCAGTTCCGACTCTGCCTAGAAGTTCTAGGCTATGGTCTTGCTTTCGGTAAAAATTGTAGTGCCCCCCAATTTCCTTGATTCGTATATCGGCATCGGAAAATGGTTTGCTCCCTCGCTTCCTTTTTGCCGTTTGCACAATCACTTTCTGCGAGAAAGCAGATTGCAAATCCATTAAGTCCCAACTTTGGTCAGCCCCTTCCCCTAGAATGGCAATGCTTTCGGGTAAATTATCGCTCGCCACAAGCAGCGTATCGCCAATTTTGGGCAGCACTTCCGCCGTAATAACGGGTTGGGCTTGTAGGCCAAATACGATACATAAAAATAAAAAGATAGGTATTCGTCGAAGCATTGTCTTATTTATGATAAAAAGCAACTTGGTTACTTTTAAGTACTCAATGCAGGTCTGGAGACCTACAGATACTAGTATCAAGTCTGGAGACTTGATACATCGATGAGAATTTACGGGTTACTTTCCCAGGTTATTTAGTTGTAGTACTTTACGAAGTCAGACTTCCCCAGTGCGGGCCGTATGGCTGACAGTCCATACGGACGGTCTGACTTCTGACTTCTCACTTATTTATTTTACGATTTCTTGAAACGCTACAAATTTCTGGTATTCTCCTCGTTGGGCTAGCAACGATTGATGGGTGCCCGTTTCGACAATCTTACCATCTTTCAAGACAACAATTTTGTCGGCGTGTCGGATAGTGGAAAGCCGATGAGCAATGATGATTGTCGTTCTGTCTTTCATCATTTTTTCCAAAGCGGACTGCACCAAAAGTTCAGACTCCGTATCTAACGCCGAGGTAGCTTCGTCCAAAATGAGGATAGGTGGATTGCGTAGAATGGCTCGAGCAATGGTCAAGCGTTGGCGTTGGCCACCACTTAGTTTACTTCCTCCGTCGCCGATATTCGCTTCATACCCCCCTTCTATCGCTTCGATGAAATCGTGGGCATTGGCAATTTTAGCAGCCCGAACACTATCGTATTTAGAGAGTCCATTTTTACCAAAAGTAATATTCCGCTCAATGCTATCATTGAACAAAATAGGTTCCTGAGAAACGACGCCGAAAAGACTCCGCAAATTGTTCAATTGGAGTTTTTTAATATTGACACCATCTACCAAAATTTCTCCTTGCGTAATATCATAAAAACGGAGCAATAAATCAATTAAAGTTGTTTTTCCCGAACCCGAACCACCTACGATGGCAATGACTTGCCCTTTAGAAATCGTTAAATTGAAGCGCTCGATAACCTTACTATTTTGAGAACCGTATCGAAAATCGACATTTCGAAATTCGATGCTTTGTTCAAAATTGGCTATGGATTGTGTAGATACCGCTGTCGATATATTGGATTGTGCCGCTAAAATTTCCTCTACTCTATCGACAGCTGCTAGGCCCTTTTGAATATTGTAGAATGCATTGGAAAAAGCTTTGGTTGGTTGGCTAACGTTGAAAAATGCGAAAAGAAAGGCCAAAAAAGTTTCGGCCGTTAAGGTCCCCGCAAAGACCAACGCAGAGCCGTACCACAGCAAAATAGCAACCATCGTGATGCCCAAAAATTCGGAAAGTGGAGAAGATAAATCCCTTCGCCAAAACAAACGCGTTAGTAAATGATTGTAGGCATTATTTTTTTGTTGAAACTGCGCTGCCTGCTCCGACTCCGCCGCAAAACTTTTGACGATTTTGAGTCCAGACAAGTTTTCTTCTAAAATGGCCACTAGTTCCCCCAATTGTGTCTGAACCTTGGAAGACTTCTTTTTTAGCGTCCGACCAATGCCACCAATAATAACTCCTGTAAAAAGCATCAAGCCAAAGACAAACAATGTTAGTTGTGGGCTCACGTACAGCAAAAAAATAAGGCTCCCGATAATCACAAGAGGCTCCCGAAAAACCGTGACCAACACGTTGAAAATGCTCCATTCTATCTCCTGTACATCCGTCGTTATTCTCGCCATCAAATCCCCTTTGCGCTTTTCAGAAAACCAACCTAAGTCCAAAGACAAGACCTTCTCAAACAACTGTTGTCGAATATCCCGTACCATACCGTTTCGAACGGGAGATAGGAAAAAAGCGGATAGGTAGCGAAATAGATTTTTTAGTAAAAAGACCAACGTAATTCCTACACATACATAAATTAGGGCTGTTTCTCGTCCGTTCTCTTGAATGAGTTGACTCAGTTGAAAATTGACGCTATTTTTTATACCATCTAACGTCCAAGTCCATTCGGGAACTTCGGTCAATAGGGGTTCCGCACCAAACAAAATCTGTAGAAAAGGGATAATAGCGGGTGCGCTCACGACCGTAAATAGCGCCGTTAAAACATTGCACAGAATGCTTAGAATCAGCAGCCCACGGTACTTTTTAGCATATTTTAGAAGTCGCCAAAAACGAGCCATGCTTAGAGATTTGAGGTGATGGTAATAGCGCCAACCAATCGGTCATATCGCCCACCAAAAGGCCGATGATAAACCAAAACCGTGTAGTCGTTTTCCGTTTCGAACCAATCTCCTTCCAACTCACTCAAGTCAACTTTGCTCTTTTTAC
>JBCCQK010000608.1:0-4658 GCA_039024375.1 Bacteroidota bacterium
ACAGAAAATAATTCCACTTTCATTCCAATAAAAAGAATTTAAAAGACATTGATAAGTGTTGAATTGTCACTTGGTCGAAGCATGAGTACAAGCAACAATTATTTGAATCTCCAAAACAAGAAATAACTTATGAAGATTAGAGGATTTGTTTTATTTGCGTTGATTGCCGTAGTCTTTTTAGCAGCAGCCAATCTTCCCAAAACAGAGGATGCCCAAAAAGAAGCTATTTTGATGCAAACCATCATGGCAGGACTAGAGCAACTGCATTACGCTCCACAAAAAATTAACGACGAGTTTTCCAATGAAGTTTTTGACCTCTATCTGGAAAGAATTGATGGCAACAAACGATGGTTGACGCAGGCAGACGTTGACCAATTGGCCGTTTATAAAGACCAACTAGACGACCAGGCAATGGCGGGTACTTACGAATTTCTGAACCTTGCACAAGAAATATTGAACGAAAGTTTGGTGAAAACCAAAGGATTTTATCAAGCGATTCTAGCAGAACCTTTCGATTTTACGGGTAATGAAGCCGTAGAATTGGACGGTGAGAAAAAAGAATTTGCCAAAGATGATGACCAATTGCGGTCTTATTGGGTAAAGGCGATGAAATACGAAGTACTGACTCGCTTAGTTAGCAAAATAGAAACTCAAGAAGCAGCCTTAAAAGCTGCCGAGGAAGAACTTGACGGAGAGAAGGTAGAAGAAAGAACCGTCGCCGAAATGGAGAAAGAGGCAAGAGAAGCGGTACTAAAATTATTTGACGACTGGTATCACCGAATGGAAAAGCGGCAACGCAAGGACTTTTTGAGTGATTACCTCAACGCTTTCACCTCCGTTTTTGACCCGCACACGAATTATTTCTTACCCGCCGACAAAGAAAATTTCGATATTGGCATGTCGGGCAGATTGGAAGGTATCGGTGCTAGATTGCAAGAAACACCTACGGACGAAACAAAAGTAGTAATGGTGGTTCCTGGTGGTCCCGCTTACCGTGGCAAAGTGTTAGAAGTAGAAGATATTGTCCTTAAAGTAGCCCAAGGAGATGACGGAGATTTTGTAGATGTAGGCGGCTGGGATATTAACGACGTAGTAGCTAAAATTCGGGGGAAGAAAGGAACGAAAGTACGTTTGATGCTCAAAAAAGTGGACGGCTCTATTGTTGAAACTACCATCGTTCGGGACGAAATTATTATGGACGAAGGCTACGCCAAATCAGCTATTTTAGACTTAGAAGGCGTCGGAGAAAATATTGGCTACATCAAATTGCCCCGTTTTTACGCCGACTTTCAGAAGCGAGATGGCCACCAGTGTTCCGTCGATGTGGGCATTGAATTGGAAAAACTAAAAGCCCAAAAAGTGAACGGTATCATCTTAGATTTGCGAAATAATGGTGGTGGGTCGTTGAGAGACGTGGTAGATATGTCTGGTTTCTTCATTGAGGAAGGTCCGATTGTGCAAGTAAAATCTCGACAAGCCGAGGCCGAAGTGTTGACCGACCGAGACGAAAGCGTTCAGTACGATGGTCCGTTAATTGTGATGGTCAATTCGTTCAGTGCTTCCGCTTCCGAAATCTTAGCGGCTGCTTTGCAAGACTACGGACGGGCGATTATCGTTGGCAGTGATGCTACTTTTGGAAAGGCGACCGTTCAACGCTTTTTCAACTTAGACCGTGCTATTCGAGGACATAGCGACGTTAAGCCGTTGGGAGAAGTGAAAGTAACTACTCAAAAATTCTACCGAATCACGGGTAATTCTAACCAATTGAGAGGCGTGATTCCGGATATTACTCTACCCGATAATTACGACTACATTAAAACGGGCGAACAAGAATACGAAACGGCCATGTCTTGGACGGAGATTGACCCCGTGGCTTTCAACCAAAATGTTTTCCAAGTCAAAAACAAAGCAGCACTCAAGTCCGCTAGCAACAGCAGAGTCGCTAATAATGCGGTTTTCCAAAAGGTTAAAGAAAACGCGCAACGATTGAAAAATAATCGAGAAAGTACTAGCTACTCTTTAAATATGGAAACCTTCCGAAAAAACAAGGCAATCGAAAAAGCGGAGGCAGATAAGTACAAAGACCTAATGACGGAAATCGACGGGTTGACGGTGAGTAACTTAGACATAGATTTGACCCAAATTCAGTCCGATTCAACGAAGATTGACCGCAATAAAGAGTTCATTAAGAACTTGCAAAAGGACGTTTACATCGAAGAAACGATGTATATTATGAACGACTTGGTGAAAGGAAGTACAGCGTATATGGAGCCTTCAAATAGAAAATAGTATAGACTGAACAAAAAACAAAGCAATGAAAGAAGCCCATTCCGCATGATGCGGAATGGGCTTTTCTGTTTGGGAGTATGCTAAAGGCAGAACTTATTCTTTTTCAACACTACTGGCTCAGTTATTTTTTCTGTAAAAAAATTAAAAAAAAGATAAAACCTCTTAATTTATTTAATCGACTAGAATTATTTGAATGGTTCGACTATTTTTGCAGAAAATTTCCTAATCAAACAAAACCCTTGAAAAATGATTATTGGTGTCCCTAAAGAAATTAAGAATAACGAAAATAGAGTGGCCCTAACCCCTGCGGGCGTCAGTGCTTTAGCCAATCACGGCCATACGGTTTATGTGCAAACAAAGGCAGGAGAAGGTAGTGGATTTAGCGACAAAGAATACAAAGCGGCGGGTGCTAAAATCAAGAAAAGTATTGAGGCAACGTACGATGTAGCGGAGATGATTATGAAGGTGAAAGAACCCATTGAGGAAGAATACGCACTCATCAAAAAAGACCAATTGGTTTTTACTTATTTCCATTTTGCTTCCTACAAGCCCTTGACCAAAGCGATGATAAAAAGTAAGGCCGTTTGCTTAGCCTACGAAACCGTAGAATTGGAAGACCGCTCATTACCGCTGTTAGTACCTATGTCCGAAGTAGCAGGGCGGATGGCGATTCAACAAGGGGCCAAATATTTAGAAAAACCCATCAAAGGACGGGGTGTTTTATTGGGTGGTGTACCGGGTGTACCCGCTGGAAAAGTGATGATTTTAGGAGGCGGAATCGTTGGGACGCAAGCGGCTAAAATGGCGGCAGGTTTAGGTGCGCAAGTAACGATTTTGGACATTAATTTGAATCGTTTGCGATACTTAGCGGATATAATGCCCGCTAATGTGACTACCTTGTACTCCAATGAGTACACCATCCGCAAACTACTAAAAGATAGTGACTTGATTGTTGGAGCCGTTTTGATTCCCGGTGCCAAAGCGCCCAATTTGATTACAAGAAACATGTTGAAGGAAATGAGACCGGGTACGGTTTTGGTGGATGTAGCCGTTGACCAAGGTGGTTGCATTGAAACCTGTAAGCCAACTACGCACGAGAACCCAACTTTTATTATTGACGACGTAGTGCACTACTGTGTAGCCAATATGCCCGGTGCGGTCCCTTACACTTCTACTTTAGCATTAACCAATGCGACTTTACAGTACGCCATTCAACTAGCTAACAAAGGCTGGAAAAAGGCTTGTCAGGACAACGAAGCACTTCGAAAAGGACTAAATATTATCAACGGAAAAGTGGTTTACCAAGGCGTAGCGGACGCCTTTGGTCTGAAATTTACGTCCGTTGAGACGTTCTTGAAGTAATTACCTGTAAGAATGTTTTCGAAAAGGTGTAGATAAGCCCAGATGAAACGGGCAATTAAGTAATCTGGGTTTGATGGTTTGAGGGCCTAATTGTTTGATGATTAATGCAATACTTTGTCATACATCAATCAAACAATTAGGCCCTCAAACCATCATTCCTACAATTACTAGCTTTACATATCTGCTTTCTGCACACAAAGACCTACTGAATCATTCCAATCGCTTTAGCTCGTAGCATTTAGGCCCCTTTAATCTTTTGCTCAATATTCGTCGTTGAATAGCCCTCTACAAACGGTAAACTTTTTACAATACCTCCTTTCGCCAAAACGACCTCCGCGCCGACAATTTGCTCTGGACGCCAATCGCCTCCTTTCACTAAAACATCAGGTTGAATTTGCTCAATTAAGGCCAGTGGAGTTAGTTCGTCGAATTCAATAACGGCATCTACAAAAGCTAAAGCGGCCAATAAATGAAAACGAGTCAAATCATCATTGATAGGTCGATGCTTTCCCTTCAATTGGCTAACGGAGCGCTTCGAATTGACACCGATAATGAGTCGATTACCGAGCGTTTTAGCTTCTGCCAAATAATGTAGATGCCCGTAGTGCAACAAGTCAAAACAGCCGTTAGTAAAAACAATAGATTGGTGGAGTAGTCGCCATTTGGCAATGGTAGCAGGAAGCGTAGCAGGCGTTAAAATTTTGGCGCTAATGTGCGAAAGCATAGTCTAATGGTTATAGAGCTGAAGAACTCTGAAAAATCTGTCATATTAAAATCAAGTGTACCGCTTTTATTTTCATTTGACAAATTTTAATTTTATTTTTGACTATAAAGGTTTATACCAAAACTGGATAAAAGAGTGATTTCCGATTTTCCGAAAAAAAGAAATAAGGAACGAGGGATAAATAACTTTTACATTTTGAAAGGAATTATTTTTGCTTTAGACGAGCGGAAAAATTAGGAGTTTATCGGGATAAATGACTGATTTTTTCGAGAAGTATAAAGTA
>JBCCQK010000609.1:0-4652 GCA_039024375.1 Bacteroidota bacterium
CTGGTGAATGGCTGTTTTGCTTTATTAAGGCATCGGGTTGTTACTGATTTTTATTTAATTTTCACTGATTGTATGATTTTTCGGACGATAAACTCAAGGATTCTTTCAATTTAATCCACTCCCCAAATTACAACATTGATTTAGATACCATTTTGAGATAACGGCAAATAATTGTTAAGTATTAATAATCAATGAGGTCTAGGAATAAAAGTGGGCAATTTTATCCTTTTGTGCAGCTATGCCCACTCACCTATTCACGACCATCTCTTTCGTAATTCCCGCACGCTTCATTCGGTACTGCAAAGTAGAGGAAGGAATACCCAGCATAGCAGCGGCACCGTTTGGGCCACTCACTTTTCCGCCACATCGTTTCAGGGTTTCATAGATAAGTTCCGTTTCTGCCTCCTGTAACGTCTTAAATTGGAACTCCGTTTGGGTAGCGGACGTAGATGGGGTTGTCGTGAGTGCCAACTGCAACTGGTCTCCTTGGGTCAAGAGCACAGACCGTTCGATGACGTGTTCTAGCTCTCTGATATTGCCCGGCCAATGGTAGTTGGTCAATTGTCGGCGAGCAGTTGCGCCCATCTTCTTAATTTTTTTATTTGCTTTGCGGTTGTAGCGATGTAGGAAATAATCCGCCAATTGTAGCGTATCCTCCCCACGGTCGCGAAGTGGTGGTAGTTGGATGGGAAAAACGCTCAATCGAAAGTACAGGTCGGTACGAAAATTGCCGTCCGCTATTTCTTTTTCTAAATCTCGATTGGTGGCGGCTAGAATGCGAACATCGGTTCGGATGGTTTTATTACCGCCGAGGCGTTCAAATTCCTTTTCTTGAATCACCCGCAGGAGTTTGGCTTGCAGGTCCAATGGCAATTCGCCGATTTCGTCGAGAAAAATAGTGCCCTTATTGGCGAGTTCAAATTTGCCGATACGTTGCTGGACAGCACCCGTGAAGGCTCCTTTTTCGTGACCAAAAAGCTCCGACTCGACCAGTTCTTTGGGCAATGCGGCGCAGTTCACTTTTACGAAGTTTTCATTTCTGCGAGCGGATTGGTTGTGTAGCGAACGGGCGACCAATTCTTTACCCGTTCCAGTTTCTCCCAATATCAGTACGGTAGTATCCGTATTTAAAACAACGCCTATTTTCTCAAAAACCCGCAGCATCGCCTCGCTCTTCCCTATCATTTCGGAAAAGTTATATTGCTGCTCCACCTCTTCCACCAAATATTCCTTTTCTTGTTGGAGCAGTTGGTTGAGCGAAAGCAACTCCTCGTAATCGAGGGATTTTTCTAAGGACTGGGCAAAAGATGGCGCGATGCGTTGGAACATCTCAATATGCCCGCAATTGTAAATGTTTTGTTGTTTACTATTGATGTAAATGTAAAAAGGAGCATCTTTTATGGTAATATGTAAACACAAGGCAGCATTAAATTTAAAAATATCGTGGGAGGCTTTGCGTACAGGGTTAAGGTACTCCTTGGCTTCGGCCATTCCTTTTAAATCTAAGATAAAAGGGAATTGAGGTTCTTCTTCCACCAAGGTCTGGTGGAAAACATCCATATCTATCCGAATTATCCTCAAATAGTCCTGTAAAGAGACCCGACGGTATTCGTTAAATCCTATTTTTTCAAAGCCCATAGAGATAAGGTCCATACCTTTGGCTGCATAATAAAAACCTACAAAATCTGCTGGGAAGAGTTGCTCCAAGGCACGGGCGAGCTTTTTTTGTCGGGCTTCCCAATCTGTCTCTTTGTTCAAGCCTTGCATTAAAGCGATTTGTACGTCTTTTTCGAGGTTATAAATCCTAATCTCTTCGTTGGCCCGAATATTAGCCACCGCAATAGAAATCTGTTCGGCGATAGACTTGAATAAAGGGTAATCCTTTTCCGTGTAAAAATCCTCCTTTTTAGCAGTAAAACACAGCATACCAAAGGCTTTCCCTCCATAAATAAGTGGACCACCTAATATCGATTTCAGACCGCCCGTTATCATGTATTGGTGCTGGGGATGGGGGGCATTTTCATCCAATTGCGTCATAGAAAGAGCAATAGGTCCGTTTTCCATGAGCCATTCTACGGAAGAACCTCGGTGTTTATATCGCGTATGCTTACCCAGTTTTTCCTCAACCAATTGTTGCACATCCGTTCGGTCAAGTACCGATTCGTCGATAAGCTCATAGTGCATTTTTTCGGTAGCATCGAGCGCAAATAGACCGACTTCATCAAAAGGAAGCACGGGTTTGATGGTAGTAAAAATGGTTTTGTAAAGCTCTTTGGTATTGTTTACGGAAGCGACGGCTTCGGTAATTTTTAGGAGGGTGTTGCTGAATTTTTTTTCTTCTACCAATCGCTCATTAGCCAGTACATTACTGACCGCTATCGCAAACTGGTCGGCGATGGCCTGAAAAAGCGGAATATCCGTTTCTCGATATTGATTGGCTTGCTTTGAATTGAGAATAAATACACCAATTACTTTTCCCGCATTTTTCAATGGAGCGTACATGATTTGCCGAAGTCCAGCGGTCAACATTATCTCAATTTGGGGGTGTTCAATTTCTGATGTAGGTCGGATATAAGTTTTTTCCGATTCAATTAATTCTTGGACAAAAGAGGTTTTATTGTCAAAAGGTATTGCTCCTACTCCTTCCCGGACCAACTCATTACACACATCACTGGCGGACGCTTCGTCCAAAATTTCGTAATGCTGGTCACCATCAATGATAAATAGCCCCGGCGCATCAAACGGCAAAATGGGTTGTACTCTATCGAATATTACACGGAATAATTGGGAGCGATTTTGAATGGTAGCTACTGCCTCGCTGATGCACAATAGCGTTTCCTTAAAGTGTTGCTCTTCCATCAGTTGCTCATTGGCCAATACGTTATTGACCGTTACCGCCAGTTGGTTGGCAATAGCTTGAAATAGAGGGAAATTATTTGCTAAAAAGCAATCCGCAGATGTGGATGAAAAGCACAATAATCCGATTTTTTTCCCTTGGTGATACAAGGCCCCCGCAATCATTTGCTGCAAGCCTGCCTGCTTCATATACTTCGATTGGGGATTGGGATAAATTTTCGATTGCTCCTCTATATTGTATAGTGTAGGCTCCTCCACATAAATCCATGCCCGTGCATCATGGCCAGCGTACGACCAAGGCCCTAACAGTTGCTTCGTTGCCACTTCATCTTGGAGGTCATCCAGCGTACCTTTTTCTAATATTTCTTCAAAGGTATCCGCCGCCTCGTCCATCACAAAAAGACCCGCCGTATCAAAAGGGAATACCTTTTTAATTTCGTGAAAGATATACCGTAGCAATTCCGTTCGATTGCGGATTTTGGCAAGTCCCCCAGTGATTTTTAGTAAGCTATTTTTGATTCGCAACTCTTCGGTTACAGCGTCTGATGTTTTCTTTTTCATGTCTATAATAACCAATATTCGGTAAGATAGATTTGTCAATTTACGAATATTCGGTAAAATTCATAATGGCGATACATAGATGAATAAATCATATAATGGTGTAAATAATTGAATATCAAATGTTTATAAAATAATTTTCATTTTTGGATTTGGCGGCACCTTATTTGGCAAGTAGTATTTATAGTTCACCAAACACTACACGAATATGAACGAATTAGGAAAGCTATTGCTCGTCAAAAAAATTTACAAAGATTTTAAGCAAATACCCATGCAGTCCAATCCAGTACTGCTGGTTATTGCCTATTTCGACGGCGAGGCGGCGGCAATGCGTCATTTTTATTTCGACTTTACCCACGAATCGGAAGTTCCCCGCACCTGCCCACTACTATTAGGTACCCAAAATGGAAGTTGTGGAGAATATAAAACCACCCACCCCGAGGAACTGCCGACCTTTAAGGAATTGGGCTGCCTCACGGATGCTTTGGGTTGTATGATGGCGATTCATTTGGTGAAAGAACTACGCGCCAATGGACACGCTGATGTGAGCCACGTCCACCATATCGCGATTGCGCTGATGAGTTATTTAGTGCAGCGCTATCTAGCTTTTCTACGCCAAAATGACCAAGGTCTCAAAGGAGGAATACCACCTTATCGGTTGCGAAGAATTGAGGAATACGTCGCAGAACAAATATCTGAACCGATCCAAGTAGCCCAGCTCGCAGAAATTGCGGGAACCAGCCCATTCCACTTTTCGAGGATGTTTAAACAACTTACTGGGGAAACGCCCTATCAGTTTATTGCTCGTCAAAAAGTTAACGAAGCGAAAAGATTACTCCTGAAGACCGATTTGAAAATCACGACCATTAGCTTTAGAGTAGGTTTTTGCGACCCTGGGCATTTTGCCCGAGTGTTTAAAAAGCAACTGGGCATTACGCCCACCGAATTTCGTAGGATACTAGTCTCTGATGCTCGGTTTTGATAAGCGGTATTCTTGATAAGCGGTATTCTCAAAAAATACCGCTTATCCTACTTTTGTTGATAAGCGGTATTCTTAAAAATACCGTTTATCCTACTTTTGGCAATCCTCCCTAAAAGAAGGATAGGTGATATTTTTAAGAATCTAACGACACCCCACAAGTTTACTTTAGGGCAAAAAGGTACGGAGTACCGATAACATTTGTATCATCTGCTGCTAAAAATAGGTCTCAAAGGTGCAGCGCACCGTTCGCATTGAA
>JBCCQK010000610.1:0-4640 GCA_039024375.1 Bacteroidota bacterium
AAACTACGCAAGATTTCGTCGAAAATTTGAATTTTATCAAGGCGATTTTTTTGAAGAATAACGGGTTATTTTAGGAAAAATCAACGAAGAGAAAATTCAAGTTTTTAGAAAGATGCGTAGGTTATTTTTTGCGAACTCCCTTAATTGAGTAATAAGTCAAAGCTGCCTCAAAGAAAACTTTGTGCGCTTCGTGAACTCTATACCTTTGTGGTAAAAAAACAAGTAGTAGATAGTTACAAAAAATTTTAAAAATAATGATTTTAACAACGACAAGTACGCTTCAAAACCGAGAAATTGAATCTTACATGGGACTGGTGACAGGCGAGACCATCATCGGCGCTAACATTTTTAAAGATATTTTCGCCAGCATTCGGGACATCGTCGGTGGACGGTCTGGTTCCTACGAAAAGGTCTTGAAAGAAGCCAAAGAAACGGCCATGCGAGAGATGCAAGAGCGAGCCGAAGCGATTGGTGCCAATGCCATCATCGGGATTGACTTGGATTACGAAAATCTGGGCGCCAACGGTGGTATGTTGATGGTAGTAGCGACGGGTACGGCGGTAAGAATCAAGAATGCGCCACAAGATTTTGTCTGACGTTTATGAGAATTGTTATCGACTTTCTGAAATATCAGCCCCAGTTATTGGTTAAAAAAGAAAATGGGAAACGGTTATTGTTCTGTGGTATTCGCAAAAAATATTTGGTGCTGCAACCCGAGGAATTAGTGCGACAGTTAACGCTACACTATTTAGAAAAAGAGCGTCGTTTTCGCCGCAATAGCATCCACGTGGAGCGTGGTTTGGTCATCAACGGTCTGCAAAAACGCTTGGACATTATCGTTTATGACAGTGATTTAAAGCCTTTCTTACTAGTTGAATGTAAAGCCCCTAAAGTAAAAATGACCCAAGCCGTTTTCGACCAAATCGCCCGCTATAATCTTGCCCTAAAAGTTAAGTACTTGCTAGTAACCAACGGGATTGATTCTTTTTGTTGTGAAATGGATTACGACAATCAATCTTATCATTTTTTACAGGAAGTACCTTTTGGGAGTTAACGGACTGTGGTTTTAGCCTATCATTCATCGTTCATCATTCATCGTTCATCATTCATCATTCATCATTCATAAAATAGGCTTACATTGTTCTTCGAGCCACACTCTTTCCTCTTCTTTCAATAAAGGCGATAAACTGTCCTTTACCTTTTGATGATACGTATTTATCCAGTCGATTTCTTTGGCAGTCAATAAGCTAACATCTATCAGTTGTGGGTCGTAAGGAAAGAGGGAAACGCTATCGAATTGGTAAAAAGTACCAAAATCGGATTTACCAGCCTCAACGCAGAGTACTAAATTTTCAATTCGAATCCCGTATTCTCCCGTTTTATAAAAGCCCGGTTCGTTGGAGGTGAGCATGCCCGGTTCGAAGGTGGCAGTACTTCTCAAAGCATTCGGCGAAATACTCTGCGGGCCTTCGTGGACATTCAAGAAAAAGCCAACGCCGTGTCCCGTTCCGTGACCGTAGTTCAAGTGATGTTGCCAAAGGTGTTGTCGAGCTAACGCATCTATTTGTACCCCCTTGGTCCCTTTTGGAAACACTAATTGGGAAAGAGCAATATGCCCTTTCAATACCAGCGTATAATTGGTCCGTTGCTCGTCGGTTGGTGTTCCCAAAGCGAAAGTTCGAGTAATATCGGTCGTACCGTCCTCGTATTGGCCACCCGAATCCAATAGTAAGATTCCTTCTTTTTTAATATCAGAAGAGTTATTCGACGAAGGTCGATAATGAACAATGGCTCCATTTCCTTGATAGCCAACGATGGCGGGAAAACTTTCCCCTCGGTATTCACCTTGCTTACTTCTGAAAACAACCAATTGTTGGCCTACTTCGTATTCCGTAACTGACCGATGATTCAATTCGCTCATTAACCAACGATAAAGCTGCAATAAAGCTACGCCATCTTTGGCCATCGTTTTTCGTAAATGACTGATTTCAACACTATTTTTAACCGCCTTTAAAGGGGTAGAAATGGTATACCCTTTTACGATTTGCTGAGAGGTCAATAAATCAAATAGCGCAATATTAATGGTAGCTGGATTGATTAATATTTTATCTCGTTTGGGTAAGCTGAGGAGAAATTTTTGGATGCTTGAATAGGCTAGTAGGGTAATGTTCTCCTTTTTTAAAGTATCGCCAAGTTCGGTCGGGACTTTTTGGGGAGCGATAAATAACCAAGTATCTTTCAAACCAATTACTGCATATGCAAGGGCTAAAGGATTGAAATCAACGTCAGTTCCTCTAATATTGAATATCCACGCAATGTCGTCCAAAGTGGTAACTAAGTGGTAAGCAACCCCTTTTGACTGCATCTTCTTCCGAATTGTGGCAATTTTATCTATTCTGCTCTGTCCCGCATATTGTACATCGTGTTCAAGAATGGGTGCTAAAGGTAAGCTGGGACGGTCTTCCCAAATGGTCTTGAATAAGTCGTGACTCGTATCAATCGTAACATTTTTCGAACCAATTACTTGCTTCATTCGCTGCAATTGACCTAAAGAAAACACTTGACCGTCTATTCCAATCGTTGCACCTGCTGGTAGGTTGTCCCTCAACCAAGTGTTATGTTCGGGAGCGTGGGGAACCCCTTGTCTGTGTAAAACCATTTCACTATCGGCCAATTCGGTTTCCGCTTGTAAAAAATACCGTGAATCCGTCCAAAGACCCGCATGGTTTTGTGTGATAATAACCAACCCCGCAGAACCCGTAAACCCAGAAATCCACGCTCTTGATTTCCAGTGAGCGTTGACGTACTCACTTTGATGCGCATCGCTACTTGGAACGATGTAAGCGTCTAATTGGTGTTGTTGCATGGCCTTTCGGAGGCGCTGGATTCGGTTATTGATAGTGGACATTTTGTAGTAGTTTATTTTTACTTTAGCGAGTGTATAAAGTTTTGTATTTGCTACGAATTAAAAGCACCCATCATTCATTAATGTATTCGCCAAATGAATGATGAATGATAAGTGATGGATAGCTAGCCCGTATGGGATATTAATGTGTAGTAAATTGAAAATATTGGTCTTACCAAGTGCAAAAAACATCCCGTACGGGCAAGCTATTTATCACTCATCAACTTGTCATTTATTGTGGTTGGCGACCACATTAATTCATCATTTAGTATTTGTTGTGGACAACGGATGCTTTGCTTGATGTTGACTGGACAACGGATTTAGATGTTGACTTTTCTTTTTTGCTTTATACACTCATTCCTCATTCCTCATTCATCGTCCATCATTCATCGTCCATCATTCATCGTCCATCATTCATATTTTACACCCCCTACTTCACAAAGATATTTGATTGAAATCAAAAGGAAGACCAAAAAATAGCTACATTTGTTCTAAGTTGTTAAAAACAAAAATTCAATGAAAATATTTCCTTTTAAGGCTTGGTATCCAGATTTTGACCTCATTGCTTCGGCGGACTCTTTCTTTGGTTCGATTCGGGAAGAATATATAACGTACAAACAAGCGGGATTTTTTAACCAATCGGATAAGGATGCCCTATTTTTTTATCAAATAAAATCGCCCCTACGCACTTATACGGGTTTGATGTGTTGTACCGATATTGCCGAATTTGAAAAAGGAAATATTTTAAAACACGAAAAAACAATTTCTGCCAAAGAGCAAAAAATGATACAACTGCTTGTCCAACGGAAAGCCTTGGTGAAGCCGGTCTTACTGGTGTACGACCGTGTAAAATCTATTAATCAGTTGATAACAAAATACATCCACAATCATCCACCGTTGTATTCCACTTATTTTGAACAAGATAAGCAGGAACATGTCCTCTGGAAAATTACCGATAAGGCCATCTTAGAGAAAGCACAATCGTTGTTTGAGAAGAAAGTTCAGAAGACCTACATTGCGGATGGACATCATCGGACAACCACTATGGCTCTGTTGAACGAACGACTGAAAGATAAAGAAAAAGCGGGCAGTTACGAACAGTTGATGGTCGTTTTGTTTGGTTCCGACCAACTAGATTTGCTAGAATACAATAGGGTAGTGGATGGCCTTAACGAATGTACGCCCACGCTTTTCATGGCCAAATTATCGCAATTATTCGACATAGAATTATTGGAATCGGCGCAGAAACCCTTTAAAAAACATCAAATTACGCTCTTCATTAATCGAGAATGGTATCGATTAACTTGGAAAAAGTGGGTGATAAAAGAATTCAAAAATCAAAAAATCATTCTTGATGTTCACCTCTTGAACGAAAAAGTCCTAAAAGGTATATTGAATATAAAAGATGTGCGTTTTGATACGAGAATCGAGTACGTCTCGGGTACGAGTGGTCTGCAAGGCTTGACGAAAGCGACTATTCAAAGTCCGAATCGAGTTGGCTTTTATTTGTACCCCGTTCACATCAAAGAACTGATGACCTTGGCCAACCAACATCAATTATTGCCACCCAAATCAACCTATTTCGAACCGAGAATCAAGAATGGCTTATTGGTGAAAAGCTTGGAGCGGTTGGAGTAGTTATTAGACGTTAGTTTAGTGGGGGGGGCCAACCAACAGGGGGGGAGGAGGATGAAAAAAAATAAAAAAAAAAACCCCCAAAAAATGGTTTTATAAA
>JBCCQK010000611.1:0-4629 GCA_039024375.1 Bacteroidota bacterium
CGTATTTGGACAAAATTGTTTTAGCAACCATGATTAGACCAGTTTTTACAAAGTTAAACGAAAACCAATACCATTTCAACACATTATTAAAATTATGTATTTTAGTTTAGAATATATCGAAAATTAAATTTTAATAATGTGTTGAAATGGTATTGGTTTTCGTTTAACTTTGTAAAAACTGGTCTAATCATGGTTGCTAAAACAATTTTGTCCAAATACGAAATAGAACGAGACAAACCTATGCCTTCCTTTAATCATGGAGTCATTCAAACCAACATTATCATTGCGTTAGCTGCTTATAAAAAAGAATATACAATTGCCTCTGAATTGAAATTTAAACTCCCACCCGACGAATGGGAATCTGTACCAGATGTTGCCATTTTACAAAAGACGGCTCCTGATTTCAAAAATGATATTATTGCTTATCCTAAGCCACCATTAGCTACAATAGAAATTCTGTCACCTACACAGAGCCTAACAACTCTAACCAGTAAAGCTGAAGAATACTTTCAACACGGGGTGCAATCTTGTTGGATAGTTATTCCCGAATTCAAGAATATTTATGTCTATTCTACTCCCGATAAGTACGAAATTTTCAAAAGTACAGACCTATTGAAAGATGCCAAACTAGACATCTCCTTTCCTTTGAAAGAAGTATTTGAATAGTTTTAAAATCATTCACTTTTTAAAGTTTCTGCAGGGTTTGTACGTAAAACGCCCACCAATCGACTACCAATGGTCAGCCCACCAATGGTACAGAGTCCTAATACGGAGATAACAATAGATAGTAAACTCACCCCTTTAGTCACTTCAAAAATTTGTTCCAAAAAGAAGTGAACCGCCCAATTGGCTAGAACAGCACCAACAATACTTCCAATAGCAAATATCACCAAATAGTACTTATTCGTGCTGTACAAGATATTTTCGGCCGTAGCGCCCAAGACCCTTCTGACAGCAATCTCTTTTGACCGCTTTAGCACATTTAAAGACACCAAAGAAAACAGACCCGTTGCAGATAGCAGAACCGTCACAATGGCTAAAAATAGATAAAGCAAAGCGATATTTTCCGTAATGGTAAAAGCAGTCGCAAGCGTTTCATCTTGATAGTAGCTATTGAAAGGAACTAAAGGAAAATGCTTTTTCCATTGGTCTTCAAGGTATTGTTTAGTCGTCGCCAACTGCTCGGGTTGAACTCTAACTTTCATCACACTGTACCATTCTGGTCTAGACAAATGAAAAACAGCCGCTCTAGGTTTTCTAAAAAAAGAACTGGCGTAGAAGTCTTCAACTACGCCAATGATATTTTTCTCATTGGGGAATCGATGTTTGATTTTTTTCCCAATCGTATGGTCCCAGTTGGATTCTTCGACAAATTTTTGGGTCACTAGAACCGATTCGGTGAGGTCAGTTGATAGGTTTTTATCAAAAGTTCTACCTGCTACCAGTCTTAGATTCATCACATTCAAAAAATTATCGGCTACTACGTGGGTAGAAGCGTGACGCTGGTCCTCGGGTTGCCCCACAAAGTTGTCCCACTCACTAAATCCTAGATTACTTGAACTTGCAGTTACGCCTTCAATATTAGGGTTTTCCAAAATAATGGTCCTAAATTTTTCGTACTGGTCACGTCCTTGCAAATCGACGTTGATGATGCCTTCAACGTTATACCCTAAGTTGTGGCTCTTTTGAAAATCAGCGTTGTCCGCCATCGTTAGGCTGCCAATGATAGCGATTAATGATAAAGCAATCTGCACGCCTAACAGAGAACGAATCAGCCAATTATCTCCACCAAATCTCGTCGTACCTTTAAAAATATGAGACGGTCTGAAAGAACTCATATAGAAAGCGGGATAGACGCCGCCCAACAAAGTAGTAATCAAAACGGTGCCCACTAAAAATAGTACAAGACCACTGTTTTGAAAATAGTTCAATTTGATGGATACATCCATAAATGCCCACAAAGAGTTATAAATGGGCGTTAGGTATTCGGCAAGGATGATGGCAAATACGGCGGACAGCACACAGATAAAAAAAGATTCACCGAGTAATTGCACCATCAATTGGGGTCGGCTGCTGCCCATGGTTTTTCTAACCCCCATTTCCTTCAATCGTTTGTTGGAAAAAGAAATGGTAGTATTCGTAAAATTCAAACAGGCGGTTAACAAGATAAATAGTGCAAGCAACCCCATTCCCCAATAGAAAGCGGGAGATTCTGCTCTGGCTAATCGGTTATTATTCGTATTTCGACCATCCAAAAATAGTCTATCCATGGGCTCCAGTAAGAAATTTTTTCGTTGATTCCACGTAGCTTCCTTATTGCGAATGGGCAAATATTGACTCAATGCTTGCGCTACTTTTTGTTGTTCGTTGGGATTGTTTAGTAACAAAAAAGAAGCATTCAGACCCGTTCGCCAGTCTTGTAGTGAAGTATTATAAGCCGTTTCTAGCAGACTGATGTTCGCTAAGAAGTCGAACTCTAAACTACTGATGTAGGTTGAGTTATTTTTTAAAACGGCGCCTATCCGTAGTTGTTTTTCGTTCGGTTGACCAGGCTTTAAGGTCAACGTTTTTCCAATGGCGGATTCGTCTCCAAAATAGCTTTTGGCTTTTTGTTCCGAAATTAAAATCTGTGAAGGGTCTTTGAGCGCATTGGCGTCTCCGCTTATCACCTTAAAGGTAAATACCTCTAAGAAATTCGCATCGGCAAAGGCTAGTTGTTCTCCAAAAACTGAGGTTTCGTTTTGGACAATTGTCCCCTGCGTATGAAATCGAATACCAGCCGCTACTTCCTTCAAGTCTTCGGCGGCGCGAATTACTAAAGGAGCGGAAACGTCCGCCGTTGGTTGCGTGTGTCCTACTCCGTTAGCGGTGACCCGAAAAATTCGCTCGTAGTTTTCGTGAAAACTATCTGCGTTTTTACCCGTCTGCCAATTGACAAAAGCAATCATACAACAGGCAATGGCAACCCCCAAGCCTACCACATTGATAATCACGTAGGTTCTATTTCGGTCAATATGCCTAAGGGCTATCTTGAGATAATTTTGGAACATTGCTTTGTTTTTTGATTGTTGTCTTGGAATTAATAGGTTCTTTGACACATTGCAAAAGTTCAACCCTTCTAGGGTTGTAGCTTTGTACATATTCAAACGCTCCGCATTTCATACGGAGTTATTTACGTTAAATCACTTCGTGATTTTCGAGTTTGCAAGAATTGTTAAAGAATCAAATAGTATTTGATTGGCCATATCATTCATCACTCATCACCCATAAAAATCATTCACTCTTCAACGTTTCCGCAGGATTGGTGCGCAAGACATTTAGCAATTTCCCGCCAATAGTCAAAGCGCCAATAAGGCAAATACCTACCGCCGATAAAAGGATGGCGTTATTGCTCACTCCATTATTAGTAGCAAAAATTTGTTCCATCAAAAATTTAGCGTTGAATCCGCCTAAGGCACCGCCCAAAAAACAGCCGATGGCAAAAATGAGGAGGTAGTGCTTGTTGAGGTTGATGGCAATGTTACTAGGGCTTGCTCCTAGAACTCTTCTTACCGCAATTTCTTTGGCTCGCTTTAAAAAGTTGAGGGAAACTAAGGAAAATAATCCAGTAGCTGCTAACAGTACAGTGATGATAGATAAAAACAGGTAGATGTAAGCAATATTTTTGGTGACGGTTAGCGATTGAAATAAGGTCTCATCTTGAAAATAGCCCTCGAAGGGAACAAAGGGAAAAGTGGCCGCCCACGTTTCTGATAAATACGTTTTTGTTTCCAACATTTTGGGTGCGGGTACTTTTATCTTCATGGTTTGAAACCTGTCGGGTTTTTCAAAATGGAAAACGTTGGGAGACATCGGGTCGAACAAATTGGAAGGATGAAAATCTTCCACGACACCAATGACTTTCTTCTTTTTTCCATACATGTCAATGGTTTGGCCCAAACCCGACTCCCACTGCTGCTGTTTCATCAATTTTCTGTTGATAATGACGGCATCGGTGTAATCCGTTTCTCGATTTTTATCAAAGGGCCGACCTTCGATTAAACTCAATCCTACCACCTCGAAGAAGTCGGGTCCAACTAGTTGTACTTGTGCGTGTCGATTGTCCTCCAGTTTACCAATATTGCTCCACCAATTACCGAAGCCTAAATTATTTCTCGAACCCGTCACGCCGAGAATATCTGGATTACTAGCAATCGCATTTTTAAATTTTTCGTAGGAGTTCGCATCGTTGACACTTACATTGATAATACCGTCAATATCGTAACCAAAGTCAAAATTCTCTTGAAAGGCAGCATTTTGGGCAAAGGTAATGCCGCCAATAATCGCGACTAAAGAGATAACGATTTGTAATCCCAGCAGAGAACGGACTAACCACCCATCGCCACCAAACTTTGTGTTGCCGCGAAAAATATGAGAGGGCTGAAAAGAGCTGATGTAAAAAGCGGGGTAAGCCCCACCTAAAAGAGCTGTTAGTAAGACGGTGCCGATTAGAAATGGAATCAGCGAAGTATCACTAAAATAATCTAAGGATAGGTCTAAGTCCACGTACGACCACATTTGGTTGTAGCGAGGGAGTAAAAATTCGGCTAACAGAATACCTAGACCCGCTGCTAATAGGCAGATTACCAA
>JBCCQK010000612.1:0-4618 GCA_039024375.1 Bacteroidota bacterium
GCGAGTGCTACTATTGTCATTAATGGGAAACCAGATATTGCGCCGATTGCGACTCAAAGTAACTGCCCAAGTAGTAGCTTTGATGTGAGTACGCTGACCATTACGGACAATAACAATATAGCGGGTACGACTACTACTTTCCACAGTATGCTACCCACCAACGCAAGCAATCAATTGTCCTCTACGGTAATAAGTTCTAGTCAAACGATTTACGTACAGGTGGCTAATGCGACTACAGGCTGTTACGATATAGAAAGTTTTATGGTCAACATCACGAATACTTGTAGTAGTTCTGGTCCTGACCTCAACCTAAGTGGAACGCTAGAAAATGGTATTACTTATACCTACACGGCCTGTAATAATATCATCTCCGACGTGACTATTCAAAATGGGGCAAGTGTAGATTACATTGCGGGTCAATTCATTAGACTAACACCCGGTTTCGTTGCCAATAGTGGAGCAACTTTTGAAGCAAAGATTGTTGCTTGTACTCCCCTTAGTGAAAATGATGCGGTGGTACAACCTCGAAGTAGGCACGAACCGTTGGCTAAAGCGCCTTCGGTCAAGGTATTCCCTAATCCATTCCGAGGACAAACAACCATTGAACTGGAAATGAGCGAACCCGAACCAATTACGCTATCCCTATACGATTTGAGTGGGCGCAAGATGGTGGATTTGGTCAATAATGCTCCGTTACGGGCGGGAATCCATCAATTCCAATGGCAAGCGACGCAAGTGGAAGCGGGGATGTATCTTTTGGCCTTAAATGGTCGGACTATGCAAAAATTAGTGGTTACTCGATAAATAGTCAGCGAACTAACATCAAATCGCCCACTAACTGTTCCAATTTCCCCGCTTTATCTAACCACGTAATCACGTAAACGTAAGCACCGCTATTGGCGGGCGTCCCGTTAATCGACCCGTCCCATTGCAGAATAGAGGTCGATTCGTTTGGCGTTTGGTCAAAAATGAGATTTCCCCAGCGATTAAAAATGGACAATCGCTGCACTTTCTGTAAATGGTCGGGACTTGCCCCAATTTGGAACACCTCATTCTGTCCATCATTATTGGGGGAAAAGACGTTAGGTACGTAAAATTGGGCGGGTGGTCGTACTTCAATCAAGAAGCTGTCCCTAATAAAACAGCCAAATTCGTCCGTTGCCAATAGCTGTACGCTAGTGGATGTGGTGGGTCGGATGGTTGGGCTTAAACAATCGGTGCAATTAATCGTCGCATCGGTCGTCCACTGCAATTTTTTGGGTACAAAATTGAAGGAAACGGCCTCCACGTTGACCGTTGTACCGAAGTCAACAATGGTGTCCTTTGGTAAATCTACTTGTAAATTGACGGAAAGTGGTGGTAAGTCAACTACTTCCGTTGTGGTGCAACCCGCGGCATCTTCCACTAAAACGGAGTACGTATTACTCGATAAATTTTCAAAAGTAGATTGATTCGAGAAGGTTATTCCACCGTCGATGGAATATTCAAAAGGAGGATTGGCGCCGTCCATAAAAAGGTCTATCCAGCCATTGGTGGCTGCTTCACAACTTGGATTGGCGGTTTCTATTTGCAGAGATATGCCCGTAGCGCAAGGGTCGGTGACCGTCAACTGTAGAAAAACGAGACTATCGCAGCCATCTTCGGCCGTCAAAGTCGCTTCGTACAGGCCACTTTCCGTGTAAGCGTTTCCGTTGAAATTATAAGGTGCTCCTACGGGCTGTTCGGCGATAAGTGTATCACCTAGAATGGGTGCAATGACAGTAGCTTGTAAGGTAACAATGCTGTCACAACCCGATGCGGTGCTAAACGTATCGACGTAAACGCCCGCTTCGGTAATTTGGTACTGGCCAAAGTTGAGCGTTGTACCTGCGCAAAAACTGCTCGTAGTGGAGGTCGAAACGACGGGTAACTCTGGAAAATAAGGAATCAATTGGCAATTATCATTAGCATCTCGAACCTCTACGTGGACAGCGTTCCGACTGAATAGAACAGGAACGGGAATAGTTAAGTGATTCGAAGTAGCTTCGTCTATCGGCAATGAATCCAAATACCAACGGTACTGCAACGAATCGACGAATGGGACGGATAACGTGACTACTTCGTCAGCGCACAAACTGCCTTCGACTGCAATGGGCTGGTCAAAGGACCAATTACGACTGCTTTCGGCGACGATGGGCGTTAACGTAACTTGGTCGATGGCCATGTACGATACAGAGTTTTGGGTAGGTGTCTGCGCACAATCACCCGCTAAAATGATGCCGCTAAAAGATTGCGTCAAGTTGCTGATTACGCCCGTGATTATTTGCTTTTCCCCTGGTATAAAATCGTTCATGCTAAAAGAAAATAATGGAAATTGGTCGAGCCCCTTTTCACAAAAGCCGAGTGCTGCTGCAGAATCCGTTCTCACCAAATCCACACAGTTGGGAACGCCGTAAACGGTAAAAAATAAGTCTTCGTCGTCTCGGCGTACCAAGTCTTGAAAAATACCCTCCAAAGAGATTTCGTATCGTTGATTGGGGAGTAAAGGAGCGTCCAAACAGGTCCCCATGGCTTCCGAATCACTACCGCTTGCGCTGCCGACAAAAACCGACCCCATATAAGTGCCCAACAAAAGCCGATTGCCATCTCGAAAGGCGCTACCGCAGGACGAATCGTAGTAATCGGGATTACCACTAATCCAGAACCAATCTTCGATAATATTGGTCGTTTGGCTACTGATAACGGGGCCACAATTTAAAGGGGAACGCTCCACTTCATCAAAGCCGCTGTTGGGGATGAGATTCGAAGGATTTACAGTGGGCGAATTACAAGCGCAAACGGGGTCAAACACATCAACGAGACCATTACCATCATCATCAATGCCGTTCCCGCAAATTTCTCCTGCAAAAGGGATAACGGTTAGATTTAAAGTAACAATACTATCGCAGCCCACTGATTTTGAGATAATATCTTCGTAAGTGCCCGATTCCGTTAAATTTTGGCCAGCAAAAAAGTAGGTTTGTCCTTCTTCGATGGTGGTGGAAATCGTGTTAGTCAATACTTTAGGTTGATAGTTAAGTGGCCCCACTAGTATACAATCGCCGTTTTCCAAAGTCACTTTTGCGTGGTACATGCCCGCAGCATTCGCTAGCATTTGTGGAGAAAATAATAAACTACCGCCCGTCGTCCGAATCAACGGAATGGAATCTTTATACCAATGAATGGCTAAATCTTCGGCGCCGTCCACGGTGAATCGTAGGACGCCTTCGCAGTTGCCGCCATCTATTCGAATACTGTCTGCTATGTTACTTGGGCTTTCAACGGCGGGAGGTATAAGTTCTTGAATAAGTAAATTATCTACCAGTGCAATGAGCGATTGACTAGTTTCGGGCAGATTATTGCAGTCGCCACTGAAAAAGATAGCATTAATATCTGTAGTCGGCTGAAAAGTATAGGTGAAATTTGTCCAACCGCTATCCACTTGCAGGAGGTTGGCAGCAATAATGGTCTCGTAGGGTAAATCCTTGTCGCAGAAATCTCGACCCGTTTCGTACTTGTACAAGCTATCACATTCCGTAATCCCATTGAGGGTTAAGAAAAAGTCTTCGTTAACCCGAGAGGTATCTTGGAGTCGCAGCTTGCGACCAACGTCCAAAAAAACTAAATAGGTTTTACCCGCAGTCAAAGTTTGTGGTAAACAGCGACCAATTGTTTCGGTAGAAATCCCGTTAAGTCTAGATAGTGGACTATCTGGGTCAGCATTAAAATACCTTAAAATAAGCCCGAAAAAATTACCGACCAATGGGACATCAAATAACTGCCGTTCGGTATTAATGATACAGCGGTCATTCACAAAATCGGGCGTACTGTAAGCGTGCGTCCAACCATCTACACAAATGGGTCCGCCCGCCGTTGAACGAGTACAACAGCTTTCGTCGGCCGTTTCAAAATCGCCATTTGGTACTAAATTGGGGGAATTTTGAGTCGCTTGACATTGGCAATCCTCATCAAAAATATCAATAAGTCCATCGCCGTCGTCGTCCATGCCGTTGTCGCACAGTTCTTCCATTTGATTTGAAGAATTGTTCTTTTCAAAAAAATGGAATAAGGAAAGCGTCGCTTCGGGAAAAGATAAAAAAGGGTAGGTAAAACTTTGACCTATCAGAAAGATACATCCTAATAATAGGATTTTGGATTGGCTGTTCATGGTTCTAGCGGTTGTCGGGTGAATACTAAGGGAAATCTAAAATGTAAAATGTAAAATTCTAAATTTAAAAGTACTGAAAGCCAGTACTTTATATTTTAAACTAACACAGGTTAATTTTTACGTTTCACTAAAACCATAAAATTACCGGAAAGGCTAAGTTTTCACAAAGACAAAAATAGGGAATTGTTGCAGATTTTTAGAGTTTATTGTTTTTTAAAAAATTGGTAATCAGTGTTTTAAGGTGTTTTTTGTAGTTGAATTTTATAAAAGAATTGATTTTTAAGAACGAATTAATCCAAGTTACGGACTAGAACCTATGCTGCTTCAGTAGGCGATACTTTGCCAGTCTATTGACACCCCACATCCTTTTAGAGATGAAAAGGTGCAGCGCACCGATAACATTTGTATCAAAAGTTGGTCAAAACGCTCCAA
>JBCCQK010000613.1:0-4598 GCA_039024375.1 Bacteroidota bacterium
CTTTTTGAGATAATTTTTCTCTATTTAAAAAGTCCAATAACTGTTCATCAGCCGTTTGGTAGTTTCCAAGCTCAATTGCTTCGATAATACTGCGCCACGCTTTCGAGGAAGAATTTTGTGCGTTTACAAAAGAAATATTAGTTGTAAGACACAGGTACAAACAAAAAAATGGAGCGAATCTCAAAAGCATAGTTTTAATTTTTATCAGTATCTATTTAGGTGCTATGGTATTTTAGTTTTATGGTATTACGGTCAAGCCCATTTTGATACGAGGAGTTCCTTTTCCAACGGAAATTTGTTCTTTTTGTGCCCTGCCACAAAACCAAAACACCATAAAACCATAACACTTAGGTAGCTACTTTTTATCGTATAATCAACGCTTTTTTAGTAATAGTCGAAGCAGCGTCTTTTACCAGAACTAGATAAATCCCCGTAGGAACATTTTGGGTATTCCAGCGATAGGTGTAAGCCCCAGCTGAAAGCGCCTCCTGCTTGATAATTTCCGCTACTTTTGTTCCGAAAGTGTCGTAGATGTCTATGCTTACCGTATTGGATGCGGATAGTGCCAGATTCAAATTCAAATAGCTACTGGCTGGTTGCGGATATATGTTAACTATTGGCGATTCAACAAGTAGTTCAGTAGTAGAAGTTGTCTTGCTAAGTGTAATTCTTTGCACTTTTTCGCTGGTATTTCCAAAGCTATCCCTAACCGTCCAAGTTCGATTGATGACGACGTCTCCGTCGCTAAAATCAAAAGGAGGTAGCAAGTCGTCGGTAAAAGAGGTATCCATGACGCCACAGTTATCAAAAACGTTAGATACGATTCCTGCTAGGTCATCTAAGTTCTCCGTTTGGTTTATCGTGAGGTCAGCGGGCGGCGTAAATTGAGGAGCCGATGTGTCATAAACTGCAACAACCAAATCCTTCACTAGCGTATCGCAATCTCTGAGTTCTAATTCTATCACGTAACAATTTTCTGAAAAGTCTTGGCAAATGAATGTCTCTGTTCTTCCACGGCGTCTTCTTTTGACTCTTCCACCGTCGTCTCCAATTATAAGAGCACATATACGTTCTGCGTTTCTTGAGTAGAACTGTCCTTCCCCGGCGAATAACACGAGGGAATCGCCCGTAATCAAATTAATCGGAATACCCTCGAAACCCTCTTCTTCACAAGTTATAAAACCGCAATCAAACTCCCCTTCAACGTACAAATCTTTCTCTACCGTATTTCCACATTCGTCTAGCACGACCCAAGTAAATTTCCATACATCCCGTCCATGACTAACCGATGATTCGATGTAGCGAATGCTTGTCTTGGTTGCACAGGCGCCACCAATCAGCACATCGGAAGGGTGGAAGAAACCTTCTTCAAAAATATTAAAACATTCTCTGAAAACCTCGAGGGTATCGCCCACTAATTGAAAATCTCGACTTGCTTGCTTCCACCTCGCTCTGGGCGAAAAATCTAAAATAGTTGTTTCTTCGGAACAGGTACAGTCTTCGCTAAAGAGGCAAATATTATAAAGTTCCTCGTTTGTGCTATCGGTCAAATTCGTCACCTTAATCAATAAATCTCTTCCAATATCTACGGAAGGGGGAACTTCAATAACCTCATTTTGAAAACCTTCTGCAATTACAACAAACGATGTAATTACAAAAAAGCAACTATCGAATCCAACCTCTACCCGCACACTATCAGCTCCACCATTCACTGGTTCAACAAGAACGTTAAACTTGCCAGAAAGCGGTGTGGTTGTTTTGAACCAAACACTTTCACCAGCCGAATTGGGTAAACGGAATATATTTGGTTCGCGACAAGTTGTATCTTGAATGTTAATAGCAGTGGCTTCGTCCGATTCCCCGTTAGTAATCGTGAGGCACTTGCTACCTACGGCTAGACCAAACATACCTTCCTCCTTAGGAAAGCCACTAACCACTCTAATAAATAGCTCCTCGCCCTCCATCTGATTGCTTAGTTCGATTCTAGCGTGGTCCGCTTCGCCACTGTACTGGTCACAAGCAATGGGCATTAAAGATTGGCAATCCCCTCGATAGACTTCTAAAATCATATTAGTCAAACCATTTGGTACTTGACGGGTCTCAATAGTCAGATTTCCCCCAGTTGGAACGGTCACGTTAAACCAAACATCGTTCTCGCTACCCTTCAAATCTCTATACCGAATACCATTATCCGTCAAACAGGAAATAGGGGGGATGTCTAGTGAAATAGCGGCATTGGTGTTATCAAAAATCTCATACGAACAGTCTTCACTGACCGTCAAAGGAATACTATTTTGGCATAGGTTATTAGTTGGCGGCGAAAACGATTTTGCACAAATACTAAATTCTCCAATTTGGTTGATAGTCTGGTTCTCACAAATGGACGTCGTAACTAAAGTAGCTACTCTTATGTAAATATTTTGATTGGGCACTAAGTTGGCCATGCGGACTTTACCTGCTGAACTACAAGCTACAAAATCTAACGCCCCGCAGTTTCCGTAGTAAACTTCCATACTTACAGAACGCAGCCCACTGCCAGCAAAGATGGAAATTTCTACATGGCCACCACTACTGGGCGCTAAGGTTCTGAACCACAAATCGTTGGCAATCGTCCCGTTTGTCTTTACGCAGGAGAAGTTAGGCAAATCGACCGAAGGAGTAGCCCCAAAGAATAGCTGCGATTCAACGGTACAGGTATCGTTGATGGTCAAAAAGGTACTCTCCTCGCAATCATCATTAATAGGAGCAGGAATTTCTACGGCACAGATGCCCACCAAACCTCCGATTACCGCATCGGCCATCGCTCGAATAATTAGGGTATCACCCGGTGTCTGATTATCAAGCGTAAGTTTACCGTGCCGCCCTTCTCCCGAGAAACCATCGCAGGAAAGGAACGTAGCGTTTTCACAATTGCCTTTATAGACTTCTAAAACGGTATCTTCTGGCCCATTGCCAATTTGTTTTGTTTCAATCGACAGATTACCCGAAGGCGGTACGACCAATTTGAACCACACATCCTGTTCTTCATTGGAGGCAAAGTCGCAGCGAAATGGACGAAAGTTAGGCGAAGGGCCTGCTTCTAACGTATTGAAAGTATCGATTTCACAGGTAGTTTTAGCATTGATAACACTAGCTTCGGCGCAGAAATTATTCGGTGGAGGTGTGAACGTGGATACACAAATTCCAAACTGCCCTACCTCATCAAAAGCGTCCGCCACTCTAATGAAGAGTTCTTCGCCAAATGGCCGATTAAAAAATCTGAGTTTTGCTGCTCCTTCGCCATCGTAGCAGTCCACCAATTCCAAACTATCACAATTCCCTTTGTAAACTTCCATAAGCATCGTGCTACGAGCATTGGACAATTCTTTGATTTCAATTTTCAGATTACCCGATGCTGGAACGGTAGTATTAAACCAGATATCGTTCTTTTCGCTGGTATTACCGCAATTAAAAGTAGAAAAAAGGCTATCTGGTGTTGCACTGAAATTATCGTAAATAGCTACTTCACAAAAATCACTGACCAATAAGGGAATACTACTTTGGCAAGAGTCGTTGTTCTGACATTCCCCCTCTACCCATTCCATTTGTGTATAACCATCGAAACTAGCGGAACAGGCGTTATTATAGGTTGCCCCTCCTACGCACACGGGTGCGTACGCTTCCGTACAAATCTCACTAACCACTTCTGTCAAACAAATATCATCAATATCATAGTTTACATTGTCACTAGCGTACAGATTAATGGCACCGAGCGACTTATTGGACTTCCTAGAACCGATACTGTACTGCCAACGGTAAACGAGCGTTCCTTCTATCCATAGTTCCGCCTCGTCCTTGTCCAAATCAATAATATGTACCAAGCTGAACCATTTGTTCAACGGATAATTAAAGGTAACCGCTGAGCCATTCAATCTAAATTGACCCTTATCTGCGCTGAAAAGAACCTCGAATGCCCAATCGGGGTCGGCGCCTCCCGCTTCTGTGTATTGTACGTTGTAATACCCTCTCTCCCTTATCCTCAGTCTACAACTAAGTCGGTACCTACCAACGGTGTCCTGTCCTAACAAGTAGAGAACATCCGTGGCAGAAGTGTCCGTCTTTTGAATGTTTAAAAAAGAACTATCGTTTGTTATGTTCGCATCATCCGCCTCTTCTGACCAAGTTTTCCAATTATCGGATTGAGCGGTAATGGGGCCAACTTGATAATTGGAGAAGTCTTCAAAGTTTCTTGGAATCCCCTCAATTTCATTACAATTTTGTCCAAATAGCAATAGAGGGCCCAGGAATAGAAAAAGAAAGGAGACATACCTTCGTTTTTTTAGTAGATATGCTAGGAAGCCAACTTTATGCCAATCTTGTGCCTTTTTAGCTCTTAGAAAAAGTTTTGAAATTAATTCGATTAACGGATTTGTTGAAGCAAGTGATTTTTTATTAGACTTTATTCCAATGGTTTTTGTGGTCCCCGCACTTCGCGTGCTGGAACCACTTTCTGTACAAAAAATTTCAGAATAAACACTATTATTGGCTACATCTTTACGTTGGAGAAAATAAGGGAGACGGCTCATAGGTTCTTAAAAATTAGTAGTCAGTTTTTCAAA
>JBCCQK010000614.1:0-4594 GCA_039024375.1 Bacteroidota bacterium
CCCATGCTATTCAAAGTGGTTTATTTCAGCAATTAGGATTTGCTAGTACTGTAAAGCAAATCATAAATACACACCAACTTAGTTGGACAACTAAAGGTAAGATAGACCATTTTGAATAGCATGGGTACTGGTTGTATCTGTCCGAAGTGGCAGAGCTTGGTTAAACGTATTGTATTCATACCCACTTTGACTGTCCATGGAGAATTGGAAAGTGGTTTGGGTGTAACTAAATAGTGGGAACAATAAGAAAATATACTGGAAAAAACGCATGTAAGATTGATAAGGAACTCTGAAAAAATAAATTGACCAATTTTGAAATGGATACTTTTTTGTATGCTTTGAAAAAGTATAGAAAAAAGATTCAACCCGCCCGCCCTAGGCATTCGGGCTGGTTCAAAATTTTTCTGGTCAATTTATTTTTTCCAGTAATACTAAAATATAAATGACGAACGATGAATTGCATCGAAAATAAGTTGGCTATGAATGGTCTATTTTGAAGCAATTGGCCATTGGGGTGATTGTAGGGGAGATGCTTTAATTTTTATTTTAATAGATTGTGCTTGTTCAACTTGATAATTCATAGCAGGAATGCCGATGACTAATGTAAATAGTAAGATTAAGTAAGGAGTTGAGGATTGGCGATACTTCATTTTTTAAAATTTTTGATTGTTAGTTAAATCGGTCGTAAATAGGAGTAACCTATAAGGAATCTACTCATATTTGCTACCATTTATAAGACTTTTCTCAATCCTCGTCGATTGGCTAATTGAATGCCCAACCCTGGACGAACATTGATTTCCATTATCATGGGGCCATACGTTTTATCCAAAACAATGTCGATGCCCAGGTAATTGAGTGGAAAAGCTTTGGAGGTTTGTACAGAAAGAGCAACTAACTCCTTCCAATAAGGAATTTTTTTACCCAAAATCACATTGTTATTATCTGGATGATTTTGGTGATATTTTTCTCCATCATAAGCATAAGTTAGGCGGCCTGTTTCCAGATTAATGCCGATACCTAGGCCGCCTTGATGTAAATTGGCTTTGCCATCTGATTTATCAGTAGGAACTCTCAGCATCCCCATTACAGGTTGATTATTCAATAAAATAATTCTGAAATCAGGTACGCCTTCGGGATAGATTTCGTGGAAAAAAGGATGCGGTTCAATACATTGTTCAATTAATACTTTATCAGAAGAACCGAAGGCATAGATACCCATGATTATTCTAGCTAAATGGGAGAAAATTTCTTGATTACTAAAAGGTTGCCCATTTCTAGTCCACTGCCCGTTTTTCTTCTTTAGAATCAAGATGCCGCCTCCACCCGAGCCATTTGCGGGTTTAATGGCCAAGCTATTATACTGCTGTACGGTTGCCCATACTGCTGCAATATCGCCAACCCGTTCAATGATCCCATAAGTCTCGGCGTAAGCGATTTGATATTGGTGCAAAACTTTTTTACAAAGCACTTTATCGTCGGCTAAAGGAAAATATTTCTTAGGGTTATGTGCATATACATAGTTAACATTACGTTCGTTGATGCCTAATACATCTATTGGAAAAGCTTTTCTTTTGAATATAGAAAACATAGTTGATTTTTAATGATTGGTACACTGGAAATTAAACTTATTTAGTTTGCACTTAACAAAGCAAATCGTCGATACTCCAAAACGCGCATTCCTATCCATTGACCGAGAAAAAGCATAATGCCTAGTAGGATAAGATAGGTTTCTGGAAAGTTAAGAAAAACACCCATTAGTAAATTGGATTGAAAAATGGGGTAGCAAATGCCTGCAATCAAAAAAGTATAGCCCAGTATTTTTAAGGCTTCGGGTAATTGCTCTTCTACTAAAGTTTTAGCAAATCGTTCAGCCGTGATAGATAATACAATAACTGGTAATAATATAGATAGGCTAAGTGCTGTCCACTGTTGTTGTAAGCTGAGAAAACTCAATCCTAATAAGGTTATCACAACCATCGTCATCATAATGACCAGTTTGGGCGTATGAAGTAAACCAAATTTTTCTAAGGGATAATGTAATAGTGCGACTACTAGAATAACGGCTAGAAAAGCAACCATTCCCCACCATAAATCAACATTGGTCAATCCTAGAGCAATCAAAGCAGGTAAAAATACGCCGAAGGTTTTTAAACCAATTACATTTCTAAGTATGGCAACGACTACTGCCACAATTGGTAATAAAATAAGCCCTCTTAACACATCCAGTGGAAGCCCTGTTTGATTAATTAACGGCCAAAGTGCTGCTGAATTTGAAGCAGTTTGTTGATGTAAGGTGCCGTATTTCCTTTGAATGCGAAATTGATAATCGAACTCAATACCTTTGGTATGTGTAATTAGAAATTCATCCCCCGTGTACAGTTCCACATAATTGGTCGGTAATCTAGCAAAATATTGATTTAATACGTCAAAAGGAATCCAGTGACCTTGGTAATAAACGGCAGCCCAAAGGTGAGAGGTACGTTTGCTGGCATTTTCTAAAATGATACCTCCGACGACTCTTGCAGGAATTCCCTGTGCTCGACAAAGGGCTACAAATAAACGACTTTTTCCATTACAAGAAGCTCTATTTCTACGCAACGCAGTTAAGGCATCCGTTAATACGCCCGTACTAGAATTGGTAATCTGATTAATAAAGTTAAAATTATTTTGGAGCGTCTCTACTATACCACTACTCTTTAATTGCTTAGCTAAAGCATCAATTTTCGGGTCGGTAGATTGAATGTGCTCAGTAGCCTGTAAATAAGGACTTATTTCGTTAGGGAAAGAGGATTCTAGCTCCATATTTTTAGCTAATTCATAGCTGATTTGTTTGCCTTCTATATCTACTGACCACTGAAAAACGGCCTCTTTTACTTGCTCAGTTGTCCACCAACCTAATTTGCCCGAATCGTCCCATAAAGTTTTATAAGCTATGGTGTCTCCTTTCCACACAGGTTGACTAACTTTTTGCCGTTGATTGGTTTGGGGTAAATAGGCTTTGACAAAAGTGTTTTCTGGTAAATTCGATAAGTCAAATTCATAAGTTAAGGAGTAAATTTCCTTTGGATATAAGCCATTACTCGTTACGGGATTACTACTGTATTTCCAAATAATAGCAACGAGAGGCAAAACAATCAGTGCATAGGTAACATACCTATAAACATTTTTAGGTGTCATAAATGTAAAGTCTAAAAAAATGAATGAATTGTCGACTTTTGCTATAGAAAGGATTTTTAAGTTTGGTAATACGGTCTAGTATAGCCACGTGATAAAAAAAGGATAATCGTGTAGGTTGAAAATAGTGGGTGATACTTTCAAGGTATTGTCCGCTATTTTCAACCCAATTGCTGTTACGTGTATAAAACAGGATGATTGTAGAATACCCTACCCGCTAAATGAATTTTTTGAAGTTGTCAAAAATGACGACTGTACTATAAACAAATGTATTTGGATTTACCCTACCAGAAATTGTAGTGTTTTTTGAAATGTTTTAATAGCTGTAGCTAAAACGTGGCGGTCTTTCTCGTCCGGAAGTGTTAGACTACCAATCAGAAATTCGTAATTTTCCACCATTGCATCTGGAAATGCTCTATTTGCCCAACCAATCCGTTTTCTTATTTCATTTTTGCTGACCTTCTTTCTTCTCATTACATCTTCCCATTCAACCTGTTCCGTTTGTTCGGACGAGAAGACCGAGCCATCGCCTTACCCCAAATTGCTCGTAGCAACAAACTGCCCGTCATCCTCAATCGCAAAGAGGTACTTGAACTACTTTCCACCCCAAAACTACTCAAACATCGAGTCCTTTTAGGATTAACTTATGCGGCAGGTTTACGCCTTTTTGAAGTAGCTGCACTACGCCTTGCTGACCTCGATTTTGAACGAAAAACGGTCTTTGTCGAACAGGGTAAAAACGGCAAAAGTCGCTACATTCCAGTTGATGACCATATCCTGCGTGGTTTGCGGACTTATATTACTGCTGCCCAGCCCAAACACTTTTTGTTCAATGGTCAACGCAAAGGCGAACCGATGTCCAAAAGAGGCATCCAGTTTATCCTCAAACAAAGTCTGCGCAACTCTTCCATCCAAAAGGACATTTCTCTACACACCTTGCGCCATAGCTACGCCACCCATTTTTTGGAAGATACGGGCGATTTGTTCAATGGATAGTTCGACAGGAAGAAAAACTATTGGATGTCCCTTATTTTCACGTTGTTTTCACCGTGCCCCACCAATTGAATGCGCTATGCTTACAGCATCCAAGACTGATGTACGGACTGCTCTTTCGATGCGCTTGGCAAACTATCCAAGCCTTTGCCAGTGACCCTAAATATTTGGGTGCAAAGACGGGGATGACGGCCATACTTCATACCTGGGTTAAGCGACTGATTCCGAAGGATGAAGGTCTGGGAGACCTTCAAAGGAGTGAACCGTGAAACAGATGGGTTGCTTTGAGCTTGCATCCGCATCTACATTGCATCGTGCCGGGTGGAGGATTGACCACCGCTGGAAAATGGAAAACCACTCGTACCAAAGGCAAGTACTTATTCCCTAAAAATGCACTACGAAAAGTATTTAAGGGAAAAATGATGGC
>JBCCQK010000615.1:0-4584 GCA_039024375.1 Bacteroidota bacterium
CGGGCCAGAGAAAGCCGTTTCCAAGCGAACGGCAGTCCGCTTTACACGCTCAACAGTAAATTCTACGACGAAAAGGAACAACTTATCCGCAAGTTGCAGGGTGGAACGGGGTTGAGCAACCCCGCCCAAGCGTGGTTACAGCAGTACGATTACACGTATTTGGAAAACGGACTGCTCCATAAAATCAACACGGCGAATATAACGGGCAGCCAACGACCTTTGCTGGACTGTCCCGTAGCATTACCCAATCCTGCCTTGCCAGTCATCGGTAATTTGGACAACCAAGACCTATTTTATCTGGAACTAGCCTACGACGTCCCGTTCAATGGAACGAGTGCGACGAGTCAAAAAAACGGCAATGTGACGGGTATTAAATGGCAAGTGAGAGGGCGAGAAAAACAGGGCTATTCGCTACACTACGATATTTACAACCGAATGACCAACGCCGACTATTTTGACGAAAATGGCAGTGGAACGGTGACCGAATCGGGCATCTACGACGTGGCGTTGACTTACGACCAAAGGGGCAATATCCAAACATTGAGTCGCTACGGCTTAACACCCACCAAAAACTGCTACGAACCCGCTTTGATTGACCAATTGGACTACGAATACCGAGACAGCAATCAACTGGCTTTGGTCAAAGACGCCGCTCCCTGCCCCGATAGCACCTACTTAACGCCGACGATTGACAACAGCCAATTACACGCTGCGGACACCAAAATCGAAGCGGATAACCTCATTAACAGCAGCGTCAATGTGACCTACCAAGCGGGGGAAGAAATTGTGCTAACCCCGGGCTTTCGAGTCCCCGCAGGGATGAGTTTTACGGCACAAATTGGCCCCTGTCCCCAAAGTGGATTTGAAACGGGCGGCTACTCGCAACGCAATCTCGACACGACCCGCTACGACGTGAATGGTAATTTAGCCATCGACCCGCAAAAGGCCATTTCGACGACCTACAACCATTTGGATTTACCCAAACAAATCCTGCTGGTGGATGGAAAAAGTGTTAACTTCGTATATAGCGCCGATGGGACGCTGCTTTCTAAGGAAGTCAAAGATGCCGAGGGGAATCGACTATCTATCCGAGACTACATCGGTGGGGTGGAGTATCTGGACGGCGTTTTGGAAAGTATTTACCACGCCGAAGGACGACTGAACTACATAAACGGTACGCCGCAGATGGAATACACGGCGAGCGACCAAGTGGGGAATACGAGATTGGTGTATGCCGACTTGGATAAGGATGGGCTTATTTATACGCCGAATGAGATTTTGGATGAGGTGCATTATTATCCCAACGGGTTGAAAATGGAAGGGTATTGGATGAATAGTAGTCGCTTTCGATATACGTTTAATTCGATTGAGGCGGTGGAGGAGTTTGGGTTGAATTTGAACATGGCTACTTACAGGACACTTGACCCCGAATTGGGTAGGTGGTGGGGTGTTGACCCACAGGCGGCACACGCTATGGGTTTGACGCCCTATAATTCTATGTATAATTCTCCTTTGGTTTTTAATGACCCTAATGGAGATTGTCCAGTTTGCGTAGTAGCAGCCGTAGCGGCAGTAGTTAATGGAGGGATAAATGTTGCAAATCAAGCACTCAAAGGAAATGTAAATAATTTTTGGCAAGGATTGGAGTATTTTGGTGTTGGTGCAGCAGCAGGTGCTACAACCGTTTTTAACCCTTGGGCAGGTCGGGCTATTAATTCGGTAGGTAACAAAGTAGTTCAATATGTTAACGGACAGTTTGACCCCAGCGAGATAGATAATGCGTGGGATGTGGCAGGTTTAGCCCTAGACGTTGGTTTGGATGCGTTTCAACCTTCTTTATCTACTTCTCTCGCTAAACCCATTTCCACTGCAATCAATAGGCAGATTGAACGAAAAGCGTGGGAACAATTTGCGAGGACTTTCGGTGAAGATGTTATAGTAAATAGTTGGAAAGGTGGATTTGAGGTAGCTGGGGCGACTGTGGAGTTAACAGCTAAGCAAGCAGCATCAAATGGAGCTAGAAGTGTACTACCTCAGTTAGGTCGTAAACTAGATTTTGTTTTTGGAAAAGCTACTGGCTCTGCTCATAATATCGAACGGTCAACTGATATGCTGCGAAACTTAAATAGAATAGGCGTTTTTGATAATGCAGCTGGAAGAAGTTTATTTCGTAGCCATCTAAATGAAACTTTTAATGCAACAGAGGGAATCATTCAAGCTAACGGCAGAGTTCTTAGAGAGTCTCTTTTAATGGGGCCAAGGGGTGGAGTTAAAGTGACTAGTATTTGGGATAAAAATAAATTAATTACCATAATTCTTAAAGGAGGATAAAATATGCAATTAACGATTCAAAATCAAAGTTTAACTATTACTGAATTTGAAGAATTCAAGGAGGCAAAAAAATTCCTTGATGGCAAGTAAGGAGGAAAGAAGGTTGAGTTAAGCGATACTTTTGGGAGCAATAAATTTGTAGTATGTCTAAAAGATTCTCTCAATATGAAAGTTCATTTTTGCTTACTGTTTAGTTCGGCAAAAGAATTGAATGATATTAGATTGGCAATTCATAAAAATGGCTTTCATTTGCTATTGGAAGCGGAGGAGAAAATATATTTCTTATCAATTAAAGATGGGCTACTTTGTGTTATAGACAAGGATATTCCAATAATTGGATTCTATTTTTTAGAAAATAGATTGCTGATATTGGAGGAAGCAGGATTCTATTTGTTAGACCTTTTTGGAAAAACCATAGAGAAAAAGCAACTCGATTTGATAGAGAATTTTGAAATCAATAAGTCTCAATTACATATTACTACTTACGATGAAGGTGCATTTACATTCAAACTAGCCTAAACTAACTTTAATCCAAATAACGTTAGTGGTTATGGTGCTAGCGATTGGTTCCAACTAGGTTTAGATATTGGGACTGATGCACTCACAGGAGGCACTAGTAAGTTATCAAATGCTATATATACCAAATGGTTTACTAGCGCAAGTGGAGGAGGAAGTCAAGTTCTTATTGGGACAGGACTTTCGGAAGGTGTTACACTGTCAGAAGAATTGGTGGTATCAGCTATAAAATCAACTGTAAAAACGAAATCAGCAAAAACTGTAATTGCTAAAACAGGAACAATTTGGGATGATATACTTGCTACACAGGGAAATTATTTAGGTTCTGTACTTCCTAAATCTTTTCAATTGGCAACTCAAAATGGTACAAAAGTATGGGTTCATGGCAACGCTACGAAGCATTTGGCAGAATTTGCAAAGTTAAAAGCTATTAATTATACGCCTGAAGCAGTACGACTTTCTACTCAACAGCAGTTAAGAAGCCTCCAATCGGCCGTAAATGTTGCTACCAAAAATGGAGTACCATATAATAGTTTACTGAAAATTGGAGGTTGGGAATTAAAATTTGGGGCTGCTAGAGGTGCTGGAAAACTTCCTACTTTATTTCATGCATTACCTTTATATTAAAAGAAATAATATGGCAGATATATCTTTTACCAAACCACTTTCTTTCCAATTGAGTATTACAGAAATTGATGATAACCTACCATCATTTAAAACAGAAATTACCGTAAAAGCAAACTATTTATCTTCTGATTTTCAATTTAGCGCAAGAGAGGTTTGGTTTGATTGTATTGAATGGGAAAAATTTATTAACTCTTTAGAAGATATTTCTAGAGATGAGGAGGTGAAGTTAGCTGATTTAGATAATAAGCTCATAATCTCTCTTCGAATAGTTGAGAATTCTTTTAAATTTTATTTGACTTACAAAAGTTCAAGTATTAGCAACTCAAATAGTGTGTTTTTTTTTGAAAAAATACTAGATGAGGATGAATTTGCCCCCTTTAAAGAAAGTTTTTTATCTTTTCCTATTTGGTGGTAAAGTCTAAATGATTCATAGCATGCCGAGGGCAATCGGCTATCTATCCGAGACTACATCGGTGGCGTAGAAAGAATACGTGGACGGCGTTTTGGAAAGTATTTATCCGGCTGCACTACGTGAACGGTACCCCGATGTCTCAAGAACTTCAATAGCCGTTTATCTTTTGCTGATAAACGGCTGTTTTTTAGCACATTATCTCTTTTAAAAACGAAGGTCGATGTTTGAAGATTGTATCTTAAAACCGTTATGTTTTACGATTTTATCGGGTTGAACGTCAATCATGCAGCTTTTCGAGTGTTAGACCCTAAATTGGGAAGGTGGTGGTCGGTTGACCCCGATGGAAGATACTTATGGGATTTGAGTGACGAAGAGTTAATTTTGTTTGAAACGCCGGAAGGTCGAGAACAAATTTTTGGAGGAAGATATGATATTGAACTAAGTATTGCTGAACGGGCTTACTACTTTGGGAAGATGTTTATGTTGGCGGCGCCTAGTGCGAAGGTCGTAAAATTACCGACTAAGATTTTAAATGCTATCCCTGAAGGGAAATTAGCAAATCATATTTTTTCAGGGAAAGCTGGAAAATTTGTGGATAATCCTGCCAATAGAAAACTTATCAGTAAACTTTCAAATAATAGGAAATATCTACAAGGTACCGATAAATTTGGTAAAAGTTGGTATGCAAGAACTTTAAA
>JBCCQK010000616.1:0-4579 GCA_039024375.1 Bacteroidota bacterium
ATGAAATGCGGAGAATTGAAGCATATACGAAGCCACAACCCCAGAGGGGTTGAACTTTTGCAAAAATTGTCAAAGAACCTCAATCATTCATGACTCGAATCAATAGTTAAACGTATAAACAGTGATGAGGCTAATTTACTTAAGTGCTATTT
Organism: Bacteroidota bacterium; assembly: GCA_039024375.1. Taxonomy (GTDB): domain Bacteria; phylum Bacteroidota; class Bacteroidia; order Chitinophagales; family Saprospiraceae; genus JAFMDF01. The sequence goes on from JBCCQK010000616.1 coordinate 153, forward strand.
GTTTGTTATTCGCTTGTAATCCGACCGATGCGCCCGTGACGGAACCGCAGCCCAAACTATTTACGCAAATCGACGCCGCTTCTTCGGGGATTGACTTTGTGAATCAACTCGATTATAACAAAGATTTTAACATCTATACTTATCGAAATTTCTATAATGGAGGAGGAATCGCCGTCGGAGACATTAACCAAGACGGTTTAATGGACATTTATTTTACCGCCAATATGCAGCCGAACAAACTGTATTTGAACAAAGGCAATTTTCAATTCGAAGACGTGACCGAAGCGGCTGGCGTTGCGGGGACAAGGGCTTGGTCAACGGGCGTAACGATGGCGGACGTCAACGGCGACGGTCTTTTGGACATCTACGTATGCAATTCGGGCGATTTGGCGGGCGACAACAAGCAAAATGAACTCTTTATCAACCAAGGCGACGGTACTTTTTCGGAAGAATCCGAAAAGTACGGCTTGGCTGATAAAGGCTACGGTACCCACGCTACGTTTTTTGACTATGATAAAGATGGTGACTTAGACGCTTATTTGTTGAATAACTCCTATCGTTCCATTTTTGATTTTAATGAAAAAAAGGAACAACGAACGATTCGAGACGAATTGGGTGGAGACAAATTTTTCCGCAATGATAATGGTGTCTTCGTGGACGTATCGGAAGAAGTAGGAGTTTATGGTAGTGAAATTGGCTTCGGTTTGGGGGTAACGGCAGGGGATGTGAACCGAGACGGTTGGGTAGATATGTATATCTCCAATGATTTTTTTGAAAGAGATTATCTCTACATTAATCAAGGGGATGGAGCCTTTAAAGAAGATTTGGAAAATCAGATGTTGTCCCTTAGCGTCGCTTCCATGGGCGCCGATATGGCGGACATTAATAATGATGGCTATCCCGAAATCTTTGTGACCGAAATGTTGCCCGAAGGCGAAGAGCGCTTTAAAACCAAAATGACCTTCGAAAATTGGGACCGCTATCAGTTGAATCTACAAAATGGCTACTACCATCAGTTTACGCGCAATGTGCTGCAACTCAACAACGGTAACGAGACCTTTAGCGAAATTGGTCGCCTAGCGGGTGTGGAAGCAACCGATTGGAGTTGGGGCGCTTTGATGGCCGATTACGATAATGATGGATTAAAAGATTTGTTCGTCTCTAACGGTTTGCATAAAGATATCATCGACCAAGATTACATCCAATTTGTGTCCAACGAAGAAATTGTTCGCCAAATGGTTACCAAAGAAGGGGTAAACTATCGGAAGTTAATTGATACGATTCCTTCTACCAGAATTTCCAATTATTTGTACCACAATACGGGCGATTTGAGTTTTACCAATCGGGCCGAGGCGTGGGGCTTGGCCGAACCGAGTCATTCTAACGGCTCCGTTTACGTCGATTTGGACAATGACGGCGACCTTGATTTATTAGTCAATAATGTCAATCAACCCGCTTTTTTGTACCGAAATGAAACAAATAACTTGCTGCCCGAGCAAAATTATTTAAAAGTGGAACTGAAAGGAGAAGGTTTAAATCCTTTTGCCATCGGTGCTAAAGTAACCGCCAAAGCGGCGGGACAGACTTTTTATGTAGAAAATATACCCGTTAGAGGGTTTCAGTCTTCGGTGGATTATCGTCCCAATTTTGGTTTAGGTACGATTGAAAAAGTAGATACGTTACTAGTCGAATGGACCAACGACAAAACCACCCTACTAACGGATGTTCCCGTCAATCAAACCGTAACTGTTAGTAGGACAGAAGCAAAAGATAACCTACCCGTTATTGCGGATAATTCGATTGGTGCGATTTTCAAAAAAATAGAGAATCCCTCAAAACTGACCTATCAACATCGAGAAAATCGCTTCGTAGATTTTGACCGCGACCGTTTGATTTACCACATGATTTCCACTGAAGGACCGAGAATGGCCAAAGGAGACGTCAACGGTGATGGTCTGCAAGATGTATTTATTGGTGGGGCGTCGGGGCAAGTGGGACAACTGTTGGTGCAGCAAGCGGACGGAAATTTTGTCTCAACAAACGAACAAACATTTCATTCGGCAGCGGGTTCAGAAGATGTCGATGCGTTGTTTTTCGATGCGGATAACGACAATGATTTAGACTTATACGTAGCCCACGGAGGTAACGAGTTTCTCGGTTTTAATGAGCAGGCGATGCTTGACCAGTTATATATCAACGATGGACAAGGTAATTTCAGTCGGTCACCCCAATTTTTGCCCACTTTCAATGGGCAAAGTAGTGCCTGTGTGACTGCTGCCGATTACGATAATGACGGCGACCAAGACCTATTTGTAGGTATCCGAATCAAGCCCGGTTACTACGGTTTACCCACCAATGGCTATATATTGAACAACGATGGGAAAGGAAAATTTCGAAACATTACTAAAAAAATAGCGCCCCAATTGGAAAAACTGGGAATGATTACCGACGCTACGTGGATGGATACGGACGGTGACGGTGACCAAGACCTAATAGTAGTAGGGGAGTGGATGCCGATTACGATTTTTGAAAATGATAATAATCGATTCAAAAAATCGACGAAAAAAACGGGACTAGCGAATACAAGCGGTTGGTGGAATTGCTTGAAAACGGGGGATTTTGATAACGACGGTGACCTGGACTTGGTAGTTGGTAATCACGGGTTAAATTCTCGATTCTCGGCGAGTGTCGAACGACCCATTTCTTTGTACCTTAACGATTTCGACCGCAATCGAACGCCCGAACCTATCGTTACGCAGTACAACGGAGAGGAAGCCTATCCGATGATTTTGCGCCACGATTTGGTTATGCAGTTGCCGCATTTGAAAAAGAAATATCTGAAATACCACAACTACAAAGAACAACAAATCGAAGATATTTTTAGCAAAGAAGAATTAAAAGGGACGATTAAGAGAGAAGTGACAACGTTAGAAACTTCACTAATTTTGAATAATGGCGATGGTACCTTTACGCAAAAAGCACTACCCAAATTGGCGCAGTTATCCCCAACCTACGGACTATTGGTCAAGGATTTTGACAAAGATGGGCAGTTAGATATTTTAATGGGCGGTAATTTATACGGTGTGAAACCCGAAGTGGGTCGCTACGATGCGAATTATGGTTTATTACTAAAAGGGAACGGCGATGGGACTTTTGAACCTAAAACGTCTAAAGAGTCGGGATTTCTAGTGAAGGGACAAGTTCGAGATTTGATGAATTTAGAAATTGGTGGAAAAGAGTGGGTAGTCGTGGCGAAGAATAACGAGGTGGCGGAGATATTTGAGGTCAATTAATGGCTTCCTATAAAGGAGACCCTCTAGAACTTTAGCTTCTATGGTATTGATACAGACGGGCAAAATGTAAAAAGTGCCTTATTAGCGTTCAAAAAATAAACGGGTAATAATGTGGTCGGTCCATACGGAGAACTGCGATGCACCTTTGGAGACCTTGATTAGGCCACTTGATACAAAGGTGGTCGTCCCGATGGGACTTTTCAATACCAAGATGCGTAGCATCGACTACATTTGTATCAACTTGGGGCTTACTTTCCTATTGATAAGGTGCGGCGCACCGACTACATTTGTTACTGCTAATCTACCCGTTTTAATTTTGAATGTTAATTAGGCACTTCATATCGGTAGAAAATTCTGGCGGTATTCCGTTCTAGCTGTGCCATAGGTACAGCATATATTGTACCTACGGCACAATGGGAATAGTTTTAAATGATTATTCTTTACCGACATGTAATCCCTAACGGGATTAATTTCGTAAATTACCCATCTTTATCGGCATTGTAAAACCTTAGCTTTTGGAAGCATTTATACAATTCAGAATTCAGCCAGTAAATTAGCGATATTTAAATAAATCTTATCCAACACCGAGACATCTTCCGTCCAATTATCAATAGTCCACTTTTCTCCCTTTTCGGCAACCATCACTTTTTGGGTGGCACTAAATACCCAAATGATTTTCTGTACACCGTTTTCGAGCAACTGGTCGGTTTTTTTGGTGTAGTAGGAAGAAGATTCGGGAAGGTCGCTTAAATCTGCTTTGGTATCTATTTCAATGGTGATGACGGGTGGTACTTCGATATACTTGTTTTTTAAAAAAATGGATTTATCTTCAATTTTTGTCAAGTCATAAATAGTAAGGTCTAAACTACGCCACGATTTTTTGTTGAATTTGAAGCCTAATTCTGAGACAAAAGTCTTATATCTAGTAAGTAGTAAATTTGTTAACGAATCAAAAATTAGGAACTGTTCGAGTAGAATAGGGTGGTTGAATAAGAGGCTAAAATCACGGTGTAACTTCCCTGTCTTTCGACAGCAAGTTGGGGTCAATAAATAGCCAAGAAGTTGTATCTTTAGTTCATTGACATTATTGCAAATTCAAAAAAGTCTAAATAATGGGTAAAGCTATTCCGTATG
>JBCCQK010000617.1:0-4571 GCA_039024375.1 Bacteroidota bacterium
CCATCAAACAATCAGACTAATTTCAGTAGATAATTACGGATTTTTCAAATTAGCACAATAATATTTTTAAACATACTCTAAATAAAATCCATCCACTAAAATGGTTTTGCCGCCAGATACATCCGCTTTTAGACAATGTAATAATTGAATGGTCGGCGTAGGATTTCGGTAAGGATTATCCGTATGCGGCGCTAAACCCATGGCGGTATCTGCTAGATTTTCGGGGTCTTTTTTGGCAACCACGTCGTAAAATTGACCGTAATTGGTGGCTCGCACGTAGCCAAATAAATCAACGAGTTTTAACACCGTTCCCGAAGCAACGGGTACGTTTTTGATACGGGTAAATCCATAATTTTTTATCTCCTGTAAACAGTTTAGTAAGTTGGTAGGAGCGTACCGTAATTCCTCGTAATCAAAAATAGGGTGGTTGGAACGTTGTACCCAAAGATTAGGCTTGGAACGAGGAATCAGCACGGACGGAGTGTGTTTTTTCAACCAATCGAGGGGATAAACGACGGCTGATTTAGTCCAAGTAATGTACAGATTTTCGGCGTCCCAATGGACTTCCCGAGGTTGAATGTCGCTAGGAATTTGATACGTCGTGGTTAACTTTTGCCCATTTGCGTGTCGGTTGGCGGGCGCATTATCGTACAACCAAATGTACCAAAAGTCATTTTTGGAGTATCTGTCCCAGTAAATGGTCAGGTGTTTTTTTCTTGAACGACATTCATAAGAATAGGAAAAAGATAGGTGCCTCGGAGTGTCCAAAACACCTATTCGATAGCTAAGTATTTAAATTAGCGTTGTTAGATATTAGTACCGTGGGTATTATCGAACAAAAGTCAAAATGTATCATAACAAAATATTTTCAATCAATTAACGTTGTAATTAAGCCATCTTTTGTTTCATATTGAACTACTCCATTTTCTTTGTTGTATTTAATGTTCACTATCCCATCATTTCTTTCTATGTCTCCATAATTAATTTCAAGTAAATCTCTATAAGTTATGCTATTGATTTCAATTTCTGGATAAATGGTGTAGGTAATAGGTCTAGGTACTTCGTATATTTTAGGCTCCATAGAACCATCCTCATTCACTTGTATTTGGATTATATCGCCACTATTATCCCTTTTGGAATGAATTTGTATTTGAATATAATCTTTTGGGTTGCTACTACCTCTGTGCAGAAAAACCATTACGGGAAATATGTTTCCATCTTCTTCTAGTTCTATGGTCAACACTTCTTCACAGACAAGCGGAATGTCAGGAGTAATCAGTCTATCTTCTCTATTGGCAACCAGCTCAAATGTATCCACACTAAACAATTATATAAAACTTTTTGGGTGAGTTGTTATGGCAAAAACCCCGTTATTTTCATCAGTTTTTTTTGATAAATAGGATTGTCTAATAGCATAACAACTTTATGTTTTTAGCTCGAAAATAAGTTAAGTCCACAACTGACAGCTTAATTATTATGTGAGCATCAGGTTGTGGTGTGTTTTTAACTTTTGCTCGATATTACCCTACCATACACCATATACCATGAACCAAAAAAGTTTATTATTGGTCCCACCAGACCCGAGTATTAATATTATCTGCTCCCATTCGACCGAGCGCAGCGTTATAATTATCCGCATTAACCGATTGCTCAATGCCGGGGTACATCAGTCGAACGGGAACTCGGTCGCCGTTGACGTTGCCCGGTCCTGCTTGGATGAAAGTCGGTCGTCCCGTTCGTTTCCAATCGAACCACGCTTCCATAGAATTCTGCCAAAGCGACAACCATTTTTGTACGGCAATTTGCTCTAAATTACCCGCTTCGTAAGCCGCCGTTTCGGTGAGGTAATTGGCAGGCATTGGCACGTTCCATTGGTCAAAGGAAGCCTGCACCGCCGTTTCGTAGTAAGTTTTAGCATCCCCCTCAAGATAGCCTTGTTCGATGGCTTCCGCCAAAATAAAATTCAATTCACTAAAGGTCATTAAGATGCCATCTACTAGACCAGATTCATCGAAGTACTTTGGGTTTCTTTGCGAAAAAGCATCGGGACGACCAACATCTCCCAACGTTTGACCTGGTGCTACCCCTAAATAATCAGGCAGTTCATTGAGGTTCAACCATTCCTCTAATCTGGGGTCTTGCAACTCCACCAAAGTATTGACCAAATGGGTAGTCGGAATACTCAAATAGTATTCGTAAGCTCGACCTCTACCCGCCGAAATGGGCGAAATATCGGGCAAAGCGCCCGAAAAATCGTAAATAGCATTGTCTGCGTTGCTAACCATCAACGGATAAGTCGCAGGGTCATTTACTATTTTGCTCAATTCACTACTGACGTCTTGTACGCCCGCCGTGCGCATTAACAACCGAACGTGCAGGGAATTGGCCAATTTTTGCCAAAGCAACGGGTCGCCCCCAAATAAAATATCCCCATCAATCGGCCCATCCGTTAGCAAACCATTCGCTCTTTCCAAATCTGCGAAAATGCCCGTATAAATATCCTGCTGCGCATCGTAGGCGGGGGTAAAATTGCCCGCCGTTGCTTGGTTGGCTTGGCTGTACGGCACATCGCCGTAAGCATCGTTTAGCAAAGAAAAAATATAAGATTTTAGGATTAAACCAATCGCCTCGTAGTTGGGTAGTCCCACTTCCACGCCGTAGGTTTCGATGTCTTGAACGTCTTGCAGCGTGGCGTAAAAATCCCACAACTGGCCGCTTCCGCCCCAGTTGTAGATATCCGTATCGTTGAACTCGTAGTTGGCAGCGTACTGCATCACAATGTCGCCCAACGTTTTGGAATTGGTCACCGATTCTTCGGCAATGTCAAAAATGACCGTTGGCAGCAAAAAAGCCCCCGTCACCGATTCGGGTTCGTTTAAATTGGTGTTGATTTCCTCAAAATCTTGTTCGCAAGCTGCTACCATTAGGGTGAGGACAGCGATATAAATTAATTTTTTCATTGTTTAATTTTTTCTCTTAATTATAAAATCCAGCGTTCAACTTAACCCCAAAAGATTGCGCAGAGGGCAATTGCGTCACTTCAAAACCAGGCACCAAAGTTCCACCGTTCAAGGCATGCGCTTCGGGGTCAATATTGGGTACATCCGTCCAAAGTGCCACATTGTGCCCGACAAAAGCAATGGATAAATTGTTCAAGCCCAATTTTTTCGCAAATGGCTGGGGCAACCTGTAGCCCACACTCAACTCTCTTAACTTCATAAAGTCGGCCGCAAAACTATTGGCTTCAATGTTCGAGCGTCGATAAAACCCACCGTAGTACCAAGTTTCGGGACTGACGTTGGTTTCGTTGGGAATGTAGTCGCCTTCGGCATTTAAAGCGACCCCGTCGCCGACCAAACCCGTTTCTCTACCCGGTAAGGAATGTGTCAACAAGCCACTTTCGGCACCGATGGCGTTGGTGTAAGAATAAATAATACCACCCCGTCGAATATCTAATACCGCATTGGCAAAAAAGCCCTTGAACTGAAAACCGGTGGTCAATCCGACCAAATAATCTGGATTGTAGTTGCCAATCGTTTTTCTTTCGGGGTCAATCACCGGCAAACCATTTTCATCAAAAACGATTTCCCCTTCTGGATTGCGTAAGAAGACCTCTCCGTAAATATCCCCCATTCTACCAGCTGGCCTAGCCTCTACCGTTGCCCCCGCTGGACCAAAACCTACGATGAAAGTCTCAATGCCCGGCGCTAGTTCATTCACGTAACTGCGGTTGCGGGTGAAGTTAACGCCTACATCCCACTGGAAGCCGTTTTCCATGCGAACGGGCGTTGCATTCAACGCCAATTCGATACCTTCGCTTTCGATTTCACCAGCATTGATAACCGTGGAAGAAAAGCCCGATGCTTCGGAAATACCCGCCGAAATAATTTGGTCTTTACTCTTCGTGTTATAATAGGTAAAGTCAAAGCCTAAGCGATTTTTAAACAAATTTCCCTTCAAACCAAACTCGTAAGAATCCGTTTGCACGGGTCGCAAATTAGCGTAAGGCAACAGCGAAGGATTTGTCACGCTGTTCGGCAAAGTCGCAAATTGGTACGTTCGAGTCAATTGGAACGGGTCGGTGTCGTTCCCCACTCTCGCTACGTTGAAACGTACTTTTAAGTAATCTACGGCTCGACCAAAATTGATAAGCTCGGAAGGAATAAAACTCAAAGAAGCGGCGGGATAGAAGTAAGCGTTGTTCTCCCGAGGTAAAGTAGAAGACCAGTCGTTTCGTACCGTCAAATCCAAATAAAGGAAATCTTTATACCCTAGATTAGCGAAAGCGTAAACGCTGTTGATGCGTTTTTCGCCGTTAAAACGGTTTAAAATTGGTTGTACGTTGATGTTGCCTAAAGTATAAATAGCGGGAATCGCCAGTCCTCTACCTTCAATTAAATTTTCACTCGTGGTTTGAGTCATGCGGTTCGCTCCGACCGAAACAACCGTGCTAAAATCGTTGAATCTTTTGTTGTAGCTCAACAAAAAGTCGGTGTTGATTTCTCGGAAAGTGATGTTTTGCTCTCGATACATACCGTCGGGGAATCGCTGCGAACCGATGGGTCGGCGAG